>NZ_MKJZ01000027.1:0-1565 GCF_001942225.1 Serinicoccus sp. CUA-874 | reverse complement strand
CTGAGGTGTTTCAGCGTTAATGTCCGCATCGGGCGCTCGGATCAGACCACATCGGGGTCTTCTGGGTTTCGTTGATTCTTCCTCTGGTCTCGGTGGTAGGCAAGTCGCTGTCTGGCGGCCTCGGCGAGGCCTTCGCGGCGGGCGGTGCGGATGGCAGTGCCGCGCCCCTCGTGCTCGTCGAGCGGGGTGACGTAGCCGATACCGGAGTGCAACCGGGTGGCGTTGTACTCGGTCCGGACGGCCTCGAGCTCGGCGCGCAGGAGCGCGGGGTCGGTGATGGCGTTCAGGTGCGGCCACTCGGCCTTGAGGGTGCCGTTGAGGGACTCGATCCAGGCCTGGTCGGTCGGGGTGGCGGGCCGGCCGAAGTGCTGGGCGATGGCGACCATGGCCATGAACTTGCGGGTGTGGCCCGCGATCATCTGCGAGCCGTTGTCCGAGACAGCCAGCAGCAGCGGGGTGGCCTCGTCGACCCCGTCCAGGCCCAGGGGTGCGCCGATAGCTTCGGCGCGGTCCAGGGCCGCCTCGAGCAGCCCTTCGGCGTCCAGGGCCTGCTCGAAGGCGAGCCGGACCTGGGTGTGGGTTTCCTGCGCCGAGACGACGTGGGTCAGCCACTTGCGCGAGACCAGGTCCTCGATGATCAGCACCGCCATCCCGGCACGCGGGAAGTGCGTCGAGTCGTAGATCCAGATCGAGTTCGGGGTGTACGTGGCCCAGTCCGGGAACGGTCGCCGTTCACCGCGTGGTGGGCGTGGAGGGTGACGAAACCGCAGGTCATGATCGTTCAGGACGCGTCGCACGGTGGACGGGGAGGCCCAGAACAGGTCCTCGTAGGAGCCGCGGTGGGCCAGGCGCCGGTGGGAGAAGTCCTTATCCCCGAAGGTCTCGAACGCGGACACGATGGCTTCGATCTCCGCCGGCGTCAGCGCGTTCAGGGAGGCACCTGGGCGGGCGTCGACCAACGGGGTCCCGGTGTCCTTGCGCCGGGTCCAGCGGCGGGCCCGGCGTTCCTCCAGCCCAAGCACGGCGCAGGCCTTCACCAACGGCCAGCCTGCCTCCAGCGCGTGGTTAACGGCCTCGAGCAGGACTGTCTTGGTGGCCGCGTCGACGCGGGCCGGCACCGGGGCCATGGGCATCAGTCCAGCCCCCCTTTTTTCTCCAGCAGGGTCAGCTTGACCGCCAGCTCCTTGACCGCCTCGCCGAGTCGGTCGATCTCGGCGTTGGCCTCCTCCAGCTCCACGTCTCGGGCGCTCTTGCCCGGTGTCCCAGGACGGGAGGCGGCCAGCGCCGCGAGGGCACCGTCCTTGGCGACCTGCCGCACCCGGATGATCGTGGACCGGTCCACCCCGGCGCTGGTCGCGGCCTGCCCGATCGTGGCCTCACCTCGGACCAGCTGCAACCAGATCTCGTACTTCGCCGACGCTGACAGGACCTTCTTCGGCCGACGCTTCCTCGGGACCGAGGCATCGCTCGTGCTCATCGCGCACCCTCCTACAGGTGTCACGAAGACCGTACAGATGTTGCTTGATCCTCAGCCCGAAACCGGACACGAACGCTGGAGCAACCCA
>NZ_MKJZ01000026.1:0-1586 GCF_001942225.1 Serinicoccus sp. CUA-874 | reverse complement strand
CAGACCTCGTCTGTGCACCCTAGGGGTGGCCAGATGGTCTGGCTGGTTGTCTGCGCCGCCGCGGGTAGGACCTATGCAGACGCGTTGCCTTCGAGGTCCACACGCAGACCCGTCCACCCGTGGCGGGGCAGGCCCGAGCTATCGGCCAGCGGGAGCAGCACTACGAGTGCCGAGACGAGGTTCCGAGAACGGGCCGGCCACGCACGCGGCGTCAGGCGACCTGGCTGCTGGAAGGAGCAGCATGGTCACCACCATTTCTCGTCCCGGTCCTGCGCCGGGAGTCTTCATCGGGATCGACTGGGGCGGTCGCGAGCACCAGCTGTGCGCGGTGGACGCCTCCGGGGACGTCGTGGGCAAGGCGCGTGTCGAGCACACCGTCGCGGGCATGGCAGTCATCGACGACTTCATCACCACCACCGGCGCCACGACGCCGGTGGTGTGCGCGATCGAGCGTGGGGAGGGCCTGCTCGTCGAACACATCCAGGCGGCCGGGGTGCCGTTGTTCTGCATCAGCCCGAAGATCAGCTCCCGCGCCCGGGAGCGGTACCGGCTCGCGAACGCGAAGTCCGACGCGTTCGACGCGTTCGTCCTGGCCGACACGCTGCGCCACGAGCACCGGCACTGGCGAGCACTGTCCGTTCCCAGCGACGAGACCGCGACGATCGCCGCGTTGTCACGCGACCGGGAACGGATCGTGCACATGCAACGGATGGTGGAGTCCCGGCTGCGGGCCGTGCTCGAGGCCTATCACCCTGCGCCGCTGCACCTGTTCTCGTCCCTGGACCGCGATATCGCGTTGGCGTTCCTGCGCGACTACCCCACACCCGACGCCGCGCGGCGGGTCGGCCCCGAACGGATGGCCCGGTTCTGTCGCCGGCACGGCTACTCCGGGCGCACCGACCCCGGTGCGCTCGTTCAGCGGATGCGCCCTCACCTGCTGAACGCCGCGCCCGGCACCGCGACAGGTAAGCAGGTCGCCGCGCTGGCCATGGCCGACCAGCTCGAGCTGTTCAACCGGCAGGTCCGCTCGTATGACACCCTGCTCGCCGACGCCGTGGCCGTCCACCCGGACGGCCCGTTGTTCCTCAGCTTCCCCGGCATCGGACCCATCATCGCGGCCACGTTCATCGGCGAGATGGGCGATGACCGAGCCCGGTATCCCAACGCGGGCGCCATGCTCGCCGAGACCGGTCTGGCACCGGTCACCCGAGCGTCCGGGCGTACCCACCAGGTCCGGTTTCGGTACGCGGCGAACAAGCGGATGCGCCACGCCATCGACTGGTGGATGACGGTCGCTGCCCGAGAGGACGACTGGAGCAAGGCCGTCTATGACACGCCCGCGCCCACCGACAGAGCCGCTACCGCGCGTACCGCGGGCTCGGCGCGCGCTGGACCCGGATCCTGTGGCGAGCCTGGACCGACCACCAGCCCTATGACCCCACCCGAGGTCACAAGACGCTCACCGCCTGAACCCCATCGACCCTCAACTCCCGCAGCACACCACAACGCGGGAGCCAGCGGTGTGCCCAACCACAACCGTCACGAGATCGGATCCAGGCACAGCCAGGTTGACAGCGGGAGTCTGC
>NZ_MKJZ01000025.1:0-1601 GCF_001942225.1 Serinicoccus sp. CUA-874 | reverse complement strand
CCAGCCAGCATGGCCCGGCACCGCCAGCAGCCCGCGGATCACGGTCGACGTGACAGGGGACAAGATCTTCGTCGATCTGCGCCACGGGCAGCACTCGATTCGCAGCGTCGATCTCGACCGCGCCGGCGAGTCTGCCCGGTTGAGCTGGATCGAGGAAACCCGCTGGGACGACACGGTCCGATCGCGCCCGCCGCGCTGGCTCTCGCTGCGTGACCCACACAGCTCACGGAGCCTCGTCCTACCGGCCGCCGGCACGGCTGAGCTGCGCCATACCGTCCACGGCGCCGTGCAGGAGCGCACCACTGTGCCCCCTCAACCAACCCGGCTCTATGCTGCCGCCACCGTCGAGGACGTCGCCGCTCTCGCGCTCGAAGCCCAGCACCTCACCATCGACGAACTCCTGGAGGACTGAAGGCAGGTTCAGGGGGTCGATGCAACACCGGCCTGTGGTGGGGAGGGTAGCTGCTCCTGGTAGACCTCGGCAGGAGTTCGCCATCCGAGGACCTTGCGAGGTCGTTCGTTGAGGGTGACGGCGATGGCTGCAACCTCCTCGGCGGACCATCGTGATAGGTCGGTTCCCTTGGGGAAGTACTGGCGCAACAGGCCGTTGGTGTTCTCGTTGCTCGCACGCTGCCATGGTGAGTGTGGATCGCAGAAGTAGACCGCGACGCCGGCGTCGATCTTGAGCTGGACGTGCTGGGCCATCTCCCCGCCCTGGTCCCAGGTCAGCGATCGGCGCAGCTGCTCGGGCAGGTCGCCCAGCTGGGCGGTGATCGCGTCCCGGACGGCCTGAGCGCCATGACCCGCCAGGGGTGGCCCGTTCTTGACATACGGGACCTCGCCGAAGCCCTCCATCCTGGGCAGGTGCAGCAGCATCGTGTACCGGCTGGTGCGCTCCACGAGCGTCCCGATCGCTGACTTGTCCAGCCCGATGATCAGGTCGCCCTCCCAGTGACCGGGTACCGCCCGGTCGCCAGCCTCGGCGGGACGTTGAGAGATCCTGACCTCGTCGGTGACCAAGGTGCGGCCGCTGCGGCCAGTCCTGGCGCGTGGCTCGCGCAGCGCCCGCCCGGTACGCAGGCACGCAGTCAGCTCCCGCTTCAGCGCGCCGCGGCCCTGAACGTACAGCGAGGTGTAGATCGTCTCGTGGCTGATCCGCATGGACTCATCGTCGGGGAAGTCGACCTTGAGCCGGTTGCTGATCTGCTCCGGGCTCCACGCGGTGCCCCAGCGGCGGTCCTGCCGACGCCCGTGCCGGCGACCGGCCCAGGGCACGTCCGGGCCGGCGATCGGTGGCCCATCGGCATCGGTGACCTCCCCGCAGAGCTTGTCCTCCACGTAGGCCCGCAGCCGCGGATTGGTCGCCAACTTCACAGGTTTGGGCCGCTTCGCGGCCTGCTGCGCCTTCCACTGCGCCACGCTCGCCCGGTAGACCTGCTTCCCGGAACGCGTGGCCGGGTGGCGCCAGTGACGCAACTGGCGAGGCAGGATGGGCGTATGCAGGTGAGGTACGGACAGTTCTGGGACCGCTCGACCCACGACTTCAGCAGTGAGCTCGTCTCCGTCGATGAGGCCTGGGAGCTGTTCGAGACCGAGGGGTT
>NZ_MKJZ01000024.1:0-1852 GCF_001942225.1 Serinicoccus sp. CUA-874 | reverse complement strand
GGGGGGCCACGGCCTACCTGCTCGTCGGCGCACTGGCCCACTCCGGGCGCTGGCGCGGGGTGCTGTGCCCCTCGATGGACCAGCCCCACCTCATCGACGCCCTCGACCGTGTGGCCCGCGCCCTCGGCGGCCTCACGCGCTCGTGGCGCTTCGACCGGATGGCCACCGTGTGCCACCCCGCCACCGGGCGCGTGTCCGCCTCCTTCTCCGCGGTGGCCAAGCACTACGCCGTCGGTGTCGACATCTGCCCGCCGCGACGCGGCAACCGCAAGGGCGTGGTGGAGAAGGCCAACCACACCGCCGCCCAACGCTGGTGGCGCACCCTGCCCGAGGAGACCACCGTCGAGCAGGCCCAGGCCTCCCTCGACCGGTTCTGCGCCACCCGCGGCGACGCGCGGCTACGTCCCGCCGGGCCCGGCGGGAAGGCCTCCGTGCTCACCCTCGCCGCCAGGGAGCCGCTCGCACCGGTCCCGGCCGTCCCGTTCCCGGCCACCATCAGCGAGGACCGGACGGTGTCCGCGCAGGCGCTGGTGTCCTGGCGCGGCAACTTCTACTCCGTGGCCCCCGAGCTGGCCCGCGCGCAGGTGTCCGTGACCTGGCGCCTCGGCACCACCCACATCGACATCGCCACCAGCGCCGGGACGGTCATCGCCCGCCACGAGCTCGCCCCCGACGGCGCCGGCGTCATGGTCCGCGAGCACGCCCACGTCACCGCCCTCGAGGCCCGCGTGCTCGCTCCCACGACACCCGAGCACCGCACCGACGCAAGGAACGCATCCCGCCCGGGGCCGCCGCCCGCGCCGCCGCGCAGGTGCTGCGCGCCCGTCACCAGGACGACGACCCGAACAACCCCACGACGCCCGCAGCCGGCGGGGACGTGGTGATCGACCTATCCGCCTACGACCAAGCCGCCCACGGAAGGAACACCCTGAACCGATGAACACCACGACGAGCACCCCCACGACCGAGGACCTGGTCCCGGCGCCGACGAGCGCATCCCAGGCGTCCACCTACCAGCAGCTGCGCGCCCACCTCGCCGCGTTGAAGCTGCACGCCGCGGCCGAGCACCTGCCCACCGTCCTGGCGACCGCGCAGTCCGAGGGGTGGTCGATGACCGCCACCCTGGAGCACCTGCTCGCCCGCGAGGTCGACGCGACCGAGGCCCGCAAGCTCGCCGGCCGCCTGCGCTTCGCCTCCCTGCCCACCCCGGCCACCCTCGCGGACTTCGACTTCGACGCCGCCCCGAACGTGGACCGCAAGCTGATCGACGAGCTCGCGACCTGCCGGTACCTGGAGTCGGCGACCAACGTCCTGCTCATCGGCCCGCCGGGGGTGGGCAAGACCCACCTCGCGGTCGGGCTCGGGCGGGCGGCGGCCGAGGCCGGGTACCGCACCTACTTCACCACCGCCGCCGACCTCGCCGCCCGGTGCCACCGCGCCGCGATCGAGGGCCGGTGGGCCACCACCATGCGGTTCTTCGCCGGCCCCACGCTCCTGGTCATCGACGAGCTGGGCTACCTCCCGCTGCCCGGCGAGGCCGCCTCCGCGCTGTTCCAGGTCGTCTCCCAGCGCTACCTCAAAACCAGCATCGTGCTCACGACCAACCGCGGCGTCGCCTCCTGGGGCGAGGTCCTCGGCGACACCACCGTCGCCGCCGCGATGCTCGACCGTCTCCTGCACCGATCGGTCGTGCTCAACCTCGACGGCGACTCCTACCGGCTACGAGCCCACCACGCCCACAACGACGCCCTACGCGCCGCCACCACCGGCACCCGCCGACCGCTACACTGAACCCCGCCCAAGGTGGGGAAAATCAGTGAGCATCACTGAGGAACTTCGACGAGCCTCGTCA
>NZ_MKJZ01000023.1:0-1861 GCF_001942225.1 Serinicoccus sp. CUA-874 | reverse complement strand
CCTAGGAGGGCGCTGAACAATCCGCGCGTCGCCGGGGGTTGGCCGGGCGCTGGGTTGAGACTCTGGGTGTATGCAGGGTGAGGCTGATCGGCAGCGGGAGCTGTTGGACGTGGAGGCGTTGGCGGGGCACTTGTTGCCGGCGGGGAGCGTGTTCGCGTTCCTGGCTGGGCACCGGTTGGAGCTGTTCCCGCCGAGCATGTTCGCTGACTTGTTCCCCTCGGGTCGTGGCCGGCCTTCGATCCCGCCGGAGGTCATCGCCTCGGTGCTGGTCCTTCAGACCCTGCATGGGCTCTCGGACCGGGACGCGGTTGACGCGCTGACGTTCGACCTGCGCTGGAAGGCGGCCTGCGGGTACGCGGTCGACGGGACCGGGTTCCATCCCTCGACGTTGACTTACTGGCGAAAGCGGCTGGCTGCCAGCGACCGTCCGCACCGGATCTTCGAGGCGGTCCGCGAGGTCGTCACCGCCACCGGCGCGGTAGCCGGTAAGCAGCGGCGAGCGTTGGATTCCACGGTGCTGGACGACGCGGTCGCCCGGCAGGACACGATCACCCAGCTGATCGCGAGCATCCGGCGGGTGTCCCGGGACGTGCCCGACGCGGCCGGCTTGGTCACCGGGCACTGCACCCGGCTGGCCACGGTCACCGGCCAGGACTACACCGTTACCAGCAAGCCACCGATCGCCTGGGACGACGAGACCGCCCGTGAGGAACTGGTGACCGCCCTTGTCAACGACGCCCTGGCGCTGCTGGGCGCCCTGGACGTGAAGGCGATCGAGGCCGCCGGCGGCAGGGCGGCCGAAGCGGTCGCGCTGCTGGCGCTGGTCGCCGGGCAGGACGTGGAACCGGCCGAGGGCTCGGACGGCACCGACGGGCGGTGGCGCATCGCCCGCCGCACCGTGCCGGACCGGACGATCTCCACCGTCGACCCCGACACCCGGCACGCGCACAAGACTCGTGAACGCCGCCAGGACGGGTTCAAGGCCCACGTCGTGATCGAGCCGGACACCGGGCTGATGACCAGGGTGGCGCTGACCAAGACCAACGGACCGGACAACTCCGACGCCGCTGTGGGCGCGAACCTAGTCACCACCGATCCCACCATCGAGGACCCGGCCGACGTGCAGGTCCTGGGCGACTCTGCCTACGCCAGCGGGCCCATGCTCGCCACCCTCGCTGCGCAGCAGTGGGCGCCGGTGCTCAAGCCCTGGCCGTTGCGGCCCGCGGTCGAGGGCGGGTTCACCCTGGACGACTTCACCCACGACCCCGCCGCGGGGACGTTGACCTGCCCGGCAGGGATCACCCGCACGATCAGCCCCAAGGGCAAGGTCACCTTCGGTGCCGCCTGCGCAGGCTGCCCGTTACGGCAGCGGTGCACCACTGGCGAACGTGGCCGCAAGATCACCCTCGGTGAGCACCACCAGCTCCAACGCGACCACCGCGAACGTGCCCAGGACCCGGACTTCCAGGCCGTCTACCGACGGCACCGGCCGATGGTCGAACGCTCCATCGCCTGGCTCACCAAAGGAGCACGCCGCGTGCCCTACCGCGGCGTGACCAAGAACGACGCCTGGCTGCACCACCGCGCCGCCGGCCTCAACCTGCGACGCCTCCTCAACCTCGGACTGACCCACCAGCACGGGACCTGGGCCATCGCCTGAGCATGGGGTCCCCACCGGCACCGCTGCACCCTGATACCCGCCCCTGACCGGGCGCAGGATGGCCTCAGGCGGGCGGAACGAACCCCTTCCTTCCACCCACGGGTGCTGACCCCACCGCCGCAAGACGGCCCTGGTGGCGCTCCGCCAGCCCCTTCACGCCAAACCCGCCCCGCGATCGCGCCTTGTTCAGCGCCCTCCTAG
>NZ_MKJZ01000022.1:0-420084 GCF_001942225.1 Serinicoccus sp. CUA-874 | reverse complement strand
AAAGGTACCCCGGGGATAACAGGCTGATCCTGCCCAAGAGCTCATATCGACGGCATGGTTTGGCACCTCGATGTCGGCTCGTCGCATCCTGGGGCTGGAGTCGGTCCCAAGGGTTGGGCTGTTCGCCCATTAAAGCGGTACGCGAGCTGGGTTTAGAACGTCGTGAGACAGTTCGGTCCCTATCCGCTGCGCGCGTAGGAAACTTGAGAAGAGCTGTCCCTAGTACGAGAGGACCGGGATGGACGAACCACTGGTGTGTCAGTTGTTCCGCCAGGAGCACCGCTGATTAGCTACGTTCGGACGTGATAACCGCTGAAAGCATCTAAGCGGGAAGCACACTTCAAGATGAGGTTTCCAACACCCTTTTGGGTGGAGAGGCTCCCAGCTAGACTACTGGGTTGATAGGCCGGACGTGGAAGCACAGTAATGTGCGTAGCTGACCGGTACTAATAAGCCGATAACTTAACAAACACCCCAGCAACACAAGAAACACCAGTTTTGCTCGCGTCCACTGCACGGTTCCCGACCCGCAACCACCCAGCACGTGTGGTTGATCAAGAGGTCGATATTGTTACGGCGGTCATAGCGTCAGGGAAACGCCCGGTCACATTCCGAACCCGGAAGCTAAGCCTGACAGCGCCGATGGTACTGCACTGGGAACGGTGTGGGAGAGTAGGACACCGCCGGACCACCACTCAACGAAAGGGCCCACCCCCCAAGGTGGGCCCTTTCGCATATCCACGGTCGTGGGCCTGCCCGCGTGCCTGAGCCCGGGGGAGGTCTCGATGCCACAGCCTGACCAGCGGCTGCCCGGCGCGGTGCGCCGGCTGCTGCCGAGCGCGGTCCGAGCCCGTCGCGCCGAGGCGGACCGGGTGGCTGCCGAGCGCGCCGAGCGTGAGCAGGAGGAGCGGGAGCGCCGTGACCGGCAGGAGCGCCGACGCAGGCGGATCGCCGAGCGGCGTGACGCGGCGCGCGCTGCTGACCCGCAGATCAGGATCCTCGATGCCGACGGCCTCCAGGGGCCGGCGCGGGAGGTCGTGGCCTTCACCGCCCGAGGGGCCGGCGATCGCAACCTGGGACTCGTCGCGGACGTCCTGGAGTCGGCCGGGATCGACTACTTCGTGGTCCGAGGCCGCTCGCGGCTGAGGCGGGTCGTGGGGGTCCACGAGTCGCACCGGGCCGCGGTCCTCGAGGCGATGCGCGAACGTCACGCCATGAGCGCGCTGCACGCGCTGCGACCCGCGCGGGAGGGGCGGCCCCAGGTGCGCAGCGCCTACGCGGACGGTGCCCTGGACGCCCGGATCAAGCGGGCTCCGGTCATCCGCTTCGCCGAACCGCTGGTCGCGCCGACCGGCCGCCTGCTGGCCGGGCTGGAGTACGGCTGTGACGTGGAGTTCTGGCAGGAGGGGGCGCGGCTGACGGAGGCAGCGGACGGACCGGAGCGGGCGGCCCGGTTACGGTGCCAGACACCGCCGGAGGTGAGGGACGTCTCGTTGGTCGCACCCCGCCCCAACCTGGTCGCAGACGTCCTGCCACCCTCGGCGCAGCAGCGCACGACCGTGTCGATCGGGGGTCGGTCCCGCCCGACCTACGAGCCGTTCGCCTGGACGCTGGCCGACGAGGTCACCTTTCCCGTCGACGTCGTCTACACCTGGGTCGACGGGGACGACCCCGCGCACGCCCGGCGACGCGCCCGGTTCAGCGGCCAGGCGCCTGCAGGCCTCGCCGCGAACGCCTCGCGGTACATCAGCCACGACGAGCTGCGCTACTCCCTGCGCTCCCTGCACATGTATGCCCCCTTCGTGCGTCACGTCTACGTCGTCACCGACGCCCAGGTCCCGGGGTGGCTGGACCGTGAGGCACGGGGGATCACCGTCGTGGACCACCACGACATCTTCGACGACGACGCGCTCCCGACCTTCAACTCGCACGCCATCGGCACCCGGCTGCACCACATCGCCGGACTCTCCGACCGGTACCTCTACCTCAACGACGACGTCTTCCTCGCGCGGCCCGTCACGGCGGAGACCTTCTTCCACGGCAACGGGATCGCCCGGGTGGCGTTCTCGCCGTTCCAGCTCGGGGTGGGTGACCTCATCCCGGGGGAGGTCGCCCCCAACTCGGCCGGCAAGAACGTCCGGGCGCTCCTGGCCGAGTCCTTCGGGCGGGGGATCACACACAAGTTCAAGCACGCACCGCACCCCCAGATCCGGGAGGTGATGCTGGAGCTGGAGCAGGCCTACCCCGAGGCCGTCGGTGCCACGACCAGGTCCCGCTTCCGCTCGCCCGCGGACGTCGGCTTCGCGGCGACGCTGCACCACCACTACGCCCTGCTCACCGGCCGGGCGGTCCCGGCCGACATCGCGATGCGCTACGTCGACGTCGGGGCGCCGGACGCGGCGGAGCGGCTGGCCCGGCTCGAGGCCGGACCACCGGTGGACACCTTCTGCCTCAACGACCTGGACACCCCGGAGGAGGCCCGGGCGGCGGTGCAGGAGATGATGCGCGACTTCCTGGACTCCCGCTTCCCCTTCCCCTCGCCGTTCGAGCGCACGCCGGCGCCGGCCTGAGCGGTTCGTGCAAGATCTTGCGAAGAAGTGTTGTGTTTCTCTCAGCCAGGTCCTAGGTTGAGTGCCAGGTCCACATCCCTGCCCTCCTGGAGATCGCAATGACGCGTCGACTTCTCGCTGCTGTGCTCGGGTCCACCCTGCTCGCCACCACGGCGGCCGCCGTGCTCCCGGCCGCCACCCTGGCCGCACCCGAGGCCGACGAGGCCCGCACCGTCACCCTGGTGGGTGACCTGCAGAGCGAGCTGGGGTGCGACGAGGACTGGGCGCCAGCGTGCGAGAGCACGTGGCTGGCTCCGGTCGAGGGCAGCGGTACCCACTACCGCAGCACCTTCGAGGTGCCCGCGGGCCGCTGGGAGTACAAGGTCGCGCTGGACGGCGGGTGGGACGAGGCATACCCCGAGCAGAACCTCTCGTTCGAGGTCCAGGGGCCCGCCACGCTCGAGTTCTCCTTCGACGACGAGACGGATGCGGTGGGCCTCGTGCCCGTGCTCCCGGAAGGTGAGGAGGACCAGGACGCCGCCCTCGCGGCGGACAGCCTGCGCGCCCCGGTGACCCGCGAGCAGTTCTACTTCGTCATGGCCGACCGCTTCGCCAACGGGGACACCAGCAACGACACGGCCCAGATCGCGGGCGACCGGCTGGAGCACGGCTTCGACCCGACCGACAAGGGTTTCTTCCACGGCGGCGACCTCGCCGGGATCCAGGACCGGCTGGACTACATCGAGGGCCTGGGGACGACCGCCATCTGGCTCACTCCCAGCTTCAAGAACCGACCGGTCCAGGGGTCGGGGGCCGACGCGAGCGCGGGCTACCACGGCTACTGGGTCACCGACTTCACCCAGATCGACCCCCATCTCGGGACGAACGAGGAGATGAAGGCGCTCATCGACGAGGCGCACGACCGGGGGATGAAGGTCTACTTCGACATCATCACCAACCACACCGCGGACGTCATCGACTACGCCGAGGGGGAGTACGGCTACGTCGACAAGGAGACCGAGCCCTACCGCGACGCGGCCGGCAACGCCTTCGACGACCGCGACTACGTCAACAAGCCGTTCCCGCTCCTGGACCCCGAGACCTCCTTCCCCTACACCCCCGTCTTCCGCACCGAGGAGGACGCGGAGGTGAAGGTGCCGGGCTGGCTCAACGACCGCACGCTCTACCACAACCGCGGCGACTCCACCTTCGCCGGGGAGTCCAGCCTGTACGGCGACTTCGTCGGCCTGGACGACCTCTTCACCGAGAACCCCGAGGTGGTCGACGGCATGGTCGACATCTACTCCACCTGGGCCGACCTGGGCATCGACGGTTTCCGGATCGACACCGTCAAGCACGTCAACCTGGAGTTCTGGCAGGAGTTCAGCCCGCGGGTGCTGGAGGCGGCGCGTGAGGGCAACGAGGACTTCTTCATGTTCGGCGAGGTCTACGACTCCAACCCGGAGTACCTCTCCACCTTCCCCACCGAGGGTGAGCTCCAGGCCGTCATCGACTTCGGCTTCCAGGCGCGCTCGGTCGCCTTCGCGCGGGGTGCCGCCACCACCGAACTGCGGACGTTCTACGCGCAGGACGACTACTACACCGACACCGACTCCAACGCCTACCAGCTGCCGACCTTCACCGGCAACCACGACATGGGCCGGGCGGCGATGATGCTGGCCGGGGACCACTCCGGGGAGGACCTGCAGCGGCGGGTCGAGCTGACCAACGCGCTGATGTTCCTCACCCGCGGGCAGCCGGTCGTCTACTACGGCGACGAGCAGGGCTTCATCGGAGCCGGCGGCGACAAGGACGCGCGGCAGGACATGTTCGCGACCCAGGTGCAGCAGTATGCCGACGAGCCGGTCATCGGCGCTCCCTCCGGTGCGCGGGACCGCTACGACACCGGGCACCCGCTGTACCGGCAGATCGCGGCGCTCAGCGACCTCGTCGAGGCTAACCCCGCGCTCGCCGACGGGGCGCAGATCCACCGCTACGCGAGCAACGAGGCCGGGATCTACGCCTTCTCCCGCATCGACGCCGAGGAGCAGGTCGAGTACCTCGTCGTGGCCAACAACTCCGACGAGCCCCAGCAGGCCTCCCTGTCGACCTACGGCTCCCGCACGATGTTCCGCGCCATCTACGGCGAGCGGGGCCGGTTCATCACCGGGTCCGAAGGCCGTCTCACCGTCGACGTGGACCCGCTGTCCGTCGAGGTCTACCGGGCCGAGAAAGACCTGCGCGGGCGCGTGAGGCACCGTCGGTCGCGATGACCAGCCCGGCGGCCGGCGGGGTCGTGGGCGGGCGCGCCGAGATCGGTGCCGCGGTGCCGGAGGACGTCTTCGCGCAGGTGACCTTCGCCTACCGCCCCGTCGGTGTGCAGGAGTGGTCGGTGCTCGGCACCGACGACAATGCGCCCTACCGTGTCTTCCACGACGTCACCGGTCTGCCGGACGGCACCCTGCTGGAGTACCGGGCGATCCTGCAGGACCACTCCGGCAACGTCTCGGCCGCCTCCAGCTACGGCATCGTCGGCGAGGCCGGCAGCGGCGGGGGCGGCGGTGGTGGGGTGGACCCCATCGGCCCGGTCGAGCAGCCGGACGCGGTCAGCGTGCCCGGCAGCCACAACGCCGCCATGGGCTGCTCGGGCGACTGGCAGCCGGACTGCGACCAGGCGCAGCTCACGCTGGACGCGAAGGACACCGTCTGGAAGGGGACCTACGACGCCGGCACGATCCCGGCCGGCGACTACGAGTACAAGGCTGCGATCGACCGCTCCTGGGACGAGAGCTACGGCGCCGGCGGAGCACCCGGGGGTGCCAACATCGGCTACACCGCCGATGGCGGGCCGGTGAGCTTCTACTACGAGCACGCCCGCCACTACGTGACCTCCGACGCAGAGGGCCCGATCATCACCGCTCCCGGCTCCATGCAGAGCGAGCTGGGCTGCCCCGGCGACTGGGACCCCTCCTGCATGGCCCCCTGGCTCATCGACCCGGACGGCGACGGCACGTATACCTATGCCACCACCGCGATCCCGGCCGGCACCTACGAGCTCAAGGTGGCGCACGGCCTGTCCTGGGACGAGAACTACGGCGAGGGCGGCGAGCGGGACGGCGCCAACATCGGCTTCTCCGTGCCCTCCGACGGGGTGCGGACGACCTTCAGCTACGACCTGGAGACGCACGTGCTGAGCGTGACGACGTCCGAGGCGGGCGTGGCGCCGGACCTCGGCTCGCAGCGCGCCTACTGGGTGCGCGACGACCTGGTGGCGTGGCCCGCAGAGGGGGTCGAGGACGCCGTGCTGCGCGACTGGCGGCTCCACTGGTCCGCCGACGGCGGGCTGGGGATCGATGCCGAGGCCGTCACCGGAGGTGACTCCTCGCCGCTGACCCTCGACCCGGACGGGCTTCCTGAGGAGGTGCTCGAGGACTTCCCGCACCTCGAGGGCTACCTCGCCCTGCGGCTGGACCGGCGCAGCGCCCGGGCCGCCGGGGACATCCTCACCGGACAGGTGGCCGTCGCGATGTACGACGACCTCGGCCGGCTGGCGACGCGACCGGGGTTCAGGTCCCGGGAGTCCTCGACGACCTGTATGCCGAGCGGGCCGCCGACACCGCGCTCGGCGTGAGCTGGCGCGGCCCGAACCCGACCCTGCGGCTGTGGGCCCCGACCGCCCAGGACGTGCGGCTGCTGACCTGGCCCGAGGGCGGCGAGGGTGACCCGCAGGAGTCGTCCCTGCGCCGGCTCAAGGACGGCAGCTGGGAGGTCAAGGGGAAGAGGTCCTGGACGGGGCGCGAGTACCTCTTCGAGGTCGACGTCTTCGTGCCGGAGACCGGGGCGGTGGAGACCAACCGGGTCACCGACCCGTACTCGGTCGCCCTCACCCTCGACAGCGAGCGCTCGGTGCTGGTCGACCTGGACGACCGGCAGTGGCAGCCGCGGGTCTGGCAGCGGGCGGAGGCGCCGGCGCTCGAGGACGAGGTCGACCAGACGATCTACGAGCTGCACGTGCGCGACTTCTCGATGGCCGACCCGGACGTGCCGGCCGAGCTGCGCGGCTCCTACCTGGCCTTCGCCGAGGACGGCTACGGCCGCCGCCACCTGGAGGCGCTCGCCGAGGCGGGGATGAACACCGTGCACCTGCTCCCGACCTTCGACATCGCCTCGATCCCGGAGACGACCGCCGACGCGGACGCGGTGCCGCAGCCGGACTGCGACCTCGGCTCGCTCCCGCCGGACAGCGCCGAGCAGCAGGAGTGCGTCATGGCGCAGGCCGACGCGGACGCCTTCAACTGGGGCTACGACCCATGGCACTTCATGGCGCCCGAGGGCTCCTACGCCTCGACGACGCAGGCGGCCCAGGGCGGTGCCCGGGTGGCCGAGTTCCGGACGATGGTCGGCGGGCTGCACGAGTCCGGTCTCCGCGTCGTCCTGGACCAGGTGTTCAACCACACCGCCCAGTCGGGCCAGGGGAGCAAGAGCGTCCTCGACAAGGTCGTGCCCGGCTACTACCACCGGCTCAACGCCGTCGGTGACGTGGAGACCTCGACCTGCTGCGAGAACATCGCGACCGAGCACGCCATGGCCGAGAAGCTCATGGTGGACGCGGTGGTCGTCTGGGCGCGGGACTACAAGGTCGACGGCTTCCGCTTCGACCTCATGGGTCACCACAGCCGGGACAACATGCAGGCGGTGCGTGCCGCGCTGGACGAGCTCACCGTCCGCCGCGACGGCGTCGACGGCTCGCAGGTCACGCTCTACGGCGAGGGGTGGAACTTCGGCGAGGTGGCCGACAACGCCCGGTTCTACCAGGCCACGCAGGGCCAGCTCGACGGCACCTCGATCGGCACCTTCAACGACCGGCTGCGCGACGGCGTCCGCGGTGGCGGACCCTTCGACGAGGACCCGGGTGCGGAGAAGGGCTTCGCGACGGGTGGCACCAGCGGCAACGACACCGACCTGGTGCAGGTCGGCCTCGCCGGCAACCTGCGGGGCTTCGAGCTGCGCAGCCAGGAGACCGGTGAGGTGGTGACCGGCGAGCAGGTCGACTACAACGGCTCGCCCGCCGGCTACGCGCAGGACCCGGACGAGGTCGTCAACTACGTGGACGCCCACGACAACGAGACGATCTTCGACGCCCTCACCTTCAAGCTGCCGCAGGACCTGCCGATGGCGGACCGGGTGCGGATGAACACCCTCGCCCTGTCCACCACGACGCTGTCGCAGTCGATCAGCTTCTGGCACGGTGGCGCCGACCTGCTGCGCAGCAAGAGCCTGGACCGCAACTCCTACAACAGCGGCGACTGGTTCAACCTGCTGGACTTCACCATGACCGAGAACGGCTTCGGCCGGGGCCTGCCGCCGGCGGCGGACAACGAGGACAAGTGGGGCCTCATGCAGCCCCTCCTGGCCGACCCGGCGCTGGCGCCCGAGCCGGCCGACATCGAGCAGGCCTCTGCGATGGCCGCCGACCTGCTGCGGCTGCGCTCCTCCACCGAGCTCTTCCGGCTCGGGGACGCCGAGCTCATCGAGGCCAAGCTCACCTTCCCGGTCTCCGGGACGGAGCAGGGTGACGAGCAGGTCGTCGTCATGCGGGTGGACGACACGGTCGGCGCGGACGTCGACCCGGAGCTGGACGGCCTGGTCGTCGTCTTCAACGCCGGCGCCGAGCCGGTCGACCAGGTGGTGCCCGGTCTCGAGGGTGCCGATCTGGAGCTCTCGCCGGTGCAGGCGGACGGCGCCGACCCCGTGGTCCAGGAGGCCACGTGGGACGCGGCCACCGGCACCGCCCAGGTGCCGGCCCGGACCGTGGCGGTCTTCGTCCAGCCCTGACCCGGCAGGCAGGATGGGCCGCGTGGACCATCTCGATCTGCTGCGCGCCCGCGCGCACTGGCTGACCCGTGACCTCCTCGCCGTCCCCGCCACCGCGGCGCCGCAGGGCACCGCGGTGGCGGAGCTGAGCTGGGAGCTGGCGCTGGCGCCGGAGGGAGGGCTCGACCCGCAGGCGCCGCCGGGGTCGGCGCGGCTCGTCCTCGGTGCCGGGGCGCTGCCGGACCCGGCGGCGCGCCGGTGGCCGCACCTCGCGGCATACCACGCGCTGCACCTCGCGGACGAGGACGTCGGCCGCGTCGAGGAGATCCTGACCGGTCAGGTCGCGCTGCTCGGTCGCGACGGGGGTGGCGCGCTGCGGGTCGCCACCTCGCTGCAGGTGCCCGGGGTGCTGGACGACCTGTATGCCTCGTCCGCCGCGAGCCGGGAGCTCGGGGTGAGCTGGCAGGGGCCGCCCGGTGAGCCGTTCCCCCGGGTGCCGACCGTCAGGGTCTGGGCGCCACCGCGCGGGGCGTCCACCTGCTGCTGTGGGAGGGGCGGCCCGAGCCGGGGCGGGAGCGTGCCTGGTCGCCGGCCGGCGAGCCGATGCGGGTGCCGATGGACCGGGAGCCGGACGGCACCTGGACCGTCACGGGCACGACGGCGTGGGCCGAGCGCTGCTACGTCCTCGAGCTCGACCACGTCCTGCCCCGCACCGGCGAGCGCCGGCAGGTCCGCAGCACCGACCCGTGGTCGGTCGGGCTGTCGCTGGACTCGAGGCACTCGGTGCTGGTCGACCTCGAGGACCCGTCGCACGCCCCGCGGCGGTGGACCGACGCGCCGACGCCCGCGCCGGTCCGCGCGGTCGACCAGGCGATCTACGAGCTGCACGTCCGCGACTTCTCCCGGGACGACCCGCAGGTGTCGCCGGCCGAGCGCGGGTCATACCTGGCCTTCGCCGCCGACGGGCTCGGGCGGAGGCACCTGCGGCGGCTGGCGCAGGCCGGTCTGACCTCGGTGCACCTGCTGCCGACCTACGACCTCACCTCGGTGCCGGAGGACCCGGCGCAGCGGGCGCACGAGCCGGTGCAGGCGCTCGCGGCGCTGCCGCCGGACAGCCCCGAGCAGCAGCGCCGGGTGCGCGCGCACGCGCTGCGCGACGCCTTCAACTGGGGCTACGACCCCTGGCACTTCCTCGCGCCCGAGGGGTCCTACACCACCAGCCCCGGGCAGGCGCACGGCGGAGCCCGGACCGCGCAGTTCCGCACGATGGTGGCCGGGCTGCACGAGCTGGGCCTGCGCGTGGTGCTGGACCAGGTCTACAACCACACCACCGACTCCGGGCTGCACCGCGCCTCGGTGCTGGACCGCGTCGTCCCCGGCTACTACCACCGGCTCGACGAGGAGGGTCACGTCGAGACCTCGACCTGCTGCCAGAACCTCGCGACCGAGCACGCCATGGCCGGCAAGCTCATGGTCGACGGTTGCGTCCTCTGGGTACGGCACTACCGGGTGGACGGCTTCCGCTTCGACCTCATGGGGCACCACTCCCGGGACAACCTGGAGGCGGTGCGCGACGCGCTGGACGCCCTGACGGTGGCGGAGCACGGGGTCGACGGCAGCGCCGTGCACCTCTACGGCGAGGGCTGGGACTTCGGCGAGGTCGCGCACGGCGCACGCTTCCGCCAGGCGAGCCAGGGGGAGCTGGACGGCACCGGGATCGGCACCTTCAACGACCGGCTGCGGGACGCCGTCCGGGGCGGCAGCGTGCACGACGCCGACCCGCGGTCCGGCCTCGGCTTCGCGACCGGGGGAGCGGACCCCCGGCATACCGATCTGCTGCAGGTGGGGCTGGCCGGTGGGTTGCGGGGCATCGTGCTGCGCAGCCAGGAGACGGGAGAGGTGGTGCGCGGCGAGCAGGTGCCCTACGGCGGCTCGCCGGCAGGGTATGCCGCCTCGCCGGAGGAGTGCGTCAACTACGTCGACGCGCACGACAACGAGACGCTGTGGGACACCCTCCTGCTCAAGCTGCCGCCGGGGACGAGCATGGCCGAGCGGGTGCGGCGCAACACGCTGGCGCTCGCGACGGTGACCCTGTCGCAGGGCCTCAGCTTCTGGCACGCCGGGGCCGAGCTGCTGCGGAGCAAGAGCCTGGACCGCAACAGCTATGCCTCGGGCGACTGGTTCAACCACTACGACCCGGGCCTGCGCGACAACGGCTTCGCGCGCGGGCTGCCCCCCGAGCCGGACAACGGTCCCCGCTGGGACGTCATGCGGCCGCTGCTGGCGGACCCGTCGCTGGTGCCGAGCAGGGAGGACATGCAGGGCGCGCGAGACCGGGCGCTGGACCTGCTGCGGCTGCGGGAGCGTCACCCGCTGCTACGGCTGGGCTCGGCGGCGGCGGTGGAGCATGCCGTGTCCTTCCCCGTCTCGGGCAGCGGCCAGGGCGCCGCCGACCGGGTGGTGATGCTCGTCGACGGACGCCGGTGCGCGGGGTCCTGGCGTGGCGAGGACGGCCTGCTGGTCGTCCTCAACGCCGCGGTCGCACCGTCGAGATCGAGATCAGCGAGCTGGCCGGGCAGCACTGGGAGCTCTCGCCCGTCCTGCGGGACGGTGCCGACGAGGTGGTCAAGGCCACGCGGTGGCGCGCCGGGCAGGGTCAGGTGGTGGTGCCGGGGCTCACCGCCACGGTCCTCGTGCGTCCCCCACGTCGCTAGCGGGTGGGGAGCTCACCCGGCCCACCCGTCGAGCGGGGGTCCACCGGCAGCGCGCAGGTGTAGACGACGACCCGCTTGGCGACCGGGTTGCCCTGGCCCACGCGGCGGTAGCGGTCGAGCACCTCGAGCAGCTCGGCCCGCATGGCCGTGAGCTGCTCGGTCGTCACCTGCACCGTGTGGTCCTCCAGCCCGCAGGTCCGCTGCCAGATCGGGTCCCAGTCCTGCTGGGCGACCAGCCAGTGGCGGGCCCGGTCGCCGAAGTGGGCGAGGTAGTCCAGGGCGAGCCAGTCGGCGGCCTGGGCGTCGTCCTCGTCCAGCGGCTCGGGCTCCGCGTCCGTCGCGCCCGGTCCGGGGTCCTCGACCGCCTGCCACACCCGTCGGCGTCCCGTGCCCGTGCCCGTGTCCTCCACGAGCCCGACCTCGGCCAGCCGGCGCAGGTGGTAGGACGTCGCACCCGTGTGGGTGCCCAGCGCGGCCGCCAGCTCGGTGCCGGTCGCACGGCCGTGCACCCGCAGCTCGGCCAGGAGCCTGCTGCGCAGCGGGTGCGCCAGGGTGCGCAGCGCCGACGACTGCGCCATCTCAGGTCCCCTGCTCGAAGCTCTCCCGCGTGGTCTCCGCCCGCGCCGTGTCCGGGTTGGAGGCGAGGAAGGCGTTGACCCAGCGTGCGGCCGGGTCGGCGTCGATGAGGACAGCCTTGAGCAGCAGCGTCGCCGGGAGGGCGAGCAGCGCACCGACCGGGCCCAGCACCCAGGCCCACACGACCAGCGAGATGAAGGTGATCGTCGGCGTCACGCCCACGGCGTCGCCGGTGAACTTGGGCTGGATGAGGGACTGGACCACGAAGTTGAGCACGCTGTAGACGACGACCACCAGCAAGGCGTTGACGGGCCCGTTGGCCAGCAGCGCGACGACGGCCGGGGGCACCAGCCCGATGACGAAGCCGATGTTGGGGATGTAGTTGGTGAGGAAGGACAGCACGCCCCAGGCCAGGGCCAGCGGAACGCCGAGCCAGACCAGCGCGATGACGTCGAGCAGCGCCACGACGAGCCCGAAGATCGTCGTGACGACCCAGTAGCGCCGGACGCCGCGGGCGAAGCTCACCAGGGCGTGCGCCACGTCGGGGTGCTGGTCCTTGACGAGCGAGAGCCGCCGGCCGGCGCTCATCGTGTCGATCATGAGGAAGAAGATGACGATGGCGGTGGTCGTCAGCAGACCCAGGATGCCGGTGAGGTTGCTCAGCACCCCGCCGAGCGCCCCGATGATGCGGCTCGGGTCCAGCGCCGACTCGAGCTGCTCGGTCAGGGTGTCCTGCTGCAGCCCGTAGCCCTCGAGGAAGGTGACCGCCTGGGTGTAGAGCTCGGTGTAGCGCTGGCGGTACTCGCGCGAGCTCAGCTCCTCGACCATCGCCGCGGCAGACCAGCCCAGGGCGGTGAAGAAACCGATGAGGAAGGTGAAGATCGCCGCGCCGGTGGTCACCGCGGCCAGCGGTCCGGGGACCTTCAGCCCGACCAGCCAGCGCTGCAGCGGGGCGGCGGCGAGGACCAGGTTGAGGGCGAGGAAGACGGGGGCGACGTAGTCCCGGAGCTGGTGCAGGCCGAGGAGCACGGCGAAGGCCAGCGCGACGCCCAGGAGCACGACCACCGCCCGGGGCCACGGGGTCGGGGCCGCCGGGGTGGCCGCGGGGGCGGGGGACTCGACGCCGCGGCGCTCGGGCTCGCGACGACGCAGTGGGGGCAGGATGGGCACGGGCGTGCTCCTCTCGACGACGACGAGGCTACTCGAGCGCCGCTGAGTATGCACAATCTCTGTGCACAAAGGTGCTGTATGACGCGGTCGTGGGCCGGGCATACCAGCTCTGACCTGCGACGATGAGCGGTTTGGGTGGGGTCCCGCGCGTCGCTAGACTGGAACAGTTGCCCAGAACCCGATTCCGCAAAGAAGGTAGGCGAATGCGCACCTACTCCCCGAAGGCCGGTGACGTCACCCGCGCCTGGCACGTGATCGACGCCACCGACGTCGTGCTCGGTCGGCTCGCGTCCCAGACCGCGACGCTGCTGCGCGGCAAGCACAAGACGATCTTCGCCCCGCACGTCGACACCGGTGACTTCGTCATCATCGTCAACGCCGACAAGGTGGCCCTCACCGGCTCCAAGCTGGAGCAGAAGAAGGCCTACCGCCACTCCGGCTACCCGGGCGGCCTCAAGGCGCAGAGCTATGAGCAGATGCTCGACAAGCACCCGACCCGGGCCGTGGAGAAGGCCGTGCGCGGCATGCTCCCCAAGAACTCGCTCGGTCGGCAGATGCTCTCCAAGCTGAAGGTCTACGCGGGCGACACCCACCCGCACGCCGCCCAGAAGCCCGTCCCGTTCGAGATCTCCCAGGTCGCCCAGTAAGGAAGCCGAAGGACCCATGACTGTCAACGACATCGACACCACCGACGGCGACTTCGACGAGAACGCCGTCTCCGAGTACACCACCGAGTCGGCCCCCGGCGCGGAGGGCACGACCGCCGAGCGCCCGAGCGCCTCGGCCCCCGGCGCCGGCACCGGCCGCCGCAAGCAGGCCGTGGCCCGCGTGCGGATCGTCCCGGGCAGCGGCCAGTGGCGCATCAACGGCCGCACCCTCGCGGAGTACTTCCCCAACAAGGTGCACCAGCAGATCGCCGCGGAGGCGCTGACCCTGCTGGAGCTCGACGGCGCCTACGACGTCCTCGTGCGCGTGCACGGCGGTGGCCCCTCCGGCCAGGCCGGCGCGGTGCGTCTCGGCGTGGCCCGATCGCTCAACGGCGTGGACTCCGAGCTCAACCGGCCGGCGCTCAAGCGCGCCGGGCTGCTCACGCGCGACGCGCGCGTCCCCGAGCGCAAGAAGGCCGGTCTGAAGAAGGCGCGCAAGGCGCCGCAGTACAGCAAGCGCTGAGCCTGCCGGGCCGGTCGACCGACCGTCCCGTCGGCCCGCACGGCCCGCCCGGAGCACGGCTCCCGGCGGGCCTCGGCGTCCCTGGGGGCGCCGGTGCGGCATACTGCCGTGTCGGCCCGCACGGGACGACGACGAGGACGAGGACGAGGACAAGGACGACGTATGGGACGGCTCTTCGGCACCGACGGGGTGCGCGGTCTGGCCAACAAGGACATCACCGCCGAGCTGGCGCTGGACCTCTCGGTCGCGGTCGCGCACGAGCTGGGCGGGCAGAGCGTCTACGGCGGCAACCGGGCCACGGCGGTCGTGGGCCGCGACCCACGGGCCTCGGGGGAGTTCCTGTCGGCCGCGGTCATGGCCGGTCTCGCCTCGGCGGGCGTCGACGTGCTGGACGCCGGGGTCCTGCCGACCCCGGCCATCGCCTTCCTGACCCAACGGATGAACGCCGAGATGGGCGCCATGCTCTCGGCGTCGCACAACGCCATGCCGGACAACGGTCTGAAGTTCTTCGCCCGCGGCGGGCACAAGCTCGCGGACGAGATCGAGGACCGCATCTCCGAGCGGATGGGTGGCGACTGGCAGCGCCCCACGGGGGCCGGGGTGGGACGCATCCGGCCCTTCCAGGTCGGGGCCGAGTTCTACATCGAGCACCTGCTCGCCGCGGCGCCGGGACGGTTGGACGGCCTGCGCATCGTGATCGACGCGGCGCACGGGGCCGCCTCGGAGGTGGGTCCGGAGGTCTTCCGTCGCGCCGGGGCGACCGTCGACCTCATCGGCGCCGACCCCAACGGTCTCAACATCAACGACGGAGCCGGGTCCACCCATCTCGACCAGCTGCAGGAGGCGGTCCGCCTGCGCGGCGCCGACATGGGTGTGGCCTTCGACGGGGACGCCGACCGCTGTCTCGCGGTCGACGCCCGCGGCGCGCAGATCGACGGGGACCAGATCATGGCCATCCTCGCGCTCAGCCTGCACGACCGGGGCGAGCTGCGCGACGACACCCTCGTCGCCACGGTCATGAGCAACCTGGGGCTGATCCAGGCCATGGAGCGCGAGGGGATCACGGTCGTCCAGACCGCGGTGGGGGATCGCTACGTGCTCGAGGAGATGCGTGCGAAGGGGTACTCCCTCGGCGGGGAGCAGTCTGGGCACGTCATCATGCTCGAGCACGGCACGACGGGGGACGGCGTGCTCACCGCCCTCGCGCTGGCGCAGCGGGTCGTGTCCTCCGGCCAGGCGTTGCACGACCTGGCCGGCGTCATGACGCGGCTGCCGCAGATCCTGGTCAACGTCAAGGGCGTCGACAAGGACCGGGTCGAGCAGGACGAGGGGGTCACCGCCGCCGTGCGCGACATCGAGACCCAGCTCGGCGAGCAGGGACGGGTGCTCCTGCGCAAGTCCGGCACCGAGCCCGTCGTGCGGGTCATGGTCGAGGCGGACACGCAGGAGCGGGCGGGGGAGTATGCCGACCGGCTGGCTCAGGTGGTGCGCGAGCGGCTCGCGCTGTAGTCCACCAGGCGCTCGATCTGCTCCACACCGGTGACCGGGCCGTCCAGCACGCCGCTCTCGTCGACCAGGACGGCGCACGGCCCCGGGCCGGCGCCGAGGGCGGCCACGAGCCGGCCGTCCGGGTCCCACCACAGGTCCGTCAGGCCCCGGGTGCGCGGCTCGGCGAAGGGCGGACGCGTGTGCACCAGGTGCACACCGAGCCACGGCGCCCGCCCGCGCCAGTCGGGCAGCCGCTGCAGGACGGCGAAGGTGGACCCGCACCAGCAGTCGACCCCCACCACGAGCTGGGGACGCGGCAGCACCAGGGTCAGGAGGGTCGTGGTCTCCAGGTCGGCGGCGACGAGGGGGGAGTGCAGCAGGGTGCTCCGGTCCGGGGAGGCGGGACCAGGGGTCGAGGAGGGTCGGAGGTCGGTGTCAGGGCCGCCGCCCGCCACCGCGGCCGCGGTGAGGGCTGCCAGCGCGACCGCCAGCCCCAACCACACCCAGTCCGCACCCCGGTAGGACGCCACGAGGCGCCCGGTGCTGGATCCTGCCACGGCGATGCCGACCGCGAGGGCGGCCAGTCCGACGAGCGCGGCGTTGCGCACGACGGTGCGGGCGGAGATGTGGTGGTGGCCCACCCGGCCGAAGCAGGCGCAGACCGGTCGGGGTCGGAAGCCCATGGCCCGGGCCACGACCACGAGGAAGGCGGTGCAGAGCGCGAGCGCCGCGCCGGCGCCGACGGCATACGTCCAGGTCCAGGGGGTGAGCAGCAGCGCCGCGGTGCCCAGCTCCGCCCAGGGCAGGACGCGGGAGACCGCGGCGGGAGCGCACCAGCGGGGCAGCCGCAGCTCGCGCACCATGGCGGCCGTGGCGGCGGGCTGGCGCAGCTTGACCGCCCCGGACCAGCCGAGCAGCGCGGCCAGCGTCAACGGCGCCAGCGACAGGGCGCTCAGCACGGGCTCAGACCAGCTGGGTCAGCCGGCCGGTGTCGACGTCGTAGCGGAACCCACCGACCTCGACCCGCCCCTGGATGAGCGGGTGCGAGGTGACCCGGTGCACGTCCTCGGCGAGGGCGGCCTGCTGGTCCGGCACGACGTGGAAACGCTGGAACCACGCGTCGATGCCGGTGAGCTCGGAGATGGTCTCGCGCAGCTCGTTCTCGCTCTTCGTCGTCATGGCGCACCGGGTGTGCGGCACGACGAGGATGCGCTCGACCCCGAGCAGGTGGACCCCCAGGACCAGTGCCTCCAGCGCGGCATCGGTCACGCGACCACCGGGGTTGCGGAAGATCTTGGCGTCGCCGTGGGTCAGGCCGAGCATCTGCAGCGGCTCGATCCGGGAGTCCATGCAGGTGACGATGGCGACACCGGCGTGCGCCACCCCGTCGAAGCCCTGGAGCTCCTCGGCGTGCGTGGAGGCATACTCCTCGTTGGCGCGCAGCAGGTCCTCGAAGGCGGTGCTCGTGCTCATGGTGCGTCAGCCTATCCGGGCGACGGGTCAGGCCAGGCCCAGGTCGGCGCGGGTGGGGGCCGCTGCCCCGGCGCGCGCCACGGTGAAGCCGGCGCAGGCCACCGCCCGCTCCAGCGCCGGCGCGATGTCCTCCAGGTCAGCGTGCGCGAGCCGGGTGCGGGCCTGCGGGGAGCCGAGCAGCCCTGCGTCGAGCAGGCCGCTCAGCAGCCCGGACATGAACGAGTCGCCGGCGCCGACGGTGTCCACCACCTGCACGGTGAGGGAGGGCAGCTCGAGCGTGGTGTCGTCGCGCGAGAGATGCACGACGGCGCCGTCGCCGCCGCGGGTCACCACCACGAGATCAGGCCCGAGCTGACCCCATTCGTGGACGACCTGCACCACGTCGACGTCCTCGCCGTAGAGCCACTCGACGTCCTCGAGGCTGGCCTTGACCACGTCGCTGCGGCCGATGCACTCCTCGATCCGCTGCCGCGCGTCCTGCGGGCTGCCCATGATCGAGGGCCGGGCGTTGGGGTCGTAGGACACCGTCGCGGTGCCCCGGGCCGCCTCGATGAGCCTCACCACCTCGGAGCCGCCGGGCTCCAGGGTGGCGGCGATGGAGCCGGTGTGCACGTGGCCGACGCCGGAGAGGTCCTGCGGTCCCACCTCCCAGGCGAGGTCGAACTCGTAGGTCGCGACGGCGTCCGCGTCGAGGTGCGCCGTCGCGGTCGAGGTGTGGTCGGCGGCGGTCGAGCCGTCGGTGAGCTGCACGTCGTGCCGCTCGAGGTGCTCGCGGACCCGGTCCCCGTGCTCGTCCGGCGCGAGGTATGCCGTGAGCCGGCTGTCGTGGTCGAGGGCGGAGACGCCGATCGCGACGTTGGCGGGGGAGCCCCCGACGTGCTCGCTGCGCTCGCCGTCGCCGTGCGGCACGACGATGTCGATGAGCGCCTCGCCCACCGTGAGCACGGCGGCCATCAGACGGCGTCCGGGGCGAGCGAGTCGGCGATGGCGGCGACCTTGTCCAGCCGGTGGTGCGAGGTGATCTCGCGGATCGTGCCGGAGCGGGAGCGCATGACCAGCGACTGGGTGACCGCCGTGCCCGAGCCGTAGCGGACACCGTGGAGCAGCTCTCCGGTGGTGATGCCGGTCGCGACGAAGAAGCAGTTGTCCCCGGTGACGAGGTCGTCGGTGGACAGCACCCGGTCGAGGTCGTGGCCGGCGTCGATGGCCTTCTGGCGTTCCTCGTCGTCCTTGGGCCACAGCCGGCCCTGGATCACCCCGCCCATGGCCTTCATGGCGCAGGCGGTGATGATCCCCTCGGGGGTGCCGCCGATGCCGATGAGCATGTCGACCGAGGATCCCTCGCGGGCCGCGGCGATGGCGGCGGCGACGTCCCCGTCGGTGATGAAGCGCAGCCGTGCCCCGGCCTCGCGCACCTCGTGGGTGTAGCGGTCGTGCCGGGGGCGGTCGAGCATGATGACGGTGAGGTCCTCGACATACCTCTTCTTGGCGCGGGCGATGCGGCGCAGGTTCTCCTGCACCGGGAGCCGGATGTCCACCCGGTCCGCGACGTCGGGGCCCACGACGAGCTTGTCCATGTAGAACACGGCCGACGGGTCGTACATCGTCCCGCGCTCGGACACGGCCATGACCGCGATCGAGTTGTCCATGCCCTTGGCGGTAGGTGTGGTGCCGTCGATCGGGTCGACGCGACGTCGACGGCGGGGCCGTTGCCGTCGCCGACCGACTCGCCGTTGAACAGCATGGGCGCTCGTCCTTCTCACCCTCGCCGATGACGACGACGCCGTCCATGGCGACCTGGGAGATGACCTTGCGCATCGCCTCGACGGCGGCGTTGTCGGCCAGGATCTTGTCGCCGCGCCCCACCCAGCGGCCGGCGGCCAGCGCCGCGGCCTCGGTGACGCGCACCAGCTCGAGGGCGAGGTTGCGGTCCGGGAGGACCTGGTCGGTCGTCTTCGGTGAGCGGTCGGCCATGGGCCCTCCTTCGTCGGAACGCTGCTGCGCGCCACCCTATCGGGTCCGCCCGGCGCCGACCCCAGCCGTCGGGTGCGACCATGGAGGGGTGAGCGAGCGACCGCACCCCACCCCCGCCGGCCCACCGGCCGCCGCGCCTGCACCGGACCGTCGGCGCCAGCGCTTGGCGTCGTACACCGTCCGCAACATGGTCTACTCCACGGTGCTCGTGCTGGCCCTGGTCCTCGTCTGGTGGTCGCTCACCTACAACCCGACCGAGCAGGAGCCGCGCCGGGTGGAGGTCGCCTCGACCGCCGCCTACGCGGTGGACCAGGCCGACTGGCCGGTCTGGGTGCCCGAGCCGGGGCAGGAGTGGTCGCCGACCGTGGTGTGGTTCGAACCGCTGGAGGGCGTGCCCACGTGGCACGTCTCCTACGTGACGCCGGAGGGCGAGTACCTGGCGGTCCACCAGGCGGACGGGGTCACCCCGGCCTGGCGCGACGCGGTCCTCTCGGGGGGTGAGCAGGTGGGCGAGACGCGGCTCCCGGGGCCGGACGGTGAGCGGGGGTGGCAGGCGTGGGAGGCCGAGTCGGGCAACGCCCAGAACGCCTGGCTGCTCGAGGTCGAGGGGCAGAGCACGGTGGTCGTGCACGGCACCGCGGCGGAGGGCGAGGCGCGCGCGCTGCTGGAGTCGGTGCAGGCGCGCGACTAGCGGGCCCTCAGTCGGACGCGTCCTCGGTCCCCTCCGACGGCTCGTCCTGGGTGCTCCTGCCTTGCGACGGCGCCACGCCCTCGCCGCGGTCGGTCGCCCGGTCGAGAGTCTCCTGGGCCGCGTCCAGCTTGGTCTGGCAGTGGGCGGCCAGCTCCTCGCCGCGCTCCCACAGCGCCATGGCCTCCTCCAGCGGCACCTGACCGGACTCGATCCGGGCCACGAGGGCGACCAGCTCGTCCCTGGCCTGCTCGTAGCTGAGGTCGGCCACGGGGGTCTCGGCGGGTGAGGTGTCGACGCTGGGCTCGCTCATCGCTCCAGGGTATCGACGCCGGGGCGGGTGACGGGACGCACCGCGAAGTCGCCGCGGGCGACGGTGACGCGCAGCATCTCCTCGGCGTCGACCTCGTCGCGGTCGCGGACGATGGTGCCGTCGCCGTGGCGGACGACGGCATATCCCCGCTGCAGCGTGTGCTGGGGGGAGACCGCCCGCAGGTGCCGCACCAGCTGGTCGCTGCGGTCGCGCTCCAGGTCGAGGCGACCCTCCAGGACCGCACGGCCCCGGCGGTGGGCCTCGGTGACCTCCCGCCGGTGCTGGGCGACGATCGCGGCGCGGTCGGCCATGACCGGGCGCGCCATGAGCTCGCGCAGCCGCTCCCGCTCGCGGGAGACGCGGGTAGCCATCGCACGTCGGGCGCGGGTTCGCACCGTGGTCAGCCCGCGCAGCTCGTCGGCGACGTCGGGGACGACGGCCGCCGCAGCGTGGGTGGGGGTGGACGCACGCAGGTCGGCGACGAAGTCGAGCAGCGGGCTGTCGCTCTCGTGCCCGATCGCCGAGACGACGGGGGTCCGCGCGGCGGACACCGCCCGCACCAGGGTCTCGTTGGAGAAGGGCAGCAGGTCCTCGAAGGAGCCGCCGCCGCGTGCGATGACGACGACCTCCACCTCCGACATCTCGTCCAGCTCGCGCAGGGCTGCGGTGACCGCGGACACCGTGTCGGTGCCCTGGACCGCCACCTGCCGCACCTCGACCACCGCCGCGGGCCACCGGCGGGCGACACCGGCGAGGACGTCCCGCTCGGCCGCGGTGGCGCGGCCCGTGATGAGCCCGACCCGGCGGGGGAGGAAGGGCAGCGCCCGCTTGCGCCCCGGCTCGAAGAGACCCTCGCTGCGCAGCAGCTGCTTGAGGTGCTCCAGCCGCGCCAGCAGCTCGCCGACGCCGACGTGGCGCATCTGCCGGGCCTCGAGCTGCAGCGTGCCGCGCTTGGCCCAGAAGGTGGGCTTGGCGTGGACCACGACGCGGGCACCGGTCTCCGGGGGTGCGGGCATCGCGTCCAGGGCCCCGGTGGGGATCGCCACCGACAGGGACATGTCCACATCGGTGTCGCGCAGGGTGAGGAAGGCGGTCGACATCCCCGGGCGCCGGTTGAGCTGGACGATCTGGCCCTCGACCCACAGCGGCGACATCTTGTCGACGTAGTCGCTGATCTTCATGGACAGCGTGCGCACCGGCCACGGCGAGGAGGCGGTGGTCTCCCGGGCGGTCGGGGGCAACGAGGGCGTCGGCACGACGCCAGGGTATGCCGCGTGCCGCGCGACCGTGGATGTCCGCCCGGGGCGCGACATCCCCGGTCGGAGCGGGCATACCTCGGTGGAGCCGACCGTGGATCTCCTGCCGGGGCGCGACATCCCCGGTCGACCTGGGTCCTGCGGCGGGGCACACTCCTGCCTATGCCGGAGGACGCAACGGCGCGGCGGCCCGCGATGGTGCTGCTGCACGGCACCCGGATGAGCCGGGCGCAGTGGGAGCCCTACCGGGCGCTGCTGCCCGAGATCGACCTGGTGACCGTGGACCTGCCGGGTCATGGTGCGCGCGTCGCTGAGCCCTTCACCCGCGAGTCGGCGCTGGCGACCATCGGGGCGGCCGTCGCCGAGGCCGGCGGCGGAGCCGTGGGTCGGGGTCGTCCGCCGGTGCTGGCAGGTCACTCGCTCGGGGGATACCTCGCGATGATGTGGGCCGCGCGGCACCCCGACGCGCTGGGCGGTCTCGTCCTCGTCGGGGCGAGTGCCGACCCGCGGGGACCGCTGACCGGGGTCTACCGGGGGTTCGCCCGGGCGCTGCCCGTCCTTGGCGCGGACCGCACCGCTGGCGCGGCCAACGCGCTGATGCGCCTCCTCGGGGCGCGGGGTGAGCACGCCGACGCGCTCCCGGACGGCGCGGCCTACGCGGCGTTGCCGGCGGCGTGGGACCTGGTCATGCGTGAGGCCCGCCCGGAGCTGCTGCGGGCGGTGAGGTGCCCGGTGACCATCGTCAACGGTCAGCTCGACCAGATGCGCATCCACGCGGGCCGCTTCGCGCGCGCGGCCGGCGGAGCCCGTGTGGTCACGGTCCCGGCCGCCACCCATCTCATGCCGTCGACCCACGCGGAGGCGGTCGCGTCCACGCTGCGGGAGGCCGTCGTCGGCGTTCACGGACCGTCCAGCCTCAGCACCTAGACTTGTCCCGTGACTTCTGCAACACCCTCGACCCGACCGACCGAGACCATGGACGTGCCGGAGGCGGCTGCTGACCGGACGGGCAGGCGCGTGCTGCTGGCGGCGCCCCGCGGCTACTGCGCCGGGGTGGACCGGGCCGTCGTGACGGTGGAGAAGGCGCTGGAGCTCTACGGCCCGCCGGTCTACGTGCGCAAGGAGATCGTGCACAACAAGCACGTCGTCCGGACCCTGGAGAAGCGCGGCGCGATCTTCGTGGAGGAGACCGACGAGGTGCCCGAGGGCGCCCGCGTCATCTTCTCCGCGCACGGCGTCAGCCCGACGGTGCACGAGGAGGCCCGCCAGCTCTCGCTCAAGACGATCGACGCGACCTGCCCGCTGGTCACCAAGGTGCACCGTGAGGCGGTCCGCTTCGCGGACGACGACTACGACATCCTGCTCGTCGGGCACGAGGGGCACGAGGAGGTGGAGGGCACCGCGGGGGAGGCACCGGACCACATCACCCTGGTCGAGAGCCCCGAGGACGTCGACCACGTGGAGGTCCGCGACCCGGAGAAGGTCGTGTGGCTCTCCCAGACCACCCTCAGCGTCGACGAGACGATGGAGACGGTCCGCCGCCTGCGCGAGAAGTTCCCGAAGCTGCAGGACCCGCCCAGCGACGACATCTGCTACGCGACCCAGAACCGGCAGGTCGCCGTCAAGCAGATGGCCTCCGACTGCGACCTCATGATCGTCGTCGGCTCGCAGAACTCGTCGAACTCCAAGCGGCTGGTCGAGGTCGCCCTGGAGTACGGCTCGCGCGACGGGCACCTGGTCGACTACGCCGACGAGATCGACGAGGCCTGGCTGGACGGCGTCGCGACCGTCGGCGTCACGAGCGGGGCCAGTGTCCCCGAGGTGCTCGTGCGCGACGTGCTCGACTGGCTCGCGGAGCGCGGCTACGAGGACGTGCAGGCGGTGACCGCCGCCGAGGAGTCGCTGCTCTTCGCCCTGCCCAACGAGATCCGGCGCGACCTCAAGGCGGCCGGCCACGACGTCAAGAAGGTCCAGCACGACCCCAGCTCGATCCCGAGCGCCCGGGAGGCTCGCTGCGCTGACGCCGGGTCGGCGAGCAGGTCACAATTCGATCACGGTATGCCGGGCCGCCCGAGGGTGGCGCCGACGCCTCACGCGCGCGGGCGTAGCAGACTTCCAGTGGCGCGACGATCGGGCTTCGGAGCGGTCGAAGACCTGTCTATGGTGGCTCAGGCCGGGTCGCCCGGGGAGGGCGTCTAGGCTGTCGAGGGAGCACGCAGTCCGGCAGCTCCCGCCCGAGGAAACGGAGATGATCAACGATGTCTGCTTCGCGCACCGGTCTGGTCCTGGCTGCGGTGAGTGTCCTGGCGCTGTCCGCCTGCGGGTCCGAGTCCGGGGGATCGGGGGCCTCTGGTGACGACGGAGGGATCTCCGGGGATCTCATCGACGACGGCAGCCTCGTGGTCGCCATGAGCGGTGAGTTCCAGCCGTTCAGCTACTTCGAGGGCAACGAGCTCACCGGCTTCGACTACGAGATCGGTGCTGCCGTCGCGCAGGAGCTGGGGCTGGAGATGCAGAGCGAGACCGCCGCCTTCGCCTCGCTCATCGGCGGTGTCCAGGCCAACCGCTACGACGTGCTCATCGCCTCCATGACGCCCACCGAGGAACGGGACGAGGCGGTCGACTTCACCGACGGCTACTACAGCTCCGGCGCCCAGGCCTTCGTCGCCTCCGGCACGGAGTGCACCGAGGTCTCCGAGCTCGACAGCCCCACCGTGGGGGTCGCGACGGGCACCACCTACCAGGAGTACCTCGATGAGGAGGGTGGGGACTGGGTCGGCGAGGTCCGCACCTTCGACTCCGACGTCGTGGCCCTGCGTGACCTCGGCACCGGCCGGTTGGACGCCGTCATGACCGACCGCCTCGTCGGGCTCTACCAGATCGAGCAAGCCGGGCTGGACGTCGTGGAGTGCGGCGACCCGCTCTACACCGAGTCCCCGGCCTTCGCCGTCAAGGAGGGCAACTCCGGTCTGGTCGACGACCTCAACGGAGCCCTGGCGACGATCATCGAGGACGGAACCTACGGCGAGATCAGCGAGAAGTACTTCGGCCAGGACATCTCCGGCCAGGCCGAGGGGTCCGAGACCAGCGACGAGGGCTGAGGCTCGGCGATGGTCGACTTCGTCGAGCTCTTCGCGGAGTATGCCCCGCTCTTCCTCGAGGCGACCTGGGTCACGCTCAGCCTGACCGCCGCCGCCCTGGTCATGGCCATGGTGGCCGGGGCCGGGGTGGCGGCGCTGGCGATGAGCAGGGTGCGTCCGCTGCGGTGGCTGGCCACGGTCTACATCGGGCTGGTGCGCGGCACACCCCTCATCACCCAGATCTTCATCATCTACTTCGGCCTGGCCTACGTGGTCACGCTGCCCGCCTTCTGGGCGGGCGCCTTCGCGCTGGCCTTCCACAACTCGGCCTACATCGCCGAGATCATCCGGTCGGGCTTCCTCTCCGTCCCGCGGGGGCTCACCGAGGCCGCGCGGTCGGTCGGGATGTCGAGGGCGATGACGCTGCGCCGCGTCCAGGCGCCGCTCGCCCTGCGCACGATGCTCCCGGTGCTCGGCAACCAGTACATCATCGCGGTGAAGGACTCCTCGCTGGTCGCCTTCATCGGGATGACCGAGCTCTTCCGCACCTCGCAGAACATGGCGGCCTCGACCTACCAGCCGCTGACGGCCTACATCATCGTCGCGATCTACTACCTCGCGATCGTGCTGGTGCTCACGGTCGTCGTCAACGCGCTGGAGCACCGGTTGGGCAAGCACCGAAGGATGGCGACGGCATGAGCACGACAGACCTGGGCGACACGCAGTCAGAGGGCACGCACGCCGTCCGGATGCGGGGGATCGTCAAGCGCTTCGGCGGCACCACCGTGCTCGACGGCATCGACCTCGACGTCGCTCGTGGTGAGGTCGTCACCCTCATCGGGCCGTCCGGTGCGGGCAAGTCGACCCTGCTGCGGTGCATCAACGGACTGGAGCGGGTCACCGAGGGCTCGATCGAGGTCGCGGGTCAGCCGTTGCAGTACGACGAGAAGCACCTGAACCGGCTGCGCGCCCGCATCGGCATGGTCTTCCAGGCCTTCAACCTCTTCCCGCACATGACGGTGCGGGAGAACGTCGCGGTCGCCCAGCGAGACGTGCTCGGCCGCTCACGGGGCGATGCCACGCAGCGGGCGCAGGAGCTGCTCGACCGGGTGGGCCTGGCGCACAAGATCGACGCCTATCCCGACAGCCTGTCCGGCGGGCAGCAGCAGCGGGTGGCGATCGCCCGGGCCCTGGCCATGGACCCCGCCGTCATGCTCTTCGACGAGCCGACCTCCGCGCTGGACCCCGAGCTCGTGGGTGAGGTGCTCAGCGTCATGCGTGACCTCGCCTCGGAGGGGATGACCATGGTGGTGGTGACGCACGAGATGCGCTTCGCCCGCCAGGCCGCGGACCGGGTTGTCCTGCTGGCCGACGGCGGCATCGCGGAGCAGGGCCCGCCGACCCAGGTGCTGCAGCAGCCGACGAGCGAGCGCGGACGCGCCTTCCTGCAGGAGCTCGAGGAGGCCTGAGCCGCGGCCGGGGGTCGGCCCGGTCGCCGGATCAGCCCACCTCCCGGCGCCGCGTGCCCCGTGCCGCGGCCGCGTCCTGCTCCTCCGACCTGCTCGGCGTGCCCTGCTCCAGCTCCACGGCCAGCCAGTCCTCGGCGACGGGTCGGGGGGCGGACTCGAGGACCGGCAACGGCTCCGGGCCCGCCTCGGCGAGCCCGAGCTCGCTCATCCGCCGCGAGGTGACCATGACCCGGGACTCCAGCGTGCCCACGAGCTGGTTGTAGGTCTCGACCGAGCGCCGGAGCGCGGACCCCATGGCCCTGGTGTGCCGCCCCACCGTGCCGAGCCGCTGGTGCAGCTCGCTGCCCAGGGCGAGCAGGTCTCGGGCGTTGCCGGCCAGGGCGTCCTGCTGCCAGGCCAGGGCGGTCGCCCGCAGCACCGCCAAGAGCGTCGCCGGAGAGGCCAGCACGACCTTGCGGGACTGCGCGTGGTCGTAGAGGTCCGGGGCGGCCCGCAGGGCGGCGGCGAGCACCGCGTCGCTGGGCACGAAGCACACGACCAGCTCCGGTGAGGTGGCGAAGGCCGACCAGTAGTCCTTCGCGGCCAGCCCGTCGACGTGCGTGCGCAGCGCCGCCGCGTGCTCGCCCAGCAGCGCGTCGACCTCGTCACCGGACCGCTCCGGGGCCTGTGCGCGCAGGAAGGCGGACAACGGGGCCTTGCTGTCCACCACGATGACCTTGTCTCCGGGCAGCCGGACCACGGCGTCGGGCCGGACCCGGGCATCGTGCCGGCTGATCGCGCTCACCTGCTCGTCGAAGTCGCAGCGCGCGAGCATGCCGGCATGCTCCATCACCCGGCGCAGCTGCACCTCGCCCCAGGTGCCCCGGGTCCCGGACGCGGACAAGCGCCCGAGAGGGCGGCGGTCTGCTCCCGCAGTGCCCTCGTCTGGGTGGCGACCTGGTCCAGGTGCTCGCCGACCTGGCCGAAGTGCTCCACCCGGTCGCGCTCCAGCGTCCGCACCTGCTGCTCGACCCGGTCGAGGGCCGCCCGCAGCGGTGCGAGCTCGGCCGCGGTGCGGGAGTCCTGGTCCTCGCGGGAGGACACGCCGTCCAGCTCCAGCCGCAGCTCGGCGGCCTCCGCGTGCGCCTGGTCCCGAGAGGCGCGGGCCAGCGCCACCTCGGTCTGCGCCCTCGCCGAGCGCGCTGCCGCGCCGCTGCGGGCCAGCAGCCAGCCCAGCACCAGTCCGACGGCCAGGGCCAGCAGCAGCGGCAGCACCGCGCCGGTCGTGAGTTCCTCGCTCATGGGCGTCACCCTCGCACCGGGCACCGACATACCCTGGGATGCCGCCGGTCACGACGGGTGTCCGGTCGTGCCAGAGGCCGACATGAGGGGTGTCCGGTCGGGTATGGGGGGGCGGACAGAAGGGGTGTCCGGTCGGGCGGTGGAGGGAAGGGGTGGAGGTGGTGCGCGGTCACGATCCGGTCACGACCGGGGGACGCGAGTCGCGGCGACGTTGACACCCTGCACGGCCTGATCTACCTTCGGATGCGAAACATGAATCACCTTTCATGTTTGACCGCACGAAGGAGTGTCCCCGTGACCGCACGGCCCGTCCGCCTGCTCACCGTCCTGACCGCCACCACGGCGCTGACCCTCTCGGCCTGCGCGCCGTCGAGCACGGACGGGGGTGGCGACGACAGCGGGGCGAGCGGCGAGGGCTCCGAGGGCGGCGGCACCGCCCAGGTCGGCATCATCTACTCCGAGACCGGCCCCTTGGCGGCCTACGGCGAGCAGTACCGCCAGGGACTGGAGGCCGGCATCGACTACGCCACCGAGGGCACCGGCGAGATCGACGGCACCACGATCGAGGTGGAGTACCGCGACGACGCTGGCAACCCCGACACCGCCGTCGCCGCGGCCAAGGACCTCATCGGGCAGGACTACCAGATCCTCGGCGGCACGGTCGTCTCCGGCATCGCGACCGCCATGGCCGAGCAGGCCGCGCAGAACGAGATCCTCTACATCTCCGGTCCGGCCGCGACCGACGCGATCACCGGCGTCAACGAGTTCACCTTCCGCTCCGGCCGCAGTCTTTCCAGGACGTCGCGACCGCCGGCGCGATGCTCGAGGACAACTCCGGCAAGGTGGTCGTCCTGGCCCAGGACAACGCCTTCGGCCAGGGCAACCTCGCCGCCGTCGAGGCGGTGCTGGGCGCCGAGGGAGCCGAGGTCGCCAGCGTGCTGGTGCCCGAGGACGCCACCGAGTTCACCGGCTTCGCCCGCCAGGTGGTCGACGAGGAGCCGGACCTGATCTTCGTCGCCTGGGCGGGTGCCACCGCCGGCAACATGTGGCAGTCCCTCACCCAGCAGGACGTCTTCGACGCCGCCCCGGTCGTCACCGGGCTCGCCGACTCGGCGACCTTCGCCGCCTACGGCGACGCCGGCGAGCAGATCTCCTTCCTCTCGCACTACTTCCCCGGGGCGACCGACAACGAGGTCAACCAGGCCCTCGTGGACTCGGTCACCGAGGCCGGAGGGACGCCGGACCTGTTCACCGTCGACGGCTTCGTGGCCGGCCAGATGATCGTGCAGGCCGTCGCCGAGGGCGGGGACGACGTCACCGCCATGATCGACGCGCTCGAGGGCTGGGAGTTCGAGGGCCCGAAGGGCACGACGACCGTCCGTGAGGGCGACCACGCCCTCGTGCAGGACATGTTCACCGCCAGCCTGGTGCAGGAGGGCGACGCCTGGGTCCCCGAGGTCATCGACACGGTCGCCGCCGACGAGGTCGCGCCGCCGGAGGCCTCGGGCGAGTGACCGAGCAGGACAGCCCGGTCCAGGGCCGGGCCGCGGGGGCGGCGAGCTCCGCCCCCGCGCCCGCCCTGGAGGTCCGGGATCTCTCGCTGCGCATCGGCGGGGCACAGATCCTGGAGGACATCAGCATCACCGTGCCGCGGGGCCAGATCGTCGGCGTCATCGGCCCGAACGGTGCTGGCAAGACCACGCTGTTCAACCTCGTCTCCGGGGTGCACGCGCCCACCTCGGGCCAGGTGCTGCTCGGCGGACGGGACCTCACCCGCTCCAGCATCACGCAGCGGGCCAACGCCGGGCTCGGACGCACCTTCCAGACGTCCTCGCTCTTCCCCGGGCTCACCGTGCACGAGAACGCCCGGCTGGCCGCCCAGGTCACCGAGGGCCGCGCCATCTCGCTCTTCTCCTTCCCGCGGCGCGGCGACGCCGCCTCGCGCCGCGCGAGCGAGCTGCTCGAGGAGGTCGGGCTGGCCCACCGCGCGGAGCACCGCGCCGGGGACCTGCCGCACGGCGACAAGCGCAAGCTCGAGATCGCCATGCTCCTTGCGACCGACCCGGAGGTGGTCCTCCTGGACGAGCCCATGGCGGGCGTCGCCTCCGGCGACGTCCCGGGTCTCACCGAGGTCATCCGCGGCCTGCACCGCGACCACGGGTGCACCGTGCTCATGGTCGAGCACCACATGGAGGTCCTGCTCGGTCTCGTCGAGCGGGTCGCCGTGCTCCACTTCGGGCACCTCCTCGCGATCGACACCCCGGAGGCCGTCATGGCCGACCCGACCGTGCAGAGCGCCTACCTGGGGGAGCCGGTATGACGTCCCCACAGACCCACGGCGACCTCGCGGGGGCCACGGCGCCGGGCGGCGACGCCGTCCTGCGGGTGCGCGGGCTCTCGGCCCACGTCGCCGGCCAGCAGGTCGTGGAGCAGGTCGACCTCGATGTCGCCCCGGTGGGGGTCACCGCCCTCCTGGGCCGCAACGGCGTCGGCAAGACCTCGACGATCAAGGCCGTCCTCGGCCTCATCGGCCGCTCCGGCCTGATTGAGCTCGACGGCACCGACCTCGTCGCGCTGCCCACCCACCAGATCGTCCGGCTCGGCATCGGCTACGTGCCCGAGGACCGCGAGGTCTTCGCCGGCCTGACCGTGACCGACAACCTGCGGCTGGCCGAGCGCCGCGGCGGCGAGCACCGCTACGACCTGGTCTACGACCTCTTCCCGGAGCTCAAGCAGCGTGGTGCGCAGGCCGCGGGCACGCTCTCCGGTGGTCAGCAGCAGATGGTCTCGCTCGCGCGGGCCCTGCTCAACGACAACCAGGTGCTGCTCGTGGACGAGCCGACCAAGGGCCTCGCGCCCCGGCTGGTGCAGGAGGTGAGCCAAGTGCTCGCGCGCGCCGCGGAGGTCGCACCGATCCTGCTCGTCGAGCAGAACCTGCAGGTCGTCCGCGAGCTGGCCCGGCACGCCGTGGTCCTCACCGACGGTCGCAGCGTCCACCACGGCCCGGCGCAGGAGTTCCTCGCCGACGACGCCCTCACCCAGCGGCTGCTGGGCGTGCACGGCGAGGCGGAGCACCGGGGCGAGCCCGAGCCGGACCGCGAGACCGGGCATACCCGAGAGGAGCGCAGCCAGTGAGCACCGTCGTCCTGCTGCTGTTCACCGGGGTCGGGCTGGGGGCGATCTACTTCCTGGTCGCCTCGGGTCTGTCCCTCATCTACGGCCTCATGCACGTCCTCAACTTCGCGCACGGCGTCTTCCTGTCGCTGGGCGCCTTCCTCGGGCTCGAGGTGGCCACCCGACTGGGCGCCACGACCTGGACCGGCTTCGCGGTCTCGCTGCTCGTCGGTGCCCTCGCCGGGGCGGTCTTCGCGGCGCTGACCGAACGGGTGCTGGTGCAACGGCTCTACGAGCGGCACATCGAGCAGGTGCTCGTGACCGTCGGTCTCGGCCTGGCCGCCGTCGCGCTCTTCGACGGGATCTGGGGCACCGACCCCCGGTTCATCTCCGGACCGGCCTGGCTGGGCCGGACCACCCACATCCTCGGCGCCAACGTGCCCAACGACCGCTTCGTCGCCATCGGGGTCGCCGCCCTGGTGCTGCTGGGCATGGTGCTCTTCCTGCAGCGCACCCGCTACGGCATGATCATCCGCGCCGGGGTGGAGAACCGCGCCATGGTCACCGCGCTCGGCATCGACGTGCGCACCGCCTTCACCCTCGTCTTCACCATCGGGGGGATCGCGGCCGGGCTCGGCGGCGTGCTGGCCAGCCACTACTTCGGCTACGTCTCGCCGCTGCTCGGTCAGACGCTGCTCATCTTCGCCTTCATCGTCACGGTCATCGGAGGGCTCGGCTCGCTCACCGGGGCGGCGATCGCCTCCGTGCTCGTGGCGCTGCTGCAGCAGTTCGCCAACTACTACCTCTGGGGCACCGGCGACCTCGCCGTCGTCGTGCTCCTCGCCGTGGTCCTGCTGACCCGGCCCTCCGGCCTGATGGGGAGGCGCGCATGACGACCCCGACGACGCAGCCGTCCCGCCGCTCGTGGCTCGGCAGGCTCGTGCCGCTGGCGCTGGTCGTGCTGCTGGCCTGCCTGCCGCTGCTGAACCTGAGCCTGCCGGGGGTGCTGCCCGGGCCGACGTACACCCCCGGCTCGCTGCACCTCATGGCGCTGGCCATGGTGATGGCCGCGCTCGCGCTGTCCTACCACCTGCTCCTCGGGGTCGCCGGCCTGCTGTCCTTCGGGCACGCGCTCTACTTCGGCTTCGGTGCTACGTGCTCGGCATCGTCATGGCCGAGCTGGGCCTGGGGCTGGTGCCCTCGGTGCTCGTCGTGCTGCTCGCCGGGGTGGTCTTCGCCACCCTGCTCGGGGCGATCAGCCTGCGGGTCACCGGCATACCCTTCGCGATGGTCACCCTCGCCTTCGCCCAGGCCGGCTCGGTGCTGGTCCGCCGCGACCCGGGCCGGGTCACCGGTGGTGAGGAGGGGCTGCGGCTGCGACCGAGCACGTGCCGGACGCGCTCATCGGGGTCGCCAACACCCGCAACCTCTACTGGCTGGCGCTCGCGGCCCTCGTGCTGGCCTTCCTGCTCACCACGTGGGTGCAGCGCAGCCGGGCCGGTCACGTCGCCGAGGCGGTAAGGGAGAACGAGCTGCGTGTCCGCGTCCTCGGGATGCGCCCCTTCGTCGTCAAGCTCGCCATCTTCGTCGCGGCCTCGGTCATCGCCATCGGGATGGGCATGGTCCACCTGCTGCTCAACTCCGGCGCCGTGCCCACCATCGTCAGCGCCGAGTTCACCATCTCGCTGCTGCTCATGGTCGTCATCGGCGGCGTCGGCTCGCGCTGGGGCGCGGTCACCGGAGCCGTGCTCTACGTCCTGCTCAACCAGCGGCTCACCGTCCTGGCGCAGGCCGAGTGGGTGCACGACCTGCCCGCGGTGCTGCGGATCCCGCTGTCGGAGCCGATGTTCATCCTCGGCACGCTCTTCGTGCTGGTCGTCATGTTCCTGCCCGGCGGCATCGCGGGCACCGTGACCCGGCTGCGGGGCCGCCGCCCGTCGCGTGGCGGCGCGGAGCCGGGTGCTGACAGGGTGGAGCAGATGGACGACGACGCGCGCGAGCCGCAGCACGAGGGTGCGGGGGCGGCCCGCCCATGAGCACCGGGACCGGTGGCCCACAGACCGACGGGCTGCACACGCTCGGTCGCTGGCCGGTCGACCGTGCCCGCATCGCCCCGGACCACCCGGCAGTGGTCGACCGCGGGGTCGCGTTGCGCTACGGCGAGCTGGAGGCCCGGGTCGACCGGTCGGCCCAGGCGCTCCTCGGTGCCGGCGTCGGCAGGGGTATGCGCGTGGCCACCCTGGTCGGCAACAGCGCCGACCAGGTGGTCCTCTTCTTCGCCTGCGCCCGGGTCGGCGCGGCCCTGTGCCCGCTCTCGTGGCGGCTCACGCCGCCGGAGCTGGTCCGCCAGGTGCAGCTGCTGGACCCGGCCCTGCTCGTCACCGAGGAGGAGACCGGCGCCCTGGCCCGGGAGGTGGCCGCGCGCCTCACCTGTCTGGTGCCCACGGCATACCTCACGGAGATCGAGCGGCCGGGAGCCCTGGCCGCGGCGACCGGCCGTCCTGCCGTCGGGCCCGAGCCGGTCGACGACGAGGACGCGCTGCTCGTCGTCTTCACCTCCGGCAGCGTCAGCGCCCCGAAGGCCGCGGTGCTCTCGCACCGCACCTGCTGGTGGACCAACCTGTCGCTCTCGCGCACGCTCGAGCTCACCGAGCGCGACGTCGTGCTCTCGGTGCTGCCGCAGTTCCACGCCGGCGGGTGGAACATCCAGCCGCTGCTCGCGTGGTGGACGGGGGCCACCGTGGTGCTGGAGCGCACCTTCGACCCGGCCCGGGTGCTGAGCCTGGTGGGCGAGCGCCGGGTGAGCACGATGATGGGCGTGCCGACGCAGTACCTCCTGCTCGCCGAGCACCCCGGCTTCGCGACGGCCGACCTGACGAGCCTGCGCAGCGCCGTGGTCGGCGGGGCGCCGATGCCGCCGCCGCTGCTGCGGACCTTCCACGCCCGCGGGGTGGCGCTGACCCAGGGCTACGGGCTCACCGAGGCCGGGCCCAACGTGCTCTGCCTGCCCCCGCACGAGGCCGCCGACCGGGCGGGCTGGGCCGGCGTGCCCTATCCGCACGTCGAGGTGGCGCTGGCCGACCCGGCCACCGGGGAGCGCGTCGAGGGAGCGGGGACCGGCGAGCTGTTGGTCCGCGGCCCGGGGCTGTTCACCGGCTACCTGCACGATGAGGAGGCCACGGCGCAGGTGCTGCACGACGGCTGGCTCTGGACCGGCGACGTCGCGGACCGTGACGAGGACGGCTACCTGCGGATCGTGGACCGGCTGCGCAACATCTACATCAGCGGTGGCGAGAACGTCGCGCCCGCCGAGGTCGAGGCGGTGCTGCGGCGGCACCCGGCTGTCGCGCAGGCCGCGGTGGCCGGCGTGCCGCACGAGCGTTGGGGCGAGGTCGGGGTCGCGCTCGTGGTGCTCCGGCCCGGGGTGGCCACCGACGAGCACGACATCCTGGAGCACTGCCGGGGGATGCTCGCCGGCTTCAAGGTGCCCGAGCGGGTCCTGGCCTTCCCCGGCATACCCCAGGTCGGGATCGGCAAGACCGACCAGCCCGCCGTGCGCGCCCTGGCGCTGCAGCTGCTCGAGCGGCAGGGGCAGCGATGAGCGTGGAGGGCCCGGTCGCCCGGCCCGCGCCGCGCACCGCCCGCGGTGCGCGCACCCGGGCGCGGCTCCTGCAGGCGGCGGAGGACGTCTTCGCCACCGTCGGCTACCCGGACGCCTCGATCGTGCGGATCACCGAGCTCGCCGGGGTCGCGCTCGGCACCTTCTACGTGCACTTCACCGGCAAGAAGGAGATCTTCGACGAGGTCGTGCTCGACCTGTCGCGCCGGGTGCGGCAGGCGATGAGCGAGGCGTCCTCGGCGGCGCCGGACCGGCTCACCGCCGAGCGCGACGGCTTCCGCGCGTTCTTCGCCTTCACCGCCGAGCACCCCGCGCTCTACCGCATCATCCGGCAGGCCGAGTTCGTCTCGCCCGAGGTCATGCGCACGCACTACGACGACATCTGCTCGGGGTATGCCGCGGGCCTGGAGGACGCGATCGGACGCGGTCAGATCCGCGCCGTCGACCCCGTCGTCGCCGCCTGGGCGCTCATGGGCGCCGGCGAGCTCATCGGGATGCGTTGGGTGCTCTGGGAGCAGGGCGGGCAGATCCCCGAGCCGGTCTTCGAGCAGCTCATGCTGCTCATCGAGGGTGCGCTGGCACCCACCACGACGGACGAAGGAGAGGGCACATGACACGCAGGGCGATCGTCACCGGAGGGGCCAGCGGCATCGGCGCCGCCGTCGCGCGCCGGCTCGCCGCCGACGGGATGAGCGTGGTCGTCGCCGACCGCGACGCCGACGCCGCGCAGGCGCTGGCCGGCGACCTCGGGGGCGAGGCGTGGACCGTCGACCTCTCGGACACCGCGGCGCTGGAGGACGCCACCGTCGACTGCGACGTCCTGGTCAACAACGCGGGGGTGCAGCGGGTGGCGCCGGTGCACGAGTTCGTGCCGGACGACTTCCGGTTGATCCACCGGCTCATGCTCGAGGCGCCGTTCCTGCTGGCGCGCGCCGCGCTGCCGCACATGTATGCCCGGGGTTGGGGCCGGATCGTCAACGTCTCCTCGGCGCACGGGCTGCGGGCTTCGGCCTTCAAGTCGGCCTACGTCTCGGCCAAGCACGGGCTGGAGGGGTTCTCCAAGGTCGTCGCGCTCGAGGGCGCCGACCACGGCGTGACGAGCAATTGCGTCAACCCCGGCTACGTCCGCACCCCGCTGGTGGAGAAGCAGATCGCCGACCAGGCCAGGACCCACGGGATCGGGGAGGACGAGGTGGTCGAGAAGATCATGCTCACCCGCGCCGCGGTGAAGCGGCTCATCGAGCCGGACGAGGTGGCCGCGCTGGTGTCCTTCCTCGCCTCCGACGACGCCGGCATGGTGACCGGCACGTCCTACGCGATGGACGGCGGGTGGACTGCCCAGTGAGCACCACGGCACCGCCCTTGCCGTCCTCGGTCGAGACCGTCCTAGGGGAGCGCTACCGCAGCGTCGAGGTCCCGGTCGACGGAGGCGACCTGCACGTCGGGGTCTGGGAGCCCGAGGCGGGGGAGGACGCCGACGCCCCGACCCTCGTGCTCGTCCACGGCATCACCGCCTCGCACGTCTCCTTCGCCGCGCTGGCGCAGGCGTTGCCCGGCGTCCGGCTGGTCGCTCCCGACCTGCGCGGCCGTGGCCGCTCCCGCGACCTGCCGGCGCCCTACGGCATGCCGCGCCACGCCGACGACGTCGCCGCCGCGCTGGCCCACCTCGGGGTGCGCGAGGCGGTGGCGGTCGGTCACTCGATGGGCGCCTTCGTCTCGCTCGTGCTCGCCGACCGGCACCCCGACCTCGTCCGCTCCCTCCTCCTCGTCGACGGGGGTATGCCCCTGCTCCCGCCCCCGGGCGTCGCGCCGGAGGACATGGCGGCCGCGGTGCTCGGCCCGGCCGCGGACCGGCTGCAGATGACCTTCTCCAGCCGTGAGGCATACCACGAGTTCTGGCGCGAGCACCCTGCCCTGGGCCCGGGGTGGGACGAGTTCACCACCGCCTACGTCGATTACGACCTCGTGGGGGAGGAGCCCGCGCTCACGCCCGCCACGCGCCCGGAGGCGCTCGCCGAGGACATCCGCGAGCTCGTCGACGGCGCCTCGGTGGAGCAGGCGCTCGACGGCCTGGCTCACGCCGCGACCTGGGTGGTCGCCCCCAGGGGCCTGCTGGACGAGGTGCCCCCGCTCTACCCTGACGCCGCCCGGGAGCACTGGACCTCCCGGCTGCCCCGGCTGCGCATGGTCCCGGTCGAGGGGGTCAACCACTACACGGTCGTGCTCGGCGGGAGCGGCGTGCGGCAGCTGCTGCCGCTCCTGGAGGAGGAGATCGCGTGGTCGGACTGATCGGGATCCCGCTGTCCCTGGCCCTGCTCACCGTCCTGGCCTACCGCGGCCTCAACGTCATCGTCCTGGCCCCGATCATGGCGAGCATCGCGGTGATCTTCGCGGGCGCGCCGATCCTGGCGACCTATACCCAGGTCTTCATGCCGGCCATGGGCAACGTCGTCGTGAGCTTCTTCCCGCTGTTCCTGCTCGGCGCCCTCTTCGGCAAGGTCATGTCGGACTCCGGCGTCGCGCTGCGGATCGCGGAATGGGTGGTGCGGCCCCCTGATCCTGATCGCGGGACCCGTGTGCTACGCGTGCTACGGTTCTGGGCATGGGCACGACAGTGAGCCACCGCGACCTCCGCAACCACAGCGGGGAGGTGCTGCACGCCGTCGCTGCCGGCGAGACATACACGGTGACCAGCCGAGGCAAGCCAGTTGCGCAGCTGGTGCCGATGACGCAGGCCACCCCCGACCTGCCGCTCTCTCGCCCGGCGGTGGCTCGGGGTGGTTTCTCGGGGCTGAGGCGGCACAGCATCAACTCCCCTTCCGCCGCCACGCTCGACGACCTGCGGGGAGAGCGTTGACGCGCTACTACCTGGACACCTCGGCCGCGGTGAAGCTCATGGTGGAGGAGCCGGAGAGTGCCTCCATGGCGTCCTGGGCGGACGGCGATGACGTCACCCTGGTGTCGACGCACCTGCTCGAGACCGAGCTGCGCCGATTCGCGAACCGGCACGATCTCCCGCAGGCGGACGTGTCAGCCATCCTGGGGCGGGTCGATCTCTACGACCTCCCACCGAGTCTCTTCCGCGAGGCCGGACTGATGCCGGGCGTTGACCTGCGGTCGCTGGACGCACTCCATCTGGCAGCCTCCATCCGGCTCGACGTGGACGCGGTGGTCACGTACGACCGCCACCTCGCGGGCGCTGTGGAGACGATGGGCCTGCGGGTCCACGCGCCACGAGCCTGAGCGTCGTCGGGCTCGTGCGCCGCACCCCTGGCGGTATACCCCTCAGCGCACCTGACGTGCGCTGAACTGCATCCGCGGCTGCGCGAAGGCGTCCTGCGCCTGGACCAGCCGCAGCTCGCGCTCGCCGGAGTCGAGGGTGGCCTGCAGCAGGTCGAAGACGCTGGAGGCGGTGCGCTCCAGGGCGGTCGCGGCCGAGCCGGTCTCGCGGTAGTGCGCGGTGAACAGGGCGCTGGTGACGTCGCCGGAGCCGTTGGCCTTGATCGGCAGCCGCGGGGTGGCGACGATCCAGGCCCCGGCGTCGTCGACCACGAGCATCTCGATGGTCTCGCCGCCGTCCGGCTGGGCCTGCCGGTCCGGCCGCAGCACGCTGGTGACGAGCACGGTGCGCGGGCCGAGGTCGCGGGCGGCGTCGGCGGAGGCCAGCGTCGACTCCAGGGTGTCCGGCTCGGTGTGCGTCATGTAGCCCAGCTCGAACTGGTTGGGCGTGATGATGTCGGCGTGCGGCAGGACCTTCTCCCGGATGAGCGGCGGGATGGACTCGGCGACGAAACAGCCGGAGGTGGCGTTGCCCATGACCGGGTCGCAGGTGTAGGTCGCCTCGGCGTTGGCGGCCTTGACCCGTCCGACCGCGTCGACGACGACGTCGACGATCTCCTCGCCGCCGAGGTAGCCCGACAGCACCCCGTCGACCGTGGGCAGGACGCCGCGGTCCTCGATGCCGGAGACGACCGCGCGGACGTCGTCGGCGGGGATGAGCGGGCCACCCCACTCGCCGTAGCCGGTGTGGTTGGAGAAGTTCACCGTCAGCACCGGCCAGACCTCGTGCCCGATGCGCTGCAGCGGGAAGACGGCGGCCGAGTTGCCGACGTGCCCGTAGGCGACGTGGCTCTGGATCGAGAGGAAGCGCATACCTCGATCTTCGCATCCCCGGCGACCACTAGACTGCTGACCCCGTGGCACTCACCATCGGAATCGTCGGCCTGCCCAACGTGGGCAAGTCCACGCTCTTCAACGCGCTGACCAAGAACACCGTGCTCGCGGCGAACTACCCGTTCGCGACGATCGAGCCCAACATCGGCGTGGTGCCGCTCAAGGACGGGCGGCTGGACCGGCTCGCGGAGATCCACTCCAGCGCCAAGGTGCTGCCCGCGACGGTCAGCTTCGTCGACATCGCGGGCATCGTCCGCGGAGCCAGCGAGGGGGAGGGCCTGGGCAACAAGTTCCTCGCCAACATCCGCGAGGCGGACGCGATCTGCCAGGTCGTGCGCGCCTTCCGCGACGACGACGTCGTGCACGTCGACGGCAAGGTCAGCCCGCGGGACGACATCGAGACGATCAACACCGAGCTCATCCTCGCCGACCTGCAGACGCTGGAGAACGCGATCCCGCGGCTGGAGAAGGAGGTCAAGGGCAAGCGGACCGACAAGGAGGTCCTCGACACCGCGCTCGCCGCGCAGCGGGTGCTGGAGGCGGGCGACACGCTGTATGCCCGTGGCGAGGCCGCGGGGGTCGATGTCGCCATCGCGCGGCAGCTCGGTCTGCTGACCACCAAGCCGTTCCTCTACGTCTTCAACCTCGACGAGGACGGCCTCACCGACGACACGCTGCACGCCGAGCTGGCCGAGCTGGTCGCGCCGGCCGAGGCGATCTACCTCAACGCCAAGCTCGAGGCCGACCTGGCCGAATTGGACGACGAAGAGGCGGCCGAGCTGCTGGAGTCGGTGGGCGTCGAGGAGCCGGGGCTGGACCAGCTCGCCCGGGTCGGCTTCGACACCCTCGGGCTGCAGACCTACCTCACCGCAGGCCCCAAGGAGTCCCGCGCGTGGACGATCCGCAAGGGTTCGACCGCTCCGCAGGCCGCCGGCGTCATCCACACCGACTTCGAGCGCGGCTTCATCAAGGCCGAGATCGTCAGCTTCGAGGCGCTCGACGAGCTGGGCTCGATGGCGAAGGCCAAGGAGGCCGGCAAGGTGCGCATGGAGGGAAAGGACTACGTCATGGCCGACGGGGACGTCGTTGAATTTCGTTTCGCCGTATAATGTCTAGCGTCCGTGACAGGTCGTGAACGGGCCTGTTGTACCGACAAACTGAAGCGACCAGCCAACAACATTCCTGTGTGAAGGCATCGGGACTGCCGCCCAAATGGGTAACATCCAATCTGGCTTGCCCGTTGGGCGGCCAGGAAGGATTCGCGCCACGGCTGCTCCCTACCCGAGTGAGTTCCGCGAGTGCGTTGTGCGCGTGGTTCGGCCCCGTGAAGACGGCGTTTCCCTCGCTCTGATCATGAAGGACTCCGGCATCCACGCGACGACGATCCACAAGTCGTTCCGTCAGGCCGACATCGACGGCGACCACCGTTCCGGAGCTACTCGTGAGGAATCCTCCGGGATATGGGATCTCCACCGCCGGAACCGCCAGCTGGAGCAGGAGAGCGAGGTCTAGTGCCGCGCGACTGCCTACCTCTTCTCGCAGGCACGCTTGCCGGAATAGGGGACTGATGCGCGATCAGGTGTCAGCTGGGGTGAGGCCGCCAGGCTGACGGTCGGGTTCATGATGGTCTCGTACTCGATGGGGGTCGATCGTCCCAGTCGGGCTTTTCGGCGGCGTCGGTGGTAGTAGGTCCGCTCGATCCAGGTGATGATCGCGATCCGCAGCTCTTCTCGAGTCCGCCACCTCTTGCGGTCCAGGACGTTCTTCTGCAGCAGAGCGAAGAAGGACTCCATCGCGGCGTTGTCCCCGGCAGCACCCGCTTTCCGGGCCGGGCACCGTCTTCGACATCAGCCTGACGCATCCAGTTCGTCAGGCCCGACTCAGAGATCCCGAAGTCCTTCGCGATCACGGCGAGCTTCTGGCCAGGTTCACGGTTCCTCGCGACGCGGACGACGTCGTCCCGGAACTCCTGGGGATAGGGAGCAGGCACGGTGCACATCCTTCCCTGCAACGCTCTCTAGCGCCACAGATCATGTGACACCTACACGTGCGTCAGTCCCTATGGCTATGGTGATCGCTTCTATGTCGTACTAAAAACGAAAGTAGTAACTCGTTGAGGGATCCCTCAGCGGGCATTCATTCGGGCGGGGCTTACGTACGCCAAGAACTTCAGCCCCACCATCCACCGCCGACCTATTGCCTCCTCAGTGGTCCGGGCCTGCACCGGAGTCCTCTGCACGAGATGTGTCGTCGTTCTGCGCCGCGTCGTGGACCGCGCTGTCAGCGTTCTCTGCGCTGCGTGAGCGGCGCCGCGCCTCGCGCCGTGCGCGCTCCCGGTAGCTATAGGCGGCCTCGTGCACCGACTCTTCACTTTCGAAGCCAGACCCAATCGCACCCGCGATCGTCGCAGCGGCGGTCGCGAACAGGGTCACCAGGAGATACTCGCCCAGTCCGTATTCGTCTCCGGCGTACTGGCTGAACACCTCCGGAGTGAAAACGATCAACGCGGCAGTCAGGTTCAGGACGAACAGCCCCGCAAAGCCGCACATCAGCCCAATAGCGAGGGTCAAGACAGTCGACGCGTTGAACAGCACCGTTCGCTCACGTTCCTGCGGCGGCAGATCTTTGGCTCGTTCCCAGAGGCGGTGATAGACGATGAGCCAAGTGATCATCGCCGTGATGGAGGCAACGACCACGGCGACCAGCTGCCACGCTGCCATGGTGAGTGCGAGTTCCCACAGCGTGGCGTTCAACAGATAGAACGCGCTGAACGCGAACGCTCCCACCAACGCCCCTCGGAGACCGGAGACCAGCCGCCACGGACGATTATCCCGGACCATTCCCACGAGCAGCCGCAGACGCCCGCGGTTCGCGAAGATACGGAAGTCGACCCCGTCTTGGTCTGGGGTCGTCCGCTCGAAGGCGCCGCCCAGAGCCGGGACCCGTGACCGCCGATGCGCCTGGGACCCGTCCTTCGGAATGGTCCCGCCGCGCATGTCCCCAATGAGCTGTGTCACCACCTCTGAAACTCGCCGTCGTAGGCCCATGGCCCCGAAGGCCGGCAGTGAAACCACCGCCACGTTCCGACTGTGGTTGGCGTCAGCGACGACGGGGCGCCGGTCGATCATCAGTGGCAGGTCGGTCACGCATACCGCGAAGTCCCAGCCATGTTCCCGCTTACGCTCGGCTGCCAGGTCCATCATCTCAAAGCGCTTCTCGTCACTGGGGGGCAGCCTCTCTCGGTGCACCTCCACTCTCCAGTGACCGTCAGAGAGCTGCTCGGCGAGTAGGCCAGGCAGTTCCCGTTCGAGATGCTTCGCGACTGTCAGGGTGGTGGCGACCGGATCGGCCACCACCCCGACCACTACCTCCCTCGTCGGGCTTTGCGTCGTCCCGATGGGTTCACTCTTGTGAGTCGTCAAAAGTCGACTCCTTCCGCGTTGTCAGTTTGAATCCTCCCGGGTTCTCGGCCGCTACTTTGTGGGTGCGGGCTCTCGGGTGCGGGCCTCGTTGTGCAGCGTCTCGAACTCTATCGGGGTGAGCATCCCGAGGGAGAGGTGTCGGTTGTTGTACCAGTCGACCCAGCCGGCGGTCGCGAACTCGACGTCCGCGAGGGTCCGGTAACGTGTAGGGGTATAACGGATCGCGTTATATACCCAGTCGCGTGATCAGATCGTTCGGCAGCAAAGAGAGCGAACGGCTGTGGCGTCGTGAGCGCGTGCGCTCGATCGATCCGAGGATCCATCGTGTGGCATTGCGCAAGCTTCGGCAGGTGGGATCCGCGGAGTCGTTCGACGACCTCCGCGTCCCCCCTGGGACCCGGCTCGAGCTGCTGAAGGGCGACCGGGCCGGCCAGCACAGCATCAGGATCAACGACCAGTGCCGGGTCTGCTTCGTGTGGACTGACGCCGCACCAGAGGAGGTGAGATCGTTGACTACCACTGACAAGATGGCCCCGATCCATCCTGGTGAGGTTCTCATGAAGGACTTCATCGAGGGTTTCGGCATCACGCAGAACAAGCTTGCGGTGTCGATCGGGGTGCCGCCGAGGCGCAGCAACGAGATCGTGCACGGCAAGCGAGGGATCACGGCGGACACGGCGCTGCGCCTGGCGAAGTACTTCGGCACCTCGGCTGAGTTCTGGATCAACCTGCAGAGTCACTACGAGCTGGATCGTGCCGAAGACGCCGTGGGGGAGCAGATCGAGGCGATCCGACCGATTCTGTCAGTGTCGTGACTGATCGGCGTATCGACCGTCGTCAGGCCGTCCCGCTGACGCTCCAGGTCGACCAGTCAGCTCAGGTGGTGCGCGGTGATCGGGGCCGGTGAGTCGCTCGCAGCGGCACGGTAGTGACAGATGAGGAGATGTTGGCTCTCATCGACTCTGCTCGCCACCGATCGGGACCTGGTGGTCCCGAACCAGTTGCCTTCCGTGGAGTCCGGGCTGTGAGCGACGAGGACCCTCGCGACCCTGGCTGAGGCTAGGTGTCAGCTCACGGCGGAGCGGCGCTCGCGACGCACGGCCACGAAGGAGCGGATGCCGAGCACGACATACCCCACCAGCAGCACGAAGCTGATGGTTCCGGAGATCACGGCCAGCGGGCGCTCGGCCTCGCCGGCGAGCAGGTCGCCCAGCCCGAGGACGTTGCGCAGCGTGCCCAGTGCGCCGATGAGCGCGACGACCAGGGCGGCGTGGATCCACACCTTGGGGTTGCTGCGCCCCAGCACGCCGCAGACCGCCAGCACCACGCCCAGGATCGCCGGGATGAGGGCGGTCCAGCTCGACGTGCCGGCGGCGAGCCAGCCGATGACGCCCACGGCGATGAGCAGGACGCCCAGGACCAGGGTGGTGCGCGGCATGGACGAGTTCTGCATGGTGCTCCTTCACGAGTGGGGGTCCTCCCAGGTTAACCGGGGATCGGGGCCGGCTGCCGCCCGCCCGGACAATGGTGAGCCGGTATGTCACTCACGAGCCTCCTCGAGGGGGCTGTCGAGTGACATACCGGCGGGGAGTTGACGAGACGGCTCCCAGACGGGCCGCCGGGAGAGCCAGCCCGAGGGGCGGTCTGTCGGTGCGCCCGCCTAGCATGGGTGGGTGATGAAGGCGCGCCGTGACGGCTGAGGACACCTCCGGCACGAGGACCGCCGATCCCGCTCCCGACCCGGCCCGTTGGCGGATCCTCGCCGTGACGCTGGCGGTCGGCTTCATGTCGCTGCTGGACGTCACGATCGTCAACGTCGCGATCCCGTCGATGCGCAGCGGCCTGGACACCTCGGCCGCCACGATCCAGTGGGTCGTCTCCGGGTATGCCCTCAGCTTCGGCCTCGTGCTCGTCACCGGCGGCCGGCTCGGCGACGCCTGGGGCCGGCGGCGGCTCATGCTCATCGGGCTGGCCGGCTTCGTCCTGGCCAGCGCGGCGTGCGGTCTGGCGCCGACCGCGGGGCGTCCTCGTCGCCGCGCGGCTCCTCCAGGGCGTCTCGGCGGGGCTGCTGTCGCCGCAGAACACCGGGCTCATCCAGGAGCTCTTCACCGGGCCTGAGCGGGGGAGGGCGTTCGGGCTCTTCGGCCTCGTAGTCTCGGTGGCCTCCGCGGTCGGGCCCGTGCTCGGCGGGGTCATCATCGCGCTGGCCGGGGAGGACGGCGGCTGGCGCTGGATCTTCCTCGTCAACGTGCCGATCGGCGCGGTCCTGCTGGTGGCGATCGCCCGGATGGTGCCCGACACTCGGGTCGAGGGGGAGTCCGCGGACGCCCGCCTGGACCTGGTCGGTGCGGTCCTGCTCGGCCTCGCCGTGCTCTGCCTGCTGCTGCCGGTGGTGGCGCTGGAGTCCGGGGAGACGCGGCTGCTGGTGCTGCTGGCCGGGGTGCCGGCCCTGGGCTGGGCTTTCGTCGCCTGGGAGCGCCGCCTCAGCCGGACCGGTGGTGCTCCGCTCCTCGACATCGCGCTGCTGCGCCGCACGCCGGGCTACGGCAACGGCATCGTCGTCGGCTCGCTCTACTTCACCGGCTTCACCGGGGTCTTCCTCGTGCTTTCGGTCTACCTCCAGGACGGCCTGGGCTACTCCACCCTGGCGACCGGTCTGCTCCTCACACCCTTCGCCGTCGGCTCCGCGGTCTCCTCGCCGTGGGCCGGGCGGGCGGTCTCCCGGGTCGGCGCCCGCTCGTCATCTACGCCCTGGCCGTCATGATGACCGGCCTGGTGCTCATGGCGCTGCTGGCCGGCTGGGCCCAGGACCGGCCGTGGCTGTGGGCCGCGCTCGCGTTGCCGCTGCTCCTCGCCGGGCTGGGCGGCGGCGCCGTCGTCTCGCCCAACTTCACCCTCACCCTCGCCGACGTGCCGCCGCGCATGGGTGGCGCGGCCGGCGGGGCGCTGCAGACCGGGCAGCGCGTCGGCTCGGCCATCGGCGCCGCCGTGCTCATCACGGCCTACCAGCTGGGTGCGGGCGAGACGTCGGACCCCGGCGGGGGCCTGCGTGCGGCGATCGGGGCGGCCCTGGTGATCCTGCTGCTCGCCCTCGCCGCGGCCCTCTGGGACGGCTGGCGGCGCCGCAGGCGCGGCGACTGAGCGAGGAACGCGCGGGCAGCGGTCGGTCCTCGCCGCGGTGCCCTCAGGCCTGCGTCGGCCCCTCGCCGAACTCCGCCAGGAAGTCCACGAGCAGGGCGGCGCTGCGCTCGCGGGGCAGCGCCTCGATGAGCCCTAGCACCGACGCCAGGTCCAGCTCGCCGCTCTCCCAGGCCGTTCGCGCGAGCAGCGCGGGATCCGGTGGGGCCGCCACCTCCTGCGCAGGTAGGCCCGCGCCGGCCCGACCGCGGACCTCCTCCGCCCCGGCGACGAGCGCGGCGCCCAGCTCCTCCAGCACCCCCGAGGTGACAGGCGTGATCGTCAGGTGCGTCGACCGCGGGATCCTCGAGCCGTCGGTCTGCGTCATCCCGGGCTGCCCCTGCAGCACGAAGCCGCGCCGCGCCACCGCCGCTGCCCACGCGTGCGGGTCCACCCGGTCCGCCTCGGTGACCTCGGTGTCCGCCGCCGCCGCGAGCAACGGGCCGACCGGGTCGCCGAGCACCCGCAGCCCGACGATCCCGTCCACCACCCCGCGCACCGCGGTCGTCACCTGGACCACGCGCGCCGTGAGATCGGCATACCCCTGCGGCCCGAGGCGGGTGAGGACCGCCCACGCCGCCGCCAACGACATCGCCGAGCGCGACCCCAACGCCGTGGGGTTGACCACCGGGTAGCCGGGCCAGCCGGTGAGCGCGTAGTAGCGCGCCCGGTCCAGTGCGGGGTCGGCGAAGAGGAGCACCGACGCACCCTTGGGGGCGTAGCCGAACTTGTGCAGGTCGGCGGAGATGCTCGTGACCCCGGGGACGGACAGGTCCCACGCCCCAGCGCCTGGCCACCACGGCAGGACGAAGCCGCCGACGCAGGCGTCGACGTGGCACGGGATGCCGCGCTCGGCTGCCGCTGTGGCGACCGCCCCGACCGGGTCGACCACGCCGTGCGGGTACGCCGGTGCGCTCACGACCACCAATGCGGTCGCGTCGTCGAGGCGCGCGACGAGCCGCTCGGCGGGCAGGGTGCCCGTGCCCGGGTCGACCGGGACGGTGACCACGTCGAGCCCGAGGTAGTGGGCGGCCTTGTGGAAGGCGGCGTGGGCCGTGCTCGGCGCGACGACGCGGGGGGTGGCGCTGCTGCCCGGGTGGCGCTCGCGCCAGCGTTCCCGGGCCGCGAGCACGGCGAGCAGGATACTCTCGGTGCCGCCCGAGGTCACCGCTCCCGCAGTGTCCGGGCCGCCCCCGAGCACCTCGCGCGCGAACCGGAGGACGTCGGCCTGCAGCAGCGCCACCGACGGGAAGGTCGTGGGGTCGAGCGCGTTGACCGCCTGGACACGGGCGGCAGCCGCGCCGGCGAGCGCGTCCAGCTCGGCCAGGCCGCTGTCGTAGACGTAGCTGAGCACCCGACCACCGTGGGTGGGGGCGTCGGCGCTCCGGTAGGCGTCGAGCCGGGCGAGCACGTCGGCGCCGAGGTCACGTCCCGCCTCGTCGCGGTCGGTGAAACGGTGTGTCACGGCAGACCTCTCGTCGAAGGGGCGGTGGTGAGGGCCGGCTCGTCGTAGCGCCGCAGCAGGAGGAGGCTCGACGCGACCAGAGCCGCCGGGACGATCGAGAAGGCGAGCACGATGGCTGTGGTCGCCGCCGTAGGCTGGGCCAGGACCTCCCCAGCCGCGCTGGAGCGGAAGCCGGTGAGGCCGAGCAGCACGAGCACGACCACGGGCCCCAGGGCCAGGCCGGTGGTCTCCCCGGCGGTCCATAGCCCGCTCATGGCGCCGCCGCGCTCGCGGCCGGCTGCGCTGATGACGTCGGGCAGCATCGCGAGCGGGAAGAGCTGCATGCCGGCGTAGGCCACGCCCGCGACGCCGACCGCGAGGTAGACCCACCAGCCGGCGCCCACAGCATCCCCACCAGGGCCAGCGTCGCCGCGGCGAAGGCGAGCGAGGCGACCCGCAGCGCGCCCGCCTTGCCGCGGCGGGCGGCATACCGCGTCCACAGCGGCATGACCAGCAGCGCGGGGGCGACGAGGGCGGCGAAGAGGAAGGTCAGCGCGGTCTGGTCGCCGAGGGTGTAGGCCGCGACGTACTGCGCCGCGGCGAGCATGACGCCGCTCGCGAGCGCCTGGAGCACGAAGACGGACAGCAGCGTGCGGTATGCCCGCACCTCCCGCCACGCGGCGAGTCCGGCGCGGTAGCCCGCGAGCGCTGAGGTGGACGAGCCGGCTGCCCGGGTCGAGGAGAGATGCCGCCGGGTACCGGCGACGGTCGCGAGCATGCCGGCGAGCAGCAGCACGGCGATGCCGAGCGCCATGACGAGGTAGCCGCGGTGGCCGCCGCCCGCCGCGTCGCGCAGCGCCGGACCGCCGGCGCCGACGAGCAGGATCGCCAGGGCGAGGAGGGCGATGCGCCAGGCCATGACCCGGGTCCGCTCGGCGTAGTCGCCGGTGAGGTCTGCGGGGAGCGCGATGTAGGGCACCTGGAAGCAGGAGAAGGACGTCGTCGCCAGCACGAAGCAGCCCAGCACCCAGGCGCCCGCGGCGACCGGCCCGAGCCCGGTCGGGACGGCGAACATCCCGACGAAACCCAGCGGGAGGGTCAGCGCGCCCAGGAGCATGAGGCGCGTGCGGCCTGCCCTGGTCGCGGCGTCGCGATCGCTGCTCGCGCCCACCAGCGGGTCGATGAGCACGTCCCAGACCTTCGGCACGACGACCACCACGGTGGCCAGCAGCGCGGGGACGGCGAGGGTGTCGGTGAGGTAGTAGGCGAGCACCAGCCCCGGCAGCGTGCTGAACCCACCCGTGCCTACGCTGCCGGCGGCATACCCCAGCACCGCGGGGCGTGGGAGGCGGCGCTGCATGGCGCGTCAGCCTAGCGGGGGCCGACCACAGAGGCCCCAGGCTGGCGTCAGGGTCGGGCCCGGGCGGACGTCACACCGCGGTGACGGGGTCCCGGCGCAGGTCGTCGAGGGAACCGTCCCATCCCGTGCCCTCGAGCATCAGCAGCTCGTCGCGGGTGGGAGCAGGTCCGGCGGGCAAGGGTTCCAGGTCGTCGATGGGTCGCCCTCCCGTCGTCGCGGTATCCGGTGGGGTGGGTGGCCGTCAGAGGCCGGTCTGGTCCACCCCGTAGGTCGCCTGCTCCTGGGTGTAGCCCTCGAGGACCAGCTGGTCGATGAGTCCCTGCCGCGAGAAGCCACTGAAGTCGAGATAGGACTCGGCCGCCGCGGCCGCCTGCTCGTTGTAGTCGATGTCGAGGCTGTCGACGGCGAAGGTGGCGTCCTCGGTGGAGAAGCCCTCGAACTCCAGCTGCCCGATGAGGCCGGTGCGTGAGAACGCCGTGAACTGAAGGTAGTCCTGCGCCGATCGGACAGCACTCTCCTGGGAGGTGGTCAGACTGCTCGCCTCCGGGGCGGAGGCGTCCGAACCCTGGTCGGTCTCATCGTCGCCCGTGTCCGGCTCGGCCTCGGCAGCGGCCTCCTCACCCGCGGCGAGCGCGGCAGCCTCCGCCTCCTCGGCCCGGCTCTCCGCGTCGTCGGCCCGGGTTTCGGCCTCCTCCGCCTGTTGCCGAGCGGTGTCGAGCTCGGACTCGAGCTCGGAGACGCGTGCCTCTGCTTCCGAGGCCCGTTGCTCGGCCTCCGTCACACGCTGGTCCACCGCCGCGTCGGCCTCGGCGGTCGGTGCCGAGGACTCGGTGCCAGAGTCCTCCCCGTCCGAACAGCCCGTCACGAGGGCGGCAGCTGTCAGGAGCGTGACGATGAAGGGCAGTCGTCTCGGTGGCATGTGCCGTTCTCCTCATCGAGACCATGGGGTGAGATCGTGCCGGAACGATACGTCACGTCGGCACGGTGGTCTTCGCGAAGCGACGTCCACCTGTCCCTCCCCGAGGACGAGTGACCGCGCGGTGCGCCGAGCGCGTCCCTGGTCAGCCCTCGAGGAAGTCCAGCCGGACCTTCCGCTCGGCGTTGTCGACGTTGAGGTCGACGAGACAGATGCTCTGCCAGGTGCCGAGCGCCAGCCTCCCGCCCTCGACGGGGACGGTGGCGTAGGGCGGGACGACCGCGGGCATGACGTGCGACCGGCCGTGGCCGCGCGCGCCGTGCGCGTGCCGCCACCGGTCGTCGGCCGGCAGCAGGTCGCCCAGGGCCGCGAGCAGGTCGTCGTCGGAGCCCGCGCCGGTCTCGATGATCGCCAGCCCCGCGGTGGCGTGCGGGACGAAGACGTGGAGCAGCCCGTCGCCCCGTCCCGACACGAAGCCCTCGCACTCACGGGTGAGGTCGAGGACGACCTCCTCGCCTCCCGTCCGGACGTTCAACGTGGTGGTCTGCATGCCCCCAGCATCGCGGATCGCATGGCTGCTGTCAGGGGGCAGGGCTACCGTGCTGCCGATGGACACCTTCCAGGACCTGCTCGCCGACGGCTTCTCCCGCGTGGAGGAGGGGGTGGGTGCCGTGCTCGACGGGCTGTCGCCCGAGCAGCTTCGGTGGCGGCCGGACGACGAGGCGAACCCCGTGGGCTGGCTGCTCTGGCACCTGCTCCGGCAGCAGGACGCCCAGCTCGCCCAGTTCTCGGGGAAGGAGCAGGCGTGGGACCAGGGGTGGAACGAGCGTCTCGACCTGCCCTACCCGCCGGACGCGATGGGCTACGGGCAGGACCCCGCGGAGGTCGGCCGGTTCGAGCTGAGCGACCCGGACCTGCTCGTGGGGTATGCCCGTGCCGTCCACGAGCTCACGCACCGCCTCGTCGCCGGGCTGGACGCGCAGGAGATGGAGCGGGTGCTCGACGACTCCCTCGACCCGCCGGTGACCGTGGGGGTGCGGGTGTTCTCGGTGCTCGAGGACGCGATCAAGCACCTGGGGCAGGCCGAGTACGTCAAGGGGCTGGCGCAGCGAGCCTGACGGCCTCCCGCAGCGCGGGACAGGGGCTCAGGCCGGGGCGCTCCGGGGTCTGCCGGGGCCATCTCGTCGTCGACGAAGACCGGCCGGGACACCCGCAGGCCGGTGAGCGTGAGCGCCACGCCGCTGAGCGCGAGCAGGGCCAGCACCAGGCGCCAGTCGCCGGTCCAGGCGTGGATGAGCCCGACGAGGAACGGTCCGGAGGCGCCGATGAGGTAGCCCACCGGCTGCACGAAGCCGGAGAGCCGCGCCGTCACCCGCGGGTGGCGGCTGCGGGCGTTGATGAGCGCGATGACGGTGGGGAAGGCCCAGCCGGAGAGCCCCAGCAACCCGGCCCAGAGCCAGGGCAGGGTGGCCGGGGCGAGGAACAGCCCGGCATACCCCAGCACGGCGAGGCCCCCGAAGGCGACCATCCACGGCGCGAGCGTGCGCGACCGGTCGATGACGGCCGGCATGACCAGGCCCCCGACGATGCCCAGGCCCGTGAGCATGGCGGTGAGCAGCCCGGCGACGGTGGCGGACAGCCCCGCGTCGCGGTAGATCTCCGGCAGCCAGCCGAACTGCACGTAGGCGTTCATCGACTGCACGCCGAACATCGCGGTCAGCGCGACCGCCGTGGGGGAGCGGACCAGTCGGCCGGCAGCACCCCCGCCGTCCTCCGGCACCACGGCGCCGCGCTCGCGGCGGGCGACCACGAGCCAGACCAGCAGTGCCGACACGGCGGCCAGCCCCCAGAGCCCCAGCGACGGGCGCCACCCGTCGCTCCCGGCCGCGGCGGCGACGGGGGCAGCCAGGGCCGCGCCGGAGGCTCCGCCGACGGTCAGCCCGGTGCCGTAGACCGTCATGAGCCGCACCCGGTCCGCGGGTTGCCGCTTGATCCACGCAGGGACCAGCACGTTGCCCACGGCCATCCCACCCAGCGCGAGCGCGGAGAGCAGCACGAAGGTCACCGCCCCACCGGTGAGGACGCGCAGCAGCAGCCCGGCGGCGACGACGACCAGCCCGAGCAGGATGGTCCCGGTGAGGCCCAGGCGGCGCGAGAGCGGCACCGCCAGTGCGCCGAGCGCCCCGAAGCAGAGTCCGGGCAGCGCGCTCAGCACCCCGGCGGCCGCCGGGCTGAGGCCGATCCCGGCCTCGAGCTCGGCCAGCACGGGGCCGACCGACGTGGCGCCGGGCCGAAGGTTGACCGCGACGAGACCGACCGCGACCAGCGCGAGCAGCCCCAGGTGAGGCAGGGGTCCGCCGGACCCGTCGCGGCGGACCCCCGGTCCGTCAGTCACGCAAGGCGTCGATCACAGCGTTGAAGGTCGCCGAGGGCCGCATCGCGGCGAAGGCCTTGGCGTCGTCCGGCTGGTAGTAGCCGCCGAGGTCGACCGGGCTGCCCTGCACCGCGACGAGCTCGTCGGCGATCTCGGTCTCCTGCTCGCCCAGCTGGGCCGCGACCGGCGCGAAGCGCTCGGCCAGCTCGGCGTCCTCGGTCTGCTCGGCGAGCGCCTGCGCCCAGTAGAGCGCGAGGTAGAAGTGGCTCCCGCGGTTGTCGATCTGGCCCAGCTTGCGGGCCGGCGACTTCTCCTCGGTCAGCACCCGCCCCGTGGCCGCGTCCAGCGCGTCGCCCAGCACCCGGGCCTTGGCGTTGCGTCCCGCTCGGCCAGGTGCCGCAGCGACTCGGCCAGCGCCAGGAACTCGCCCAGGCTGTCCCAGCGCAGGTAGTTCTCCTCCTGCAGCTGCTGGACGTGCTTGGGGGACGAGCCGCCGGCACCGGTCTCGAAGAGCCCGCCGCCGTTCATCAGCGGCACGACGGACAGCATCTTGGCGCTCGTGCCGACCTCGAGGATGGGGAAGAGGTCGGTGAGGTAGTCGCGCAGCACGTTGCCGGTGACCGAGATGGTGTTCTTGCCCTCGCGGATGCGCTGCACCGACAGGGTGGTCGCGTCCACGGGGGAGAGGATGCGCAGGTCCAGGCCGTCGGTGTCCTCCTCGGCCAGGTATGCCTGCACCTTGGCGATGAGGTTGCGGTCGTGCGCCCGCTCCTCGTCCAGCCAGAAGACCGCCGGGTCCCCGGTCGCACGGGCCCGGCTCACCGCGAGCCGGACCCAGTCGCGGATCGGCTCGTCCTTGGTCTGGCAGGCGCGCCAGATGTCACCGGCGCTCACCTCGTGCCGCAGCAGCACCTCGCCGCTGCCGTCGACCACCTCGACGGCACCGTCGGACGGGATCTCGAAGGTCTTGTCGTGCGAGCCGTACTCCTGCGCCTTCTTGGCCATGAGGCCGACGTTGGGCACCGAGCCCATGGTCGTCGGGTCGTAGGCCCCGTGCTCCTTGCAGTCCTCGATGACCGCCTGGTAGACGCCGGCGTAGGAGGAGTCGGGGATGACGGCGAGGGTGTCGGCCGTCTCGTCGGAGGGCCCCCACAGCTGGCCCCCGTTGCGAATCATCGCCGGCATGGAGGCGTCGATGATGACGTCGCTGGGGACGTGCAGGTTGGTGATGCCCTTGCGGGAGTTGACCATCGACAGGCGGGGCAGCTCGGCCAGCCGGGCCTCGATCTCCTCGCGCACCTCGGCGGCCTGCTCGCCCAGGGCGTCCAGGCCCGACAGGATGCCGCCCAGCCCGTCGTTCGGCGACAGCCCCGCCGCGGCGAGCGCCTCGCCGTGGCGGTCGAAGACGTCGGCGAAGAAGACGCGGACCGCGTGCCCGAAGACGATCGGGTCCGAGACCTTCATCATCGTGGCCTTGAGGTGCAGCGACCACAGCACGTCGTCGGCGGCAGCCTCCTCGACGGTCGCGGCGAGAAACTCCTCGAGCGCGCTGGCCGACATGAAGGTGGCGTCGACGACCTCGCCGGCGAGCACCGGCACCGACTCCTTGAGGACCGTCGTCGTGCCGTCGCCGGCCACGTGCCGGATGCTCAGGGTGTCCTCGGCGTCGAGGACCACCGAGTCCTCGTTGTGGCGGAAGTCGCCGGCCTCCATCGTGGCGACGCGGGTGCGCGAGTCGCTGCTCCAGGCCCCCATGGAGTGCGGGTAGGCGCGGGCATACATCTTGACCGCCTCGGGGGCGCGGCGGTCGGAGTTGCCCTCGCGCAGCACCGGGTTGACGGCCGAGCCCTTGACCCTGTCGTAACGTGCGCGGGCGTCGCGCTCCTCGTCGGTGCTGGGCGACTCGGCGTAGTCGGGCAGGTCGTAACCCTGGGCCTGGAGCTCGGCGACGGCCGCCTTGAGCTGCGGCACCGAGGCGGAGATGTTGGGCAGCTTGATGATGTTGGCGTCCGGGGTGGTGGCCAGCTCGCCCAGCTCGGCGAGGGCGTCGCCCACCTGCTGGTCCGCCGGCAACCGGTCGGCGAACTGCGCCAGGATGCGACCGGCGAGCGAGATGTCACGCGTCTCCACCTCGATCCCCGCCGCCCCGGCGAAGGCCTCGATGATCGGCTTGAGCGAGTACGTCGCCAACAGCGGGGCCTCGTCGGTGCGGGTGTAGATGATCGTGGACATGCCTCTCCCTGGTCAGGTGCGGTCGGGACGTTCAGGGCCTGAGTCTACGGGCGCGGTGGCGGTAGGCTGGAGCCACTCGTCGCAGGACCCGTGGAGGTGAGCGCGGTGGCAGCACGACTCGAGCACCCGGTCGTCGTGGGTGTGGCCGGGACCGGGATGGACGACGCCGCGCTGGAGTGGGCCGCGCGCACCGCGCGGCGCACCGGGGCGGGGCTGGTCGTGGTCCACGCGAGCGAGCCGGAGGCGCTCGCGGCCCGGATGGCCGGTGGGGAGGCGGTGGCGGTGACCTCGGTGCTGGAGGCCGAGGAGGAGTTGGTCGCCGAGCTGGAGCAGCACGTCGCCGGGCTCGCCGAGCGGCTCGGCATCGTCGCCCGCACGGACGTCTCCCGCGGCTCACCGGCCGCGGCCCTGCTCGCGCACCAGGACGACGCCGCGCTCCTCGTCGTCGGCACCGGGGCCCGCAGCGCGGTCGAGGAGTTCCTCCTCGGCAGCACCTCGCTCGGCGTGGCGGCCCACGCCCGTCGCCCGGTGGCCGTCGTCAACGCCGGCGTCGACGTCGACCGGCTCGACCACGGGGTCGTCGGGCTGGGGGTGGACGGGAGCGACGACAGCGCCCGGGCGGCCCGCGCCGCGCTCGCGCTGGCCGAGCTCACGGGATCGTCGGTCACCGCCCTCACCACCTGGTTCCTCGAGGTGGTCGACGGGTATGTCGTCACCGAGCCGGGCAGCCCGGAGTGGCAGGCCGTGGAGCGGCGCCACGCGGAGACCGTCGTGCGGGTGCTGCAGCCGGCGGTCGAGGCCTACCCCGACGTGCCGGTCGAGTGGGAGGTCCGTCGCGGCCCGGTCGTGCCGACACTACTGGGGGCCGCGCAGGGGTGGGACGCCCTGGTCCTCGGCAGCCGTGGCCGCGGCAGCATCCGTGGACGCCTGCTGGGGTCGGTCAGCCAGCGGCTCATGCGCAGCGCCCCCTGCCCGGTCATCGTGTCCCGCGCGCCGTGACGCTCCGGGCTCACAGCCCGCCGGTCGTCGCCTCCGCGGCCCGCTCGGCGATCGTGGCGCCCGCGCCCTCGTAGAGGTTGACGACCACGTCGGCGCCCCGGGCCTCCAGGTCACCCACCTCGTCGTCGTACTGCGCCACGGCAGCGATGACCCCGTCGTAGTCGCTCTCGGTGAGCTGCTGCAGCGCGACCTTGTTGGCGCCGTGGAAGGGCATGGCGAGGACGACGATCTCAACCTGCCGGGTCGACTCCAACCGGCCCCAGAAGTCGCCGTCGGCGGCGTCGGCCTCGACGATGCGCATACCCTGCTCGCGCAGCTTCCCCACCCGGCTGGGGAGGTTCTCGACCCCGAGGACGTCCAGGCCGTAGACCTCGGACAGCTCGGTGTAGGCGCTGCGACCGATGCGTCCCATGCCCATGATGACCGCCCGCGCGTCGCCGAAGGAGATCGGCAGCTCGTGCGGGTGCACGTCGTTCGAGGGGTGCATGGGCATGACCGAACGGGCCCAGCGCAGGATCGTGTCCGACTTCTCGTTGATGAGGGTGGCCGCGACGAAGCTGGTCGCGACCGCGACCGACATCACGACCAGCCACTCCTCGTCCAGCATCGCGCCGGACACCGCCACCGAGGTGACGATCAGTCCGAACTCGGAGTAGTTGCCGAGCAGGAGACCGGCCTTCACCGAGGTGCGGCGTCGCAGCTTCTGCCGGTCGAGGAGGAAGACGTAGAGCCCGATCTGGGCCGGCAGCAGGAGCAGCAGCAGCATCCCCAGGACCGCCGAGGAGGTCGTGGGCATCCCGATGAAGCCGATCGAGACGAAGAAGCCGATGAGGAGCAGGTCCTTGAGCAGGAAGAGCGAGTGCGACAGGTCGCTGGCCGCCTTGTGCCCGGCGAGCAGCATGCCCACGACGAGCGCGCCGAGGTCGCCCTTGAGGCCGACCGCATCGAACGCGGCGTAACCGGGGCCCAGCGCCATCGCCAGCCCGAAGAGCGCCTGCATCTCGCCGTGCGGGATGCGGTCCCACAACCAGCGACCGAGCCAGGTCACCGGCACCAGGGCGAGGACGACCGGGATCGCCCAGATGCTGGGGATCCGGCCACCCGAGATGGTCATGAAGATCACCGCGGCCAGGTCCTGCATGACCAGGATGCCGATCGCGACCCGGCCGTAGAACGACTGCAGCTCGGCGTGCTCCTCCAGCACCTTGACCACGAAGACGGTCGAGGAGAAGGAGAGCGCGAAGGCCACCAGCGCCAGGGTCTGGAGGTCGAGGCCGCGCAGGAGGGGGTAGCCGAGGAGGCCGACCAACCACAGGAAGGTCGTCCCCACGGCGACCGACAGCGCCATGTGGCCGACCGTGGTGACCCACACCTCCCGGGACAGCAGGCTGCGGACGTTGAGCTTGAGCCCGATGCCGAAGAGCAGGAGCGTGACGCCGAGGTCGGCGATGAAGTCGAGGTAGGGCAGCTCGTCGACACCCAGCCAGTTGAGGGCGAAGCGGCGAGCAGGAAGCCGAGGAGCGCCGGCAGCCGCATGGTCGTCGCGAGCAGCCCGGCGACGAAGGTGGCGGCGATGAAGATCGCTGCGTCGCTCATGGCGGTCTCCTGACGGCGCGGGCCCCTCGTCTCGTGACGTCATCTTCCCACGCCGGGCACGGGGTGGTCCTCACCACCCGTGACGCCGACGTCAGGCCGGCAGCGCCGCGGGGGCGCTCGCGAGCTCGCCGAAGCGACGCAGCAGCCGCTCCCACGCCGGGTGGAGCTCGTCCTGCCGGGAGCGCAGCTCGTGCAGGGCGGCGACCTCCGCCTCGTGCTGCTGTCCCTCCGTCCATCCGAGGACGATGTCGGCGTCGACCTCGGGATGGAACTGCACCCCCCAGGCGCGGGCACCGAGGCGCACCGCCTGGACCGTGCCGTCGGGAGCCCGGGCGAGGACCTCGGCTGACCTGGGCAGCACCGTCGCGACGTCGCCGTTCCAGTGCAGCAGCTCGTCCCGCTCGTCGAGCACGTGGGTGAGCGGGTCGGTCCGCCCGGCCGGGGTGGGCGACCAGGGCAGCAGGCCCCGCGTGCGCCCCTGCGGGTGGGCCGCCACCTCCCCGCCGAGCGCCACCGTCGCGAGCTGGTGCCCCAGGCAGATGCCGAGGAAGGGCATACCGCCGGCGACGACAGAGGTGATCAGGGCCCGGGTCGGCAGCAGCCAGCGGTGCTCGCGGTCGTCGGTCGCGGACATGGAGCCGCCGAGGACGACGAGCGCGACGTGCTCGGTCAGGGTCGCGGGGAGGGCATACCCCTCGTGCGCGGGGAGCACCTCGCAGGTCAACCCCGCACGCTCCAGCCAGGGCAGGAGCAGGCCGGGGGGCGCCTTGTCCTCGTGCTGGACGACGAGCACCCGTGCGCTCGCTGGTCTCATGGGCCTCAGGCTAGCCCCGGCGGTAGCGGATCAGCCGCCGGTGTCCGGCATGTCGCGGGCCGCGAAGCCGGCGCTGCTGACGTCCTCGTCCTCCTCCGGCCCGGCCCAGTGGGGCTGGTCCTCGCCATCCTGGGCGGCGTCGACGGTATGCCGGGGGAGCTCTCCGGAGGCGATCTGCTCGGCGTAGTGGCAGGCCACCCGGTGGGTGCCGGGGACTCCCTCGATCTGCACCTCGCGCAGCTGCGGACGCTCGTCGTCGCAGCGGGTCTCCTGGCGCCAGGGGCAACGGGTGTGGAACCGGCAGCCGGCCGGCGGGTTGGCGGGGGAGGGCAGGTCGCCCACGAGCAGGATCTGCTCACGGGTGTCCTCGACCGTGGGGTCGGGGACGGGCACGGCCGAGAGCAGCGCGCGGGTATAGGGGTGCAAGGGGCTGTCGTAGAGGTCCTGCGCGTCCGCCTCCTCGACCAAGGACCCGAGGTACATCACCCCGATCCGGTCGCTGATGTGGCGGACCACCGCCAGGTCGTGCGCGATGACCAGGTAGGTCAGCCCGAACTCCTCCTGCAGGTCACCGAGCAGGTTGATGACCTGGGCCTGCACCGAGACGTCCAGGGCGCTCACCGGCTCGTCGGCGACGATGAGCTGCGGGTCGACCGACAGCGCCCGGGCGATGCCGACCCGCTGGCGCTGGCCCCCGGAGAACTCGTGCGGGTACTTCGAGAGGGCGGCTGCGGGCAGGCCGACAGCGGTCAGCAGCTCGGACAGTCGCTGCCGGGCGGCCTTGCCGTCCTTGGCCATGCCGTGGGCGCGCATCCCCTCCAGGAGCAGCTGCTCCACGGTCTGTCGCGGGTCCAGGCTGCCGAGCGGGTCCTGGAAGACCATCTGCATGTGCCGCCGCTGACCGCGCAGCTTCTCGCCCTTGAGGGTGGACAGGTCGACCCCGTCGAAGTGGACCTCGCCCTCGGTGATGGGCTCGAGCTGCAGCACCGCCCGGCCGAACGTCGACTTGCCGCAGCCGGACTCGCCGACCAGGCCGTAGGTCTCGCCGCGCCGGATCTGGACGTCCATGCCGTCCACCGCGTAGACGTGGCCGACCGTGCGGTCGATGATGACGCCCTTCTTGATCGGGAAGTGCACCTTGAGCCCGCGGACGTCGACGAGCAGGTCCGGCGCGGACTCCGACCTGCCGCCGGTCTCCTCCCGGGTGGCGGTGCTCATGCCGTGCCCTCCTGCGGGTGGTCGGGATGGGCGTCCTCCCGGCCGTGGGTGGGGATGTCGTCCAACGGGTTCTCCTCCAACGGGTGGTGGCAGCGCAGCAGCCGGTCCGGCCCGAGCCCGTCCCGGTCCGGCACCAGGTCCGGCGTGGTGCTCCGGCAGGCCTCGACCTCGGAGGAGCAGCGGGGTGCGAAGGCGCACCCGCCCTCCCACGGGATGTTGTCGGCGACCGACCCGGGCACCGGGTTGAGCCGGCGGCCGCGCTCCTCGGTGAGCCGGGGGATGGAGGCCAGGAGGCCACCGGTGTAGGGGTGCCGGGGCCGGGCGAAGAGGTCGTGCCGCTCGGCCCGCTCGACGACCTTGCCGCCGTAGAGGACGTTGACCTGGTCGCACAGGCCGGCCACCACCCCGAGGTCGTGGGTGATCATGATGAGCGCGGTGCCGGACTCGGTCACGAGCTCGCGCAGCAGCGCCAGGATCTGGGCCTGGATGGTCACGTCCAGAGCGGTGGTGGGCTCGTCCGCGATGAGCAGACGCGGCTCGCAGGCCAGCGCCATGGCGATGAGGGCACGCTGCCGCATCCCGCCCGAGAGCTGGTGCGGGTACTCCTTGAGCCGCCGGGTCGGGTCGGGGATGCCGACCTTGTCCAGCAGCTCGGTGGCCCGGCGGCCGGCAGGCCCGGGCTTCATGCCCTGGTGCGCCTGGAGCACCTCGGCCACCTGCGTCCCGAGCGGCACGACCGGGTTGAGCGAGGACAGCGGGTCCTGGAAGATCATCGCCAGCTCGCTGCCCCGCCGCTCGCGTAGCTGCTCCTGGCTCAGCGTCAGCAGGTCCTGTCCGTCGAATCGGACCTCTCCGGTGACGGTGTTGCCGCGTGCGGGCAGCAGCCCCATGATCGCCAGCGAGGTCACCGACTTGCCGCAGCCGGACTCGCCGACGAGCCCGACGGTCTGGCCGGGCCGGACGTCGAAGCTCACGTGGTCGACGGCGGTGAAGGCCCGTCGACCCCTGCCGAAGGTCACCGACAGCTCGTCGACGCTGAGCAGCGGCTCCCCGGAGCCGGGGCCGTTCGTGGTCGTGGTGGTCGCGGTATGCGTCATCGTCGGCCTCCTCAGCGCCGGGACTTCGGGTCGAGGGCCTCCCGCAACGACTCGCCCATGAGGGTGAAGCCGAGCGCGACGACGATGATGCACACCGCCGGGTAGACCGCGACGTGCGGGTAGGAGTTGAAGAAGACCTGTGCCCTGCCCAGCATCTGTCCCCACTCGGGCACCGAGTCGTCCTGGCTGCCGAGGCCGAGGAAGGACAGCGCCGCCGCGTCGATGATCGAGACCGCGAGGACGAGGGTGCCCTGGACGATGACCGGCCCGAGCGAGTTGGGCAGCATGTGCCGGAAGACGATGGCCGCGGGCCGCACCCCGAGCGCCCGCGCCGCCAGCACGTGGTCGCTGTGCCGCTGCGAGATCATCGACCCGCGCAGCAACCGCGCGAAGATCGGCACCTGGATGATCGCGATGGCGGCGATGACCGTCCACTGGCTCGGCCGGGCGAAGAGCGCCGCGATCGAGAAGGCCATGAGCAGCGAGGGGATCGACAGCATCACGTCGACGATGCGCATCACCACGCTGTCCGCCCACCCGCCGATGCCACCGGCGATCGTGCCGAGGGTCATGCCGCCGAGCAGCCCGCCGAGGGTGGCCATGACGCCGACGATGAGGGTCTGCCGGGCGCCGACGAGGAGCCGGGAGAGGGTGTCGCGCCCGGCGTTGTCGGCCCCCAGCGGGAAGCCCTCCTGGGCCGGGGGGATGGGCGTCGCCGGCGTGACCTGGGAGATGAGCAGCCGGGCCGCGGGTCGTGCGGCGCGAGCAGGGGGCGATCGCCGCGATGATGACGAAGACGGTGACGATGGCGAGCCCGACGAGGAAGACCGGGTCGCGCCGCAGCCGGCGCCACGCGCTCTGCCACAGGCTGACACCCTCGCCCGCGGAGAGGGTGCCGGCCTCGGCCAGCGCGTCGATGCGCTCCTTCTTCCGGTCGCCGAGCGCACCGAGCGCGGACCGGTGCGAGGGGCGCTGCGCGGTGTCGTCGTCGCGTGCCGCGGTGGGGGAGGTGTCGTGCGTGTCGGTCACAGGATGCTCCTCGTCAGGTCCGCACGCGCGGGTCGATGATGGCGTAGGTCACGTCGACGATGAGGTTGACGATGATGTAGATCAGGGCGGCCATCATGATGAGCACCTGCAGCACGGGGTAGTCCCGCAGCTCGAAGCCCAGGGCGAGGGCCTGACCGATGCCGGTGAAGGCGAAGACCTTCTCGGTGAGGACCGCGCCCGCCAGCAGCGCGCCGATCTGCAGGCCGATGATCGTGACGACCGGGATCAGGGCGTTGCGCATGATGTGCCGGGCCCGGATGGTCTGCCGCCGGAGCCCCTTGGCGCGGGCGGTGCGGACGTAGTCCTCGTCCATGACGTCGATGACGGCTGCCCGGGTGATGCGGAAGATGATCGCGAAGGGGATCGAGCTCAGCGCGATGCCGGGCAGGATGAGGTGCTTGAAGGCGTCCCACGCGGCGTCCCACTCCCGGGTCAGCAGACCGTCGAGGACGTAGAAGTTCGTGATGTGCGTGGCGTTGATCGTGACGTCCTGCCGGCCCGAGGGAGGCAGCCAGCCCAGCTGGACGGCGAAGATGTACTTCAGCACGTAGGCCAGGAAGAAGACGGGGACGGCCACGCCGACCAGGGAGAAGATGATGCTGCCGGTGTCGAAGACACCCCCGCGGCGTCGCGCCGCGAGGTAGCCCAGCGGGATCGCGAAGGTCAGCGCGAGCACCATCGCGAAGATGCTGAGCTCGATGGTGGCGGGGAATCGCTGGGTGAAGACGTCCAGGGCCGGCTGACCTCGGTAGACGCCGTTCGAGATGCCGAAGTCTCCCTGCACCGCGCGCTCCAGGAAGCGCCAGTACTGCACGGGGAGGGGTTGGTCCAGTCCGAGCGCGGCACGCAGGGCCGCGGCCGACTCCGGCGTCCCGCGCTCGCCGAGCAGCGCGCTGACGACGCCGCCCGGGAGCGAGCGCAGCCAGGCGAAGAGCAGCACGCTGAGCACGAAGAGCGCGAGCACCGCCTGCAGCATCCGGCGGACGATGAATCTGAGCACGGTGGCTGCTCCGCTTCTGTGCGTGCCGTCCGGTCGGCGGCAGGGGTCTCAGGGACAGGTGTCGGTGTCGTCCGGCGACGAGACTAGACGCGTGGCGGGCCGTACCCCAAGGGTCCGACCCGCCACGCGTGTCATCGCTGCAGCGCCTGCGTCACTCGCTCAGCGTGATGGTCGAGAAGTCCTCAGCCGTGAGCGGGCTGGGGACCAGGCCCTCGACGTTCGGGCCGACCACGATCGCGGGCGGGCTGTGCGACAGCGGCAGGCCGGGCAGCCAGTCCTCGCTCATGATGTTGGCGTTGAGCTCGGTGTAGAGCTGCTCGCGCGTCGCCTCGTCGGCCTCGGCGTCGGCGGCCTTGAGCTGCTCCTGCAGGTCGGAGTTCCAGTCGTAGGCGCTGGTCCCGAACTGGTTGTCGTCACCGCAGAAGAAGGCGCACAGGAAGTTGTCCGCCGAGTTGAGGTCACCGGTCCAGCCCAGGAAGTAGGCGGGCGCCCGCGAGCTCGTCGTGTCGTCGATGTAGCCACCGTTCCACGGCTTGGTGACCGGCTCGACGGTGATGCCCGCGGCCTCCCAGTCGGTGCGGACCGCGTCGAAGACGCGCTGCGGGTCCGGCATGTAGGGCCGGGTCACCTCCGAGGGGTACCACAGCTCGATCGTGAGGTCGGACGCGCCGGCCTCCTCGAGCAGCTCCTGCGCGCGCTCCACGTCGTACTCGTAGGGGGCGATGTCGCCGTTCCAGCCGCTCACCGTGTCCGGCATGAACTGGGTGGCCACCGAGGCGCCCTCCGGGAGCTGGCTGGCGACCAGCTGCTCGCGATTGATGGCGTGGTAGAGCGCCTGCCGCACCAGCGGGTCCTTGAGCTGCTCGTCGGCGACCGGGTTCAGCGCCAGGTAGAGCACGTTGAACGGGTCACGGATGAGGACCTGCTGACCGGCCTCCTCGAGCGCCTGCCAGTCGACCGGGTTGGGCAGGTCGTAACCGTTGATGGTGCCGGCCTCGAGCTCCTGCCGGCGGGCGTTCTCGTCCGGGATGATGTTGAAGACGAGGGTGGCGACCCCGGCGGTCTCGCCCCAGAAGTCCTCGTTGCGGGCGAGCGTCACGGTGCCGCCGGCGTTGTCGTAGGACTCGAAGGTGAAGGGCCCGGTCCCGGTCGGGTGCTCCTGGGCGTACTCCGGGAAGACGAGCGCGTCGCCCTCGGCGGTGATGCCGTTGGCGTCGTACTCCTCCATCGCGGTGGGCGACTGGATGGCGTAGGAGGACTGCGAGAGCACCATCGGGAACTTGCCGGTCACGCGGCTGACGACCACCGTGGCGGTGAGCTCGTCGGTGGCCTCGCACGACTCGTAGAGGCTGTCGTCCCCGAAGCCGAAGTCGTTGCCGTAGTAGTAGGCCGCGGCCGGGAGCTGGCCGGTCTCGTTCTGGTCGGCCCAGCGCTCGAAGTTGGCGCAGACGGCCTCGGCGTTGAAGTCCGTGCCGTCGTGGAAGGTCACGCCCTCCTGCAGCTCGAAGGTCCAGGTGAGGCCGTCCTCGCTCTCCCAGCTGGTGGCCAGCTCGGGCACGCCCTCGGTGCCGCCGGGCTCGATGCCGATGAGGTTCTGGTAGATCTGGCGGGTGACCCGGAAGGTCTCGCCGTCGCTGGCGTAGAACGGGTCGAAGGTGGCCGGGGCGCCCGCCGCGCCGAAGACGAACGTCGCGTCGGAGGTCTCGGCGCCGCCGGCCTCCTCCGACGATCCGGAGCCCTGCTCGTCTCCGCCCGCGTCCGAGCCCGAGTCGCGCTCGGACTCCGCGCACGAGCTCAGGACGAGGGCCAGAGCTGCACTGGTCGCGGCGATCGCGACCCTGCGGTTCTTCATCGTGCCTCCTACGTCAGGTGATGCCCGGGCATGGGTTGACCCGGTCTAACCGGTGAGGAGACCACACCGGGGGCCGGTTGCCAAGGGTGCCGGGCGCTTCGTGACGGGACCGTGACCTGCCCCTACGGCAACTGCAGCCTGCCAGGATGGGGGTATGCCCGTCATCGCCGCGATCGCCCTCTGCGACGACCTGGACCGGCCGACGGAGGTGCTCGCCGGTCGCCGCAGCGCCCCGCCGCGGCTGGCCGGCGGGTGGGAGTTCCCGGGCGGCAAGGTGGAGGCGGGCGAGGACCCGGCGGACGCCGCGGTGCGGGAGGCCCACGAGGAGCTGGGCGTGCGGGTGCGGCTCGGGGAGCGGGTCGGTGGGGCGTGGCCGCTGTCCGACCCCTGGCAGATGTGGCTCTGGTGGGCGGTCGCCGAGCCCGGCGGGGCAGCCCCGCTCCCGCTCGAGGACCACGACGAGCTGCGCTGGCTGCGCGCGCACGAGCTGTGGCAGGTCCCCTGGCTCGAGCACGACCTGCCGGTCGTCCGTCACCTCGAGCCGCTGCTGCACCGCTGAGGGGCGCGCGTGTGGTTCTCTGGGCCCCCGGCCGGGTGAGACACTGGCGCCATGCCCCACGGTGACCCCTCCTCCGGCCTGCCCTCCGCGCTGCGCGCAGACATCCGCAACGTCGCCATCGTGGCGCACGTCGACCACGGCAAGACGACGCTGGTCGACGCCATGCTGACCCAGGGCGGGGCCTTCGCCGACCACCGGGGGGACGCCTCCGACGTGGAGCGGGTCATGGACTCCGGCGACCTCGAGCGCGAGAAGGGCATCACGATCCTGGCCAAGAACACGGCCATCCGCTACGCCGGCGCCTCGGCCCCCGAGGGCGGGATGACGATCAACATCATCGACACCCCCGGGCACGCCGACTTCGGCGGCGAGGTCGAGCGCGGGCTGTCGATGGTCGACGGCGTCGTGCTGCTGGTGGACGCCTCGGAGGGCCCCCTGCCCCAGACCCGCTTCGTGCTGCGCAAGGCGCTCGCCGCGCACCTGCCCGTGGTGCTGTGCATCAACAAGGTGGACCGCCCGGACAGTCGCATCAGCGACGTCGTGGACGAGGTCTACGCCCTCTTCATGGACCTGCTCGACGAGCACGACCCGGCCCAGGTCGAGGCCGCCCTGGACTTCCCGGTCGTCTACGCCTCGGCCAAGGCCGGGCGGGCGAGCCTCGAGGCGCCCGTCGACGGCGAGCTGCCCGACAGCCCCGACCTCGAGCCGCTCTTCGCGACCATCCTGGAGACGGTCCCGGCACCGACCTACACGCCGGGCGCGCCGCTGCAGGCGCACGTGACCAACCTCGACTCCAGCCCTTTCCTCGGCCGGCTGGCGCTGTGCCGCGTCCACGAGGGCGAGATCCGCAAGGGTCAGCAGGTCGCCTGGTGCCGCCGCGACGGCTCGGTGACGCCGGTGAAGATCACCGAGCTGCTGCTCACCGAGGCGCTGGAGCGCAAGCCGGCCGAGCAGGCGGGGCCGGGTGACATCATCGCCATCGCCGGCATACCGGACATCACCATCGGCGAGACCCTCGCCGACCCGACCGACCCGGTGCCGCTGCCGCTCATCACGGTGGACGAGCCGGCCATCTCGATGACGATCGGCACCAACACCAGCCCGCTCGCGGGCCGGGTCAAGGGCGGCAAGGTCACCGCGCGCCTCGTCAAGGACCGGCTCGACAAGGAGCTCGTCGGCAACGTCTCGCTGCGGGTGCTGCCCACCGAGCGCCCCGACGCGTGGGAGGTCCAGGGCCGCGGGGAGCTGGCGCTGGCGATCCTCGTCGAGCAGATGCGCCGCGAGGGCTACGAGCTCACCGTCGGCAAGCCGCAGGTCGTGACCCGCGAGGTCGACGGGAAGCTGCAGGAGCCGGTGGAGCGGCTGACGATCGACACCCCGGAGGAGCACCTGGGGACGATTACCCAGCTCATGGCGGCCCGCAAGGGTCGGATGGAGCAGATGACCAACCACGGGACCGGGTGGATCCGGATGGAGTACGTCGTGCCCTCCCGCGGACTCATCGGCTTCCGCACCGAGTTCCTCACCGAGACGCGGGGGACGGGCATCGCCCACCACGTCTTCGACGGGTATGCCCCCTGGTTCGGCGACATCCGCACCCGCCAGTCCGGGTCCCTGGTCTCCGACCGGTCCGGTGTGGCGACGTCCTACGCGATGTTCAACCTGCAGGAGCGCGGGACGATGTTCCTGGAGCCGACCACCGAGGTCTACGAGGGCATGATCGTCGGGGAGAACTCGCGCGCCGACGACATGGACGTCAACATCACCAAGGAGCGCAAGCTGACCAACGTGCGGTCCGCCGGGGCCGACGTCCTGGAGCGGCTCGTCCCGCCGCGCGTGCTCTCGCTGGAGCAGTCGCTGGAGTTCTGCCGCGAGGACGAGTGCGTGGAGGTGACGCCGGAGGCCGTGCGGGTGCGCAAGGTCATCCTCGACGCCAACCAGCGGGCGAAGGCCGCCCGGTCGCGGGGCTGAGCCGTGGACGGCGCCCGGACCTGCGTGCGGGGATGCCGACGGACCGGCCGCTGCGCCTGGTCGCCGTGCATGCCCACCCGGACGACGAGACCCTGACCACCGGGCTCACGCTGGCGCACCACGTGGAGGCCGGCGACGACGTCCACGTCATCACCTGCACCCTCGGGGAAGAGGGTGAGGTCATCACCCCTGCGCTCGCCCACCTGGAGGGCGGCGAGGGTCTGGGCGAGCACCGCAGGGGTGAGCTGGACCGCGCCATGCGGGCCCTCGGCGTGCGGCACCAGTTCCTCGGCGGCGAGCGGCCGCGCTGGCGCGACAGCGGCATGGCGGGCTCGGCCGCCGCGGAGCACCCGCGGGCCTTCGCCGGTGCCGACGTGGAGGTCGCGGCCCGGTCCCTCGCGGCGCAGCTCGGCCCGCTGCGGCCGGACGTGGTGCTCACCTACGACCCCTGGGGCGGTTACGGTCACCCGGACCACGTCCAGGCCCACCGTGTCACCGTCCGTGCGGTCGAGCTGCTGGGCGCGTCCGAGCCGGCGCCCCGGCTGTTCGTCGTCCTCACGCCCGCGAGCTGGGCGGCCCAGGACCGCCGGTGGCTGGCCGAGCACGTCCCCGAGGGGGCACGCAGCCCGGCCGGGGGCCTCGCCACGGTCCCCGGGCCGGACGAGCCCTACCCCCCGTCCGTCGTCGAGGACGCGGCGGTCACGCACGCCGTCGTGGACGCCGGTGCGCTGAGCCGACAGCGGGAGGCCCTGCGGGAGCACCCGACCCAGGTGACGCTGCACGAGGGGTGGTACACCCTGTCCAACGACGTCGCGGCCCGCTCCCCGGGCGCGAGTCCTACGCCCGCTGGCCGCAGGCCCGCGACCGGCTCGCCGAGGTGCAGGGGGTGCCGTCGTGACCGCGGCCCAGCCGGATCCGGTCGACCCGGCGGTCTACCGCCTGGCGATGGGTCGCTTCGCCAGCGGGGTGGCGGTGGTCACCGCCCGGCTGCGCGGTCACGACGTGGCGCTCACCGTGGACTCCCTGACGAGCGTGTCGCTGGACCCGGTGCTCCTCCTGGTGAGCCTGCACCCCGAGGCGCGGGTGCTCGAGGCGGTCGAGGACGGCTCGCCGCTCGGGGTCAGCGTCCTCTCCTCGCGCCAGCGGTGGGTGGCGCAGTGGCTGGGGGAGGTCGGGCGTCCGCTGCACGACCAGCTCGGTCGGGTGCCTCACCACCACGGGGCGGCGACCGGCACGGCGCTCGTGGACGACGCGCTGGCGACCTTCGAGTGCCGGACCGTCGACGTGCGGGAGGCGGGGGACCACCACCTGGTGCTGGGCGAGGTGCTCGGGCTCGAGGCGCGCCCCACCGACACCGGGGCGCTGGTGCATTACCGTGGACGGCTGGGAGAGCTGCGGTAGCCGGTGCCGCGCCGGGTCGGCGCGCCCGCACCGCGACCCGGCACCGTGTCCGGGCGGCATCACGAGGAGACGGAGAGCTGATGGCTGACGCCACCGACCGACCCGGTCTGCGGGAGGAGAGCGAGGGCCGCGGCTGGTGGGCCGTCGTAGGCCGCCTGGCGGCGGCGCTGCTGGTGCTCGCGGTGATCTACGTCGGCGCGGCGTTCTACTTCAAGGACCGACCGGCATCGGGGGTCAGCGTGGCCGGGGTGGACATCGGCTCCCTCACCGAGGCGGAGGCTCGGGCGGAGCTCGAGCGGGAGCTGGGGGACCGCGCCACCGAGCCGCTGCTGCTGGAGGTGGAGGCCGACGGTGCCGAGGGTGAGCCGGGGCAGCCCGTGGAGCTCGACCTGGTGCCGCAGGAGGCGGGCCTGACGCTGGACCTGGACCGGACCCTGCGCGGGGTCACGGGCCTGTCCTTCAACCCGGTCCGCATCTGGGACCACGTGGCCGGTGCCGACCGGGACCTGCCGCTCTACGGCGCCGTGGACCGCGAGGCCCTCGAGGCCGAGCTGGGCCGGTTCGCGGAGGACTACGACAGCACTCCGGTCGAGGGCGAGATCAGCCTGTCCGCCGACGGCCTGCAGGTCACGGACGCCCGCGACGGCCGCACCCTGGACGTCGAGGGCACGGCGGAGGAGGTGGGGCAGGCCTGGGAGCAGCAGGTCTGGGACGACGAGAGCGGGGACGAGCGCGAGGTCGCCGCGGTCGCCACCGGCCAGCGCCCCGAGCTCACGGCGCAGGAGATCGACCGGTTCACCGAGGAGGACCTCGACCCGGCCCTGGACGCCCCGGTCGTGGTGCGCGCCAGCAGGGGAGAGGGTGACGACGAGGAGACGGCACGGGCCGAGCTGGCCCGTCGCGACCTGCTGCAGCTGCTGCGGGTCCAGCAGGACGGAGGGGATCTCACCCTCGGCATCGACGAGGAGGCCACGCTCGCCCGCATCCGCCAGGACCTGGGTCGCCTGGAGCGCGGACCGCGGGACGCCACGGTGCGGCTCGCGGGCTCCGACGTGGAGGTCGTCGGCTCCCGGGTCGGCTACGCCCTCGCCGAGGACGGGCTCGTCGATGCCGTGCGCGAGGCGCTCCCGGCCCAGGGTGATGCCCGCACGATCAACGCGGACGTCGAGACGATCGAGCCCGAGATCCCCACCTCGGTGTCGGAGGACTGGAGCTTCAGCGAGATGGCCTCCTTCTCCTCGACCTTCCCGACCGGGGCGAGCAACGAGGCCCGCACCGCCAACCTGCGCGCGGGGGTCGCCAACGTCAACGGCACCGTCGTGATGCCGGGCGAGCAGTTCAGCCTGGGTGCCGCTCTCGGCGACATCACGGCGGCCAACGGGTATGTCGAGGCCCCCGTCATCGTCGACGGGCGGCTCGTCATGGGCATGGGCGGGGGGCTCTCCCAGATCTCCACCGTCGTCTTCAACGCGAGCTGGTTCGCCGGGGTGCAGCTGGACGCCCATACGCCGCACTCGTTCTACATCTCCCGCTACCCGGCGGGTCGGGAGGCGACCCTGGCCATCCCGTCCATCGACAACGTCTGGACCAACGACACCGACACCCCCGTCGTGGTGCAGACCTGGATCAGCGGCGACGACATCGTCATGGTGCTGCTGGGTGACCGGCAGTACACCGTGGAGACCGTCGACGGCGCCCGCCGGGACGTCACGACGGGCGAGCGGCGCGTGGACGACCGCGCGGACTGCGTGCCGCAGGCCCCGGCCGACGGCTTCACCATCCGCAACACCAGGATCCTGCGCAGCGGGGGCGAGGAGGTCGGCCGGGACGACTTCACCACGACCTACGACGCCGCCGACGAGATCGTGTGCACCAACCCGCAGGCCGGGTCCTGAGCGGTCGGGCGACGCGGTCGGACCGCTCCACCCCGTGGCGTCACGGGCTCCGGCGACGCCGTAGTCTGTGCCCATGACGTACGTGATCGCCCAGCCCTGCGTGGACCTGAAGGACAAGGCCTGCATCGAGGAGTGCCCGGTCGACTGCATCTACGAGGGTGAGCGCTCGCTCTACATCCACCCCGACGAGTGCGTCGACTGCGGTGCCTGCGAGCCGGTCTGCCCGGTGGAGGCGATCTACTACGAGGACGACGTCCCCGAGGAGTGGGCCGACTACTACAAGGCCAACGTCGAGTTCTTCGACGACCTGGGCAGCCCCGGTGGAGCGGCCAAGATGGGCGTCATCGCCAAGGACCACCCGGTCGTGGCAGAGCTGCCGCCGCAGAGCCACGACGAGTGACCTGACCCTCGACCCGCACACCCTCGCACGGCCCACCACCTTCAGGAGGACCTGATGACCGACACCACCAGCAGCACGAACGCGGCCAGCCTCACGCACGGCGAGCACGAGTTGTCCCTGCCCGTCGTGCCCGCGGCCGAGGGCAACAACGGCCTGGACATCAGCGCCCTGCTGAAGACCACCGGCGACGTGACCCTGGACGTCGGCTTCGTCAACACCGCCTCCTGCCAGTCCGAGATCACCTACATCGACGGTGGCGAGGGCATCCTGCGCTACCGCGGCTACCCGATCGACCAGCTCGCCGAGCAGTCGACCTTCCTGGAGACGAGCTACCTGCTCATCTACGGCCACCTGCCGAGCGCCTCCGAGCTGGAGGACTTCGACGGGCGGCTGCGCCGGCACACCCTGCTGGTCGAGGACATGAAGAACTTCTTCGACGGTTTCCCCCGCGACGCTCACCCGATGTCGGTGCTCTCCTCCGGCGTGTCCGCGATGGGGACCTTCTACCAGGACAGCCTGGACCCGCACGACCCGGAGGCCGTCGAGATCTCCACGATCCGGCTCATGGCCAAGCTGCCCACGATCGCGGCCTACGCCTTCCGCAAGAGCCGGGGGCAGTCGATCCTCTACCCGGACAACGACTACAACCTCGTCGAGAACTTCCTGTGGATGACCTTCGGGCAGCCCACCGAGAAGTACGAGCTCGACCCGGTCGTGGCCCGTGCCCTGGACCAGCTCTTCATCCTGCACGCCGACCACGAGCAGAACTGCTCGACCTCCACGGTCCGGCTCGTCGGGTCCTCCGAGGCCAACCTCTTCAACTCCATCTCGGCCGGCATCCACGCCCTCTCCGGTCCGCTGCACGGCGGGGCCAACAGCGCGGTCCTCGCGATGCTGGAGCAGATCAAGGCCGACGGTGGCGACGTCGGCGAGTTCGTGCGCAAGGTCAAGGACAAGGAGGACGGGGTCAAGCTCATGGGCTTCGGCCACCGGGTCTACAAGAACTACGACCCGCGCGCCGCGATCGTCAAGGACACCGCGCACGAGATGCTCGCCAAGGCCGGCGACAACCCGTTGCTGGAGCTGGCCGCCGAGCTGGAGCAGAAGGCGCTGGAGGACGACTACTTCGTGGAGCGCAAGCTCTACCCCAACGTCGACTTCTACACCGGTCTGATCTACGAGTCGATGGGCTTCCCCACCGACATGTTCACCGTGCTCTTCGCGATCGGCCGGCTGCCCGGCTGGATCGCGCAGTACCGCGAGATGATCGCCGACCCCGCCACCAAGATCGGCCGACCCCGTCAGGTCTACGTCGGCGAGGGCGAGCGCTCCTACGTCCCTGTCGACCAGCGCGGCTGACCGGAGGGCTCAGCCGACCTCGACGACGACGGTGGTGGGTGCCCCCTCGGCGTCCACGTCCGACCACTCGCCGGAGCGACGGTCCCAGGCGCGGCCCTGGACCCGCACCGAGCCGACGTCCTCCGCCTGGGCGTGCGTCACGGCCCACGTGGCCGCCGCCCAGGCCCGCCGCGCGTCCCCAGGGTCCAGGACCACCGTCTGGCCGTCCACCTGGGCCGGCATCCCGAGCTGGGCGAGCGCCTTGTCGGCGAGCGCCTGCGCCGACCCGGCCTGGGTCTCGTCGGCGACGCGGCAGGTGAGGTCGGTGCCCGTGCCCTCCTGCCCGGTGAGGATCGAGGCGAGGACCCGGCCCTCCTGCTCGTGGTCGGCATACGCCTCGGGGAAGGCGCTGCGCTGCACCTCCTGCGCCACCTCGGTGACCACCCCCTGGTCCCAGCCCTCCACCTGGACCAGCGCGTCGTAGAAGGCGTTGCTGGCGTAGACCGGGTCGGTGATCTGCTCCACCGAGCCCCACCCCTGGCTGGGGCGCTGCTGGAACAGGCCCTGGCTGTCGGCGTCGCCGTAGCGCAGGTTGCGCAGCTTGCTCTCCTGGATCGCGGTCGCCAGGGCGATGGTCGCGGCCCGCGGCGGCAGCCCCCGCTGCACCGACACCGCGGCGATCGTGCCGGCGTTGGCCGCCTGCTCCGGCGTGAGCCGGACCTCCTCTCCGGCGGCGGTGAAGACGCAGCGGGAGGGGGACAGCTCGGCGGCGGCCCACCGCGTGCCGAGCACCGCCCCGGTTGCGGTGAGGCCGACGACGAGGACGGGCACCATCAGACGGGAGGCGCGGGAGCGGGTCATCGGTACCAGTCTAGGGAGCATCCGCCACGGCCCTGCGGCTGGCGTAGGGTCGGTGCCGTGACACGCAGCGACTACCACCAGGGGCCGGTGACGCTGCGGGGGACGCAGGTGCCGCGTACCACCACCGACCAGCGGCTGCTCGACGACGCCGGGCCCACCGACTGGGTCCACTCCGACCCGTGGCGGGTCATGCGCATCCAGGCCGAGTTCGTGGAGGGTTTCGGCGCACTCGCCGAGATCGGCCCGGCGGTGGCGGTCTTCGGCTCGGCCCGGACCCCGGCCGACCACCCCTACTACGCGCTCGGGGTCCAGGTGGGGCGGGCGTTGGCCCAGGCCGGGTATGCCGTCATCACCGGGGGCGGTCCCGGCGCCATGGAGGCGGCCAACAAGGGCGCGTCGGGAGCCGGCGGCACCTCGGTGGGGCTCGGCATCGAGCTGCCCTTCGAGACCGGGCTCAACGAGTACGTCGACCTCGGGATCGACTTCCGCTACTTCTTCGTGCGCAAGACGATGTTCGTGAAGTACTCCGAGGGCTTCGTCGTGCTGCCCGGTGGGGTGGGCACGTTGGACGAGCTCTTCGAGGCGGTCACCCTCATCCAGACCGGCAAGGTGACCAACTTCCCGATCGTGCTCGTCGGCCGGTCCTACTGGGCGCCCCTGCTGGACTGGCTCGAGCGGACCCTGCTGGCCGAGGGCATGATCTCGCCGGGCGACCTCGACCTGATGCGCGTGACCGACGACGTGGAGGAGGTCGTGCGGTGGGTCACCCGCCATCGGCAGGGCCGCGAGGCGCCCGGGGAGCGGGACGTCTGAGCAGGCCCGGGGCGGGTTCTTGCACCGGCCCACCGACGTGCCATGATCGGTGCCGTGATCATCGTCGGGGTCGTCGCTGGGGTGGTCGCCCTCGGCGCGGTGCTGGCGTGGGCGGTCGCCCGTCGTGACCTGCCCGGGACGCCGGAGGCGGTGGGCACGCAGTCGGCACAGGGGCTCCCGGCCGGTCCGGTGGGGCCGGGCGAGGTCCGGTCGCTGCGCTTCGACCAGGCCCTGCGCGGCTACCGCATGGGGCAGGTCGACGGGACGCTGGAGCGGCTGGCTCTCGAGCTGGCCGAGCGGGACGCGGAGATCGCGCGGCTGCGCGGCGAGGAGGGGCCACCGACCATCGACGACGACAGGGGGAGCGATGCAGCGCACCGACGACAGTGATCTCTTCGTGGGGCAGGACGGCGTCGCCCGGTGCGGGTGGCCCGGCATCAACCACGCCGACTACCGGGACTACCACGACCGTGAGTGGGGCAAGCCGGTCCACGGCGAGAGCGCCCTGCTCGAACGTCTGTGCCTCGAGGGTTTCCAGAGCGGGCTCTCGTGGTTGGTGATCCTGCGCAAGCGCCCCGGCTTCCGTGAGGCCTTCGCGGGCTTCGACGCGGACGTCGTGGCCCGCTTCACCGAGGCCGACGTGCAGCGGCTGCTGCAGGACGAGGGGATCGTGCGCAACCGCCGCAAGATCGAGGCGACCATCGCCAACGCCCGGGCCACGATCGAGCTACGTGAGCACGGCGGCCTCGAGGAGCTGCTCTGGACCCATGCGCCCGAGCCCACACCCCGCCCCCGCAGCTTCGCCGACGTGCCGACGCAGACCTCCGAGTCCGAGCTGCTCGCCAAGCGGCTGCGCAAGGCGGGCTTCGAGCAGGTCGGTCCGACCACCCTCTACGCCGCCATGCAGGCCTGCGGGCTGGTCGACGACCATCTGGTCGGCTGCTTCCGGGCCGGCTCCTCACGGTCCGGGTCGCGGCTGACGGAGATGCGCCGCACCTCATGACGGCGGCGTCCCGCGAGCGGCGCCGCACCGGTCGCCGCGCGCTCGACCTGCGCTTCGTCGGGACCGTCCTGCTGCTGTGGTCTGCGCTCCGTGCGGTGAGCGGGCTGATCCTGTGGCGGCTGGCGCACCACCACCAGGACCCCTCGGTCTACGACGACGCCGGGGTGGGGTTGTACTTCCAGTTCGCCACGCTGTGGGACGGGCAGTGGTACGAGCGGATCGCGACGGAGGGCTACCCCGTCGAGCTCCCGGTCGGCGCGGACGGACTGGTCCAGCAGAACCCGTGGGCGTTCTACCCGGTCTTCCCGCTGCTCGCCCGGGGGCTCATGGGTCTCACGGGGTGGCCGTTCGCCGTCGCCGGTCCCGTGGTCGCCACCGTCCTGGGGTATGCCGCGGCGCTGGTCGTCGCCGGTCTGCTCCGCGAGCGGGTCGGCACCGTCGGTGCGCTGGCGGGGGTGGCCCTGCTCGGCGCCTACCCGAGCTCCCCGACCTTCCAGGTCGCCTACACCGAGTCGTTGGCGCTGCTCGTCCTGGCCGGCGCGCTCTGGCTGCTGGTGCGCGAGCGGTGGTGGGCGGCCGGCGTCGTCGCGCTGCTCACCGGGCTGGCGCGCCCGGTGGCGCTCCCGCTGGGTCTGGTGGCCCTGGTCGTGGTCGTGGCGCGGTGGCGCGAGCGGGGCACCCGCCCGGTCGCGGCGGGGGAGTATGCCGGGATGGCCGCGGCGCTGCTCGGGTGCGGCCTCGCCGGGCTCGTGTGGCCGGCGGTCGCCTGGTGGGGCACGGGCCGGGCGGACGCCTACACCGCGACGATGTCCGCCTGGCGTGGCGGTGAGGCGGTGCTGCCCTTCCTGCCCAGCATCGAGCGCGCCCAGTGGTTGTGGGGTGACCTCGTCGGGCTGCTGGTGCTGGCGGCCGGGATCGGGCTGCTGGTGCTCGCGGTCGTGGGGCCGTGGGCGGCCGGTCTGGGGCTGGCGCTGCGCACCTGGTGCCTGGGCTACGCGCTCTACCTCTTCGCGGCCCTGGACCCGTGGACGAGCCTCTACCGCTACCTCATGCTGCTCTTCCCGCTCTTCGTGGTGCTCGCGGGTGCCGGGTGGGCACCGGGCCAGGGGCCGCAGCGCCCGCGCTGGCTGCTCCCGGCGCGGACCGCCGCGCTGGTCGTGCTGTTGGTCGCGGCGCAGGTGTGGTGGGGCTGGTACCTCTTCCGCTTCGAGCCGCCCAGCGACTACCCGCCGTGACCCCCGGAGGCCGGGACGATCACCGGCCGCGGTAGACGGGCTTCTCCTTGGCGAGGAAGGCGTCGACGGCGGTGCGGTGGTCCTCGCTGGTGCCGGTCCGGGTCATGAGCTGGTCCTCGACCGCCAGCGACTCGGCCAGGCCGTGGCCGGCGGAGAAGGCGACCGCCCGGCGCACCGCGCCGTAGGCGAGCGTCGGGCCCGCGGCCAGCTCCTGGGCCACCTGGGCGACCCGGTCGCCGAGCTCGGCGTCGGGGACCACCTCCGTGGCCAGCCCGAGCTCCAGCGCCTCCTGCGCGGGCACGGTGCGCGGGAAGAGGAGCAGCTCCTTGGCCCGGGCGGTGCCGACGAGGCGGGGGAGCGACCAGGACGTCCCGGAGTCGCAGGACAGGGCGATCCCGGTGAAGGCGAGGTTGAAGCCCGCCGACGCGGCGACGTAGCGCAGGTCGCAGGCGAAGGCGAAGGCTGCCCCCGCCCCGGCGGCGACCCCGTTGACCGCCGCTACCACCGGTTTGTCCATCGTCGCGAGCAGCTCGACGACCGGGTTGTAGTGCTCGGAGACCGTGCGCCACAGCGCCTCGGCGTCCTGGCCCAGCAGCCCGACGTGCTCCTTGAGGTCCTGGCCGACGCAGAAGGCCCGACCGGACCCCGTCAGCACCACGCACCGCACCTCGGGGTCGGCCGCCACCTGCTGCAGCGCCGCGAGGAGCACCTCCTTGGTGGCGACATCGAGCGAGTTCATCGCCTCCGGGCGGCCCAGGGTGAGGGTGGCGACGCCCGTCGCGGGGTCGTGCTCGACGCGGACGGGGGAGGTCTCGGTGCTCATCGGGCCAACCTAACCGGTGGGAGGACCCAGCACCTCGTCCACGTAACGGTCGGCCGCCGGGGCCAGCGCCCGGGCCAGCTCCAGGAAACGCTCCCGCGACCGGTGCCCGGGCCAGTCCGCCGGCAGGACCTGCCGCGGCAGCTCCGGGTCGCGGAAGAGGAACCGCCGCCACTCGTGCACCAGGAGCGTGCGGTCGCGGTAGGACTGCTCCGGTCCGGCGCCCGCGACCTCCGCCACGGCGGGCAGGCCCGCCTCGAAGCGGCGGTGCTGCGCGGCGATCCCCTCGAGGTCCCAGACGCGCGCGGCGAGCAGGGAGCCGTCCTGCACCGGGTCCAGCGCGCCGTGCACGGCGACCCAGCCGATCTCGAGCGGGGCGAGCGAGGCCGCGAGCTCGGGGCTCGGCCGCGGGCTGACCCAGCCGCCCCCGCCCAGCCGGCCGTAGCGAGGTAGGCCAGGGTCGCCGCCACCTGCTCACGACGCCTCCGGTCTCCCCCGCTGTCCACGTGCACGACGTGCCAGCGGCCGTCCCACGGCGGGGCCGAGCTGGCGTAGATGCGCTCGTGCGCGCGGTGCCAGCGGTCCTGCGCGCGGGCGCTCGCGGCATACCCCCGGGATCCGGTCTCGGTGCGCGGCTCGAGCCAGCCCTGCGCCGCCAGCCGGGAGATCGCGGTGCGCGTGGCGGGGGCCGCCACCTCGACCGTCCCGGTGAGCGTGAGGATGGCCGAGACGGGCGCCCACCAGCCACGTCGTCGCAGGTGGTCGCCGAAGAGGTCGACGACGGCGGAGCGGGCTTGCACGCTGACAGTGTGCCGCACGACGGGCAGCCAGCGGTCCCGTCCGGCGGGTATCCCGATTATGCGGGCGGGCCGGGAGGGGGGATAATCGCAGGCAGGTACGGCTCCGTCGACACCGCGGCGGGCGAGCGGCACGCGGCCGCGCACGAGGAAGGGCAACCATGGCAGCAATGAAGCCTCGCACCGGAGATGGTCCGCTGGAAGTCACCAAGGAGGGCCGCGGCATCGTCCTGCGGATGCCTCTGGAGGGTGGCGGGCGCCTGGTCGTCGAGATGAACGCCGAGGAGGCAGGGGCCCTCGGCCAGGCCATCCAGGACTGCGTGGGCTGACCGACCGCCCGCACGACGACGGCCCCCGGACATCGCGTCCGGGGGCCGTCGTCGTGCGCTCAGCGCTTGACCGCGACGAACAGCCCGTCACCCACCGGCAGCAGCGCCGGGACCAGCCCCTCCTCCTCGCGCAGCGACTTGCCGAGGTCCCGCAGGACGGTCGTGATCTCGTCCCGCGCCGCCGGGTCGGCCACCTTGTCGTGCCAGAGCATGTTGTCCAGCACCAGCAGGCCCCCGGGGCGCAGCAGGCGCAGCGCCGCCTCGACGTAGACCGGGTAGCCGTCCTTGTCGGCGTCGACGAGCACGAGGTCGTAGGCCCCGTCGGTCAGCCGGCCCAGCACGGCGGCGGCGTCCCCGCTGATCACCCGGGTCCGCTGCGGCGGTATACCGGCGGCGGAGTAGGCCTCGCGAGCCGCCCGCTGGTTCTCCGGGTCGCTGTCGATCGTGGTGAGGATGCCGTCGCGGGGCATACCCTGCAGCAGCCACAGACCGGAGCTTCCCGCGCCGGTCCCCACCTCCACCACGTGCGCGGCGCGCACGGCCGCCGCGAGCAGCCGCAAGGTCGCCCCCGCGCCGTTGCCGAGCGGGGTGGCCCCGAGCTCCTCGCCGCGTCGCTGCGCGGACTCGATGACCGGGTGGGGTGCGATGAAGTCCTCGGCGTAGGCGATCGAGGAGGCCTTGGGTGCTGCCATGGCCGACAGCCTAGCGCCAGCCCGCCGCCCAGCCGGCTCCCAGCCGGACCTGCCACCGTGGGGTCATGTCGGCGTCAGACTGGGTCCCCCCGAGCTGGGAGGAGATCGTCCGCGAGCACTCGCCCCGCGTCTACCGGCTCGCCTACCGGCTGACCGGCGACCCGCACGAGGCGGAGGATCTCACCCAGGACGTCTTCGTGCGCGTCTTCCGCTCGTTGGACTCCTTCCGCCCCGGCACCTTCGAGGGGTGGTTGCACCGGATCACGACCAACCTCTTCCTCGACAAGGTGCGCCGTCGGCAGCGGATCCGGTTCGACGCGCTCACCGACGAGCTGTCCGCCCGCCTGCCGCTGCGCGCCTCGGGCACCGACCCGGAGCAGGTCTACGCCATGACGCACCTTGACGGCGACATCCAGGAGGCGCTGAACGCCCTGCCGCCGCAGTTCCGGGCCGCGGTGGTGCTCGCGGACATCGAGGGCTACTCCTACGAGGAGGTCGCGCAGACGCTGGGGGTCAAGATGGGCACCGTCCGGTCGCGGATCCACCGCGGGCGCGCACTGCTGCGCCAGTCGCTGGCCCACCGCCGCCCCAGCCGCGGCCACAGCCAGGGCGGCGCGGCCCTCGGGCGCCCGGCCGCCGCGCTGGGCTGAGGGGTGCGCTGGCACAATCGACTGCCATGAGCGGTCGTCGCAGCCTCGCCCCCGTGGTGGTCGTCGCCGTGCTGGGCGGTCTGCTCGGGGGGATGGGTGGTGCGGTCCTGGCCGACCGGCTGGACACCACGAGCGTGCCGGAGGAGCAGGTGCCGGCGGCAGAGTCTGCCTCGGTCGACGACGAGGCGGCAGCCCCACCGCCACCGGTGGCGGCCGACGGCACGATCAGCGGGCTCTCGCAGGCCGTGCTGCCCAGCGTCGCGCTCATCTCCATCGGCGAGGACGGCGAGCTGGGGCTGGGCTCGGGCTTCGTCGTCCGGGAGGACGGATACCTGCTCACCAACCACCACGTGATTGAGGTCGCCGGCGAGGACGCCCCCATCGTCGTCGAGCTGCCCGGCGAGGAGCCGATGGACGCCGAGCTGGTGGGCTCCGAGCAGGCCTACGACATCGCCGTGCTCCGCGTGGACCGCACCGACCTGGCCCCGCTCGCCTTCGCCGACTCCGACACCCTCCGGGTCGGCCAGACCGTCGTCGCCGTCGCGCCCCGCTGGGGCTCGACAGCACCGTCACCAGCGGCATCGTCTCGGCCAAGGACCGGCCGGTGGTGGCCGGGGAGACGCAGGAGAGCACGAGCTACATCAGCGCCATCCAGACCGACGCCGCCATCAACCCGGGCAACTCCGGCGGCCCCCTGCTGGACCTCTCCGGGCAGGTGGTCGGCGTCAACTCGGCGATCGCCCAGGTGCCGCAGGCGGCCGGTTTCGGCGGGCCTTCCGGCAGCATCGGGCTCGGCTTCGCGGTCCCCGCCGAGCAGGCCGACCGGACCGCGACCCAGCTCATCGAGACCGGGACCAGCGAGCACCCGGTCATGGGCGTCCTGGTCGACCTCACGTATACCGGCGACGGCGCCCGGGTGCTCGAGGAGGCCGCCGGCGAGGACCCGCCAGTCGTGCCCGGGGGGCCGGCCGACCTGGCCGGGATCCGGCCGGGAGACGTCATCCTCGCCGTCGACGGGATGACGATCCGTGACTCGCAGCAGCTCATCGTGGTGCTCCGGTCCTACGCGGTCGGAGACACCGTCGAGCTGGAGATCCGGGACGGGGACGACGGCAGCCGCACCGTCGAGGTCACCCTCGCCGGCTCGGGCGGGTAGGTAGGCTGTGCAGGCCGCCGCCCGCCGCTGCGGCGGCCCTGCGACCGGAGGAGAGGCGTGATCGGGAACCTCGCCGGGGGAGAGATCCTGCTCCTCGTGCTGGCCGCGCTGCTCGTCCTCGGACCGACCCGGCTGCCCGGCTACGCCGCGAAGCTCGGGCAGGGCGTGCGCTACCTGCGGGACCTGGCCGAGGGCGCCAAGGGGCAGCTGCGCGACGAGCTCGGGCCGGGCTTCGACGACATCGACTGGCGCCAGCTCGACCCCCGGCAGTACGACCCGCGCCGCATCGTGCGCGAGGCACTCACCGAGCCCTCGTCGGGCGGCCGAGGCGCGCGGGGGGGCGGACCCGACGAGAAGCCGGTCTCGGCGCGGATGACGCCGGCGCTGCCGGTCCACGACCCGAGCCTGCCGACCCCCTTCGACCTCGACGCGACCTAGACGCGCGCGGTGGGCGTGATGCCGAGCTTGCGGCCCGCCAGACCGCGACCACGGCGGGCCAGCTGCCGCGCCACGCCGCGCAGCGCGGTCGCTGCGGGGGAGTCCTGCTGACCCTCGGCGGCCACCACCGGCGACCCCAGGTCGCCGCCCTCGCGCAGCGCGACGTCCAGGGGTACCTGCCCCAGCAGCGGCACCTGCGCGCCGATCGAGCGGGACAGCGAGTCGGCCACCGCCTGGCCGCCGCCGCTGCCGAAGAGCTCGGTGCGGGTGCCGTCCGGCAGCTCCAGCCAGGACATGTTCTCGATCACCCCGGCGAGGCGCTGGTGGGTCTGCAGCGCGATGGCACCGGCCCGCTCGGCCACCTCGGCGGCGGCCTGCTGCGGGGTGGTGACGACGAGCAGCTCGCTGCTCGGGAGCAGCTGGGCGACGCTGATGGCGATGTCGCCGGTGCCGGGCGGGAGGTCGAGAAGGAGCACGTCCAGATCGCCCCAGTAGACGTCGGCGAGGAACTGCTGCATCGCCCGGTGCAGCATCGGCCCGCGCCACACCACCGGCTGGTTGCCGGGGACGAACATCCCGATCGAGATGACCTTGACCCCGCTCGGCTCGGCCACGGGGGGCAGGATCATGTCGTCGACCTGGGTCGGCGGCTGGGTGACGCCCATCATCCGGGGGACCGAGAAGCCGTAGATGTCGGCGTCCACGACCCCGACCCGGAGCCCTTCGGCGGCCATCGCCACCGCCAGGTTGACGGTGACCGAGGACTTCCCGACGCCGCCCTTGCCGGAGGCGACGGCATACACCGTCGTCAGCGAGTCGGGCTGCGCGAAGGGGATCTCCCGCTCCGCCTGCCCGCCGCGCAGCTGGTCACGCAGCGCCCCGCGCTGCTCGTCGCTCATGACCCCGAGCCGGACGTCGACACCGGTGACGTGCTCGACCTCGGTCACGGCGGCGGTGACGTCCCGCGTGATGGTGTCCTTGAGCGGGCACCCCGGGACGGTGAGCAGCACGGTCACCTGGACGTGGCCCTCGTCGGTGACGTCGACCGCCTCGAGCATGCCGAGCTCGGTGATCGGCTTCTTGATCTCCGGGTCGTTGACCCGGGCGAGGGCAGCGTGCAGGGCGTCGGTGCTGGGGGCGGGCATACCTTCCATGGTAGGTGTCCCGTCGCGTCACCCCGACGGCGGTCGCGCGCCGGCCGTGGGCGTACGGTGAGGCGCCGGTCAGTCGCGAGGAGGTCGCCGGTCAGGCCCCGACGCGGACGGGTCGGCGGCGTCCTCGGCGACCGCGTCCTGCTCCCGCAGCTCCTCCAGCACGTCCCGCAGCTCGGAGCGCACGAAGTCACGGGTCGCCACGTCGCGCATCGCCAGCCGGAGGGCGGCCACCTCCCGGGTGAGGAACTCGGTGTCCGCCTGGGTGCGCTCGTCGCGGGAGCGGTCCTGCTCCATCTGCACCTTGTCGCGGTCGTCCTGCCGGTTCTGCGCGAGCAGGATCAGCGGCGCGGCGTAGGAGGCCTGCAGGCTGAGCATGAGGGTGAGGAAGATGAAGGCGTAGGGGTCGAAGCGGGCCCCGGCCGGCAGGACCGTGTTCCACGCGATCCAGAGCAGCACGAAGAGGGTCATCCACACGAGGAACCGCGCGGTGCCCATGAAGCGGGCGAAACGCTCCGCGAAGGCCCCGAAGCTCTCCGGGTCCATGCGGGCCTGCGGCATCCAGCGCGACTGCTTCGCCAGGGGCTGGTCCAGCCGCGCGCCCTTGGTCTCCTCGCCCCGCCGCGAGCCACCGCGGGAGCGCGCCGTGTGTCGGGTCGGCTCAGACATCCCCGGCCTCCGTCAGGTCCGACTCGCGCCAGTCGTCGGGAAGGATGTGGTCCAGCACGTCGTCGACGGTGACCGCGCCGAGCAGCCGCCCCTCGGGGTCGGCCACCGGAAGCGCCACGAGGTTGTAGGTCGCCAGGGCCCGGGTGACCACGCCCAGGCTCGCGCCCGGCGCCACCGGGTCGATGTCGGTGTCGAGGATGGAGCCCACGGGCTGGTGCGGGGCCTCGCGCAGCAGGCGCTGGATGTGGATGCTGCCCAGCAGCCGACCGGTGGGGGTCTCGTGCGGGGGCCGGGTGACGTAGACCAGCGACGCGGTCGCGGGGTGCATCTCCTCGCGGCGCACCAGCGCCAGCGCCTCGGCGATGCTGGCCTCCGGGCCGAGGATCACCGGCTCGGTGGTCATGAGGCCGCCCGCGGTGTTCTCGTCGTAGGTCAGCAGCCGCCGGATGTCGGCGGCCTCGTCCGGCTCCATGAGCGCCAGCAGCTCCTCCTGCACCTCCTCGGGCAGGTCGGAGAGCAGGTCCGTCGCGTCGTCGGGCTGCATCGCCTCGAGGATGTCGGCGGCACGCTCGGTCGCGAGGTGGGTGAGGATCTCTATCCGGTCGTCGTCCGGCAGCTCCTCCAGGACGTCGGCCAGGGTCTCGTCGTCCAAGGCGTCGGCCACCTCGGCCCGACGCTTCGCCGACAGGTCGTGGATCGCCTCGGCGAGGTCCGGCGGCTTGAGGTCCTCGTAGGCCTCCAGCAGCGCGGTCGCGGCCTGCGGCGGACCCTGCTCCTGCAGCCCGTCGACCGCCTCGACGTCCACCAGCAGCGTCTCCCCGCGCCGCCGCCGCAGCAGCCCCCGGCGGGGGGCCTCGGCGCGGCCCTTGCGGACGAAGACCTTGGTCAGCCGCCAGTCGCCCCCGCGCTGCTGGTCCATGGCGACGTCCTCGACCACGGCCGGCAGCCGGTCGTCCCCGTCGCTGACGGTGACCTGCCGGTCGAAGAGCTCGCCCACGACGAGGGTCTCCCCGGCCCGCTGCTCGAAGCGGCGCATGTTGACCAGGCCGGTGGTGATGACCTGCCCGGCGTCGATGGAGGTGACCCGGGTGATCGGCACGAAGACGCGGCGGCGGCCCGGGACCTCGACCGCCAGGCCGATGGCGCGCGGGCCGTGGGAGGCGGCCCGACCGGTGAGGGTGACCACCACGTCGCGCACCCGTCCGACCTCGTCACCCAGCGGGTCGAAGACGCTCAGGCCGGCCAGGCGGGCGACGAAGACGCGGTGGGTGCTCACGCGATGAAGAATACGACGGTGGGGAGGCCGCGCGGCGAGGCCGGTCGCGGTGGTCGGGGCGGCTTGGCACAATGGCGAGGTGAGCACTCCCACAGGTTCCCCGCGCCCCATGGCGCGCCCCACGCTCGACCTCGACTACCCGAAGAGCATCGCCGTCTACGACCGCTACGAGCAGGCACAGGAGGCCGTGGACTACCTCTCCGACCAGGAGTTCCCGGTCCAGCAGGTGGTCATCGTCGGCACCGACCTCAAGCAGGTCGAGCGGGTGACCGGACGCCTGACGACCGGCCGGGTCGCGCTGGGCGGCGCGCTGTCCGGGGTGTGGCTCGGGCTCTTCGTCGGCCTCGTCTTCGCCCTCTTCGCCGGTCCGGGCGACACGCTGCTCACGATCGGCTGGACGGCGCTCTTCGGTGCCGTCTTCGGCCTGGTCTGGGGTCTGATCGGGTATGCCTTCACCCGCGGGCGGCGCGACTTCACCTCGGTCACCCAGGTCGTCGCGACCCGCTACGAGGTCCTCACCGAGCACAAGCTCGTCGAGCAGGCCAAGGACCTGCTGGGGTCCAGGCTCACCTGAGCGGGTTCGACGGCGGACGCCCCGCCGGCCTGCCTCGTCGCGCTCAGCCGCGGCGGCCGCCTGAGCGGACCCAGGCCTCCACCTCGTCCGCTGTCCGCGGCAGCATCGCGGACAGGTTGCGCGACCCGTCGGCGGTCACGACCACGTCGTCCTCGATCCGCACCCCGATCCCGCGCAGCTCCTCGGGCACGAGCAGGTCGTCGGCCTTGAAGTAGAGCCCGGGCTCGACGGTGAGGACCATGCCCTCGCGCAGCTCGCCCTCGACGTAGTCCTCACGCAGCGCCTGCGCGCAGTCGTGCACGTCGATGCCGAGGTGGTGGCTCGTGCCGTGCACCATCCAGCGGCGGTGGAACTGCCCCTCCTGCGCGTCCAGCGTCTGCTCCAGGGTCACGTCCTGCGGCAGCAGGCCCCAGTCGAGCAGGTGCCGCGCGATGACCTCGATGGCGGCGGCGTGGACGTCCTTGAACCGGTTCCCCGGACGCACCGCGGCCAGGCCCGCCTGCTGCGCCTCCAGCACGGCCTCGTAGACCCGGCGCTGCGGCTCGGTGAAGGTGCCCGAGACCGGGACCGTGCGGGTGACGTCGGCCGTGTAGAGCGCGTCGGTCTCGACCCCTGCGTCGAGCAGCAGCAGCTGGCCCTCCTGCACGTCACCGGTGTTGCGGATCCAGTGCAGCGTCGTGGCGTGGTCGCCGGCGGCGCAGATGGAGTCGTACCCGACCCCGTTGCCGGCGTGCCGGGCGTGCAGCCCGAAGACGCCCTCGACCCAGCGCTCGCCGCGGCCTCGCCGGACCGCCTCGGGCAGGTGCTCCACGACGGCGTCGAAGGCGGTGGCGGTGGCGTCGACCGCCTCCTGCATCTGCGCCACCTCCCAGTCGTCCTTGACCATCCGCATCGTCGACAGCGTGCGCGCCAGCTCCAGGTCCGCCTCGGTACTCGCCTCGACCTGCGCCTGCTCGCCCAGCCCGGCCTGCGCGCGCACCTCGTCGACCTGCTGCGCGACCTCCCGGTCCGCGTCCCGCACGACCCGCACCGCCAGCCCCGAGGGGCCGACGTCCTTGGCCAGCGCGTCCGGGAGCTCGGACAGGTGACGCGTGGGCATACCCAGCTCCGCGGCGGCCGAGGCGAGCGTCGGGCGGGACCCGACCCAGAACTCCCCGGACCGGGAGTCGGCGAAGAATTCCTCGCTGTCCCTGTCGGCGAGCGGCACGAAGTAGAGGTGCGCCTCATGGCCCTCGCCGTCGGCGGCGGGCTCGAGGACGAGCACCGCGTCCGGTTCGCGGTCGGCACCCAGGCCGGTGAGGTGAGCGAAGGCGCTGTGCGGGCGGAAGACGTAGTCGGTGTCGTTGCTGCGGATCTTCAGCCTCCGGCCGGCACGACCAGCCGTTCCCCGGGGAAGGCGGCCGAGAGCGTCTCGCGGCGGGCGGCGGCATACCGCGCCGCCTCGGTGAGCTCCGGCAGCTCGGTCGACCGGGGGGCCCAGCCCTCGCGCATGAAGGCCATGAAGGCCTCGCCGGTGGGACGGTTGCGGTGCTCTGCCTGGTGCTGCTTCTCACTCACGGTGGCCATCGTAGGCGGTGCCCAGCGAACACCGAGCGAACGGTCAGCCGCCGGCCCTAGGCTTGCCCCCGATGAGCGACCAGTCCCCCTACACGAGCATGCCCGGCATCGTCACCGGACCGCAGCGGATCGGGCGTCCGCAGCTGATCCCGGCGGCCCGCCTCGGTCGGCAGCTGAAGTACCAGGCGGTGCGCGTGGTGCGCTCCAGCTCGCCGCCCACCACCGCCATCGGCACGTCGATCGCGGCGGACGAGGCGACCCAGCGGCATGCTCGGGCGGTCTGCGACCTGGCCCTGCGGGTGGGGGAGGCACTGCTGTCCACCGGCGCCTCGGCGGCGGACTGCGTCGCGGCGGTCCTGCGGCTCGGGCAGGCCTACGGCATCAGCTCGATGCACATCGACATCACCTACACCTCGATCGCGGTCTCGGTGCACCGCGGCGTCGACGAGGACTCGCTCACCGTGATGCGGGTCATCCCCGACCGTTCGCCGGACTACACCCGGCTGCAGGCCGTCCAGCGGCACATCGACGACATCGAGCGCTCCGCGCAGGAGTCCGGGGTGCCGACGATGGAGGTGGATGCGGCCCGGACCAGGCTCGTGGACCTGCTCTCTTCGCCGCACCCCTACCGTCGCTGGGTGGTCACCCTCGGGGCGGCCATCATGTCCGTCGGGGTCGTCATGCTCTACGGCGCGGGACCGGTCATGTGGGCGGTCGCCGCCCTTTCCGCGGCGCTGGTCGACCGGGTCCAGCGGTTGCTCTACATCTGGGGGATCGCGGCCTTCTTCACCCAGGTGCTGAGCGCGGCGATCCCGGCCGGCATCGCCCTGGTGATGTACAGCATCGGCCGGGAGAGCCCTTCGGTCGTGGTGATCTCGGGGATTGTCGTGCTGCTCGCCGGGCTGAGCGTGCTCGGCGCGGCGCAGGACGCCATCGACGGCTACTACGTCACGGCCGGTGCGCGCGGGCTGGAGGTGATGATGATGACGCTCGGCATCGCGATCGGGGTGGCCCTCGTGCTCGGCATCGCCCGCTGGTTCGGGGTCTCGATGGAGGCCGCGCCCTTCGTGGCCCTCGGTGGCACCCCGCTCATCTCGACCCTCGGTGCCGCGCTCATCGCTCTCGGCTTCTGCCTCAGCACCTACTCCGGCGTGCGGGTCATCGGGCTGAGCATCGTCATCGCCTCGGGTGCCTGGCTGGTGCTGGAAGGAGCCCTCTACCTGGGCCTGGCCACGCCGGCCGGGGTCGGCGTGGCGCGGCGGTCGTAGGGGCGCTCGCCTTCGCGTCGTTCAAGGTCCTCCGGGTGCCCGAGGACGCCATCGCCACGGCGGGGATCGTCTCGCTGCTGCCCGGGCTCGCGGTCTACCGCGCGCTCTACCTCATCATGGAGAACGACCCCGAGAGCGTCCCCATGGCGGTGCTCAACTTCGTCAGCGCGGTGGCCACCGGCCTCGGTCTGGCCGCGGGCCTGGCCATCGGCAGCTTCGCCGCGCGGCGCAAGTTCGGCCTCGACCCGGCGGCCCTGCGGGCACGCCGCCGCTCCCGCGGGACCTACGTCGCCGGAGCCTGAGCCGTCCGGCCGCAGACGGTGTCAGTCGGTCCAGGTCCAGCTGGCGAGCATGTCGTCCAGCACCGGCGCGGCGTCCTCGGCCTGGCTCTCGACCGCCGAGAAGGTCACGACGTAGAGCGTGCCCTCGTGCGACACCCACCGCTGGGTCTGGTGGACCGTCGCGTCCTGCACCTCGCGCACCAGGGTGTAGCCGGGAGCCCGGTTGCCGTCGACCTCGGCGGGCTCGAGCAGCTCGTACTCGCCGTCCTCCCCGGCGAGGTCCTCCGCGGCCTGCTCGACGGCGGAGGTGAGGTTGCCGACGTACTCCTCCTGCGTGATGACCACGTTGGTGTAGAAGTCGTCGACCCGCTCGGCGTCGCGGCCGGCGAGCACCGTGGCCTCGGTCTGGTCCTGGGCGGTGGCCGTGGCGTCCTCCCACGTCCCGGGGAGCGTGACCGTGAAGGTGTCGTCGGTGGCGCCGAGCTCCAGCTCCTCGGGCTCCTCCGGCTCGCTGGTGGCGGCGGCCTCCTCGGTCTGGGACGACTCGTCCGCCGCGGTGGTCTGCTCGGCGTCGTCGCCGCTGGGCTCCTCGCTGGCGGCCGACTCCTCGGTCGCGCTGCTCGTCGCCGGGGGCTCGTTCACCGGCTCCTCGTCGGCGCACGCGGCGAGCGACAGCACCGCCAGCAGGCTCGCGGCTCCGGCGGTGCGCAGGGAGGCTCGGGTCGTGGTCATGCTTCTCCTTCGGGCGCGCGTGGCGCGTCACGTGCCGGGATGGGCCCGGTCCGTCGTCGTCGGTCGTGTCCCAGTATGACCGGTCGGCGTCACCGCCTACCGTGTCCTCCATGCCGCGCCTCTCGCCGACCGCCCGGGTCGACCTGCACACGCACTCGACCCACAGCGACGGCACGCAGACGCCCGGCGACCTGGTGCGGGAAGCGGCGGCGACGGGGCTGGACGTCCTGGGACTGACCGACCACGATGCCGTGTCCGGCTGGGAGGAGGCTGACCGCGCCGGCCGGGAGCACGGCGTGGTGGTGGTGCCGGGGGTGGAGATCTCCTGCAGCTGGCAAGGACGGTCGGTGCACCTCCTGGCCTACCTGCCCGACCCGGGCGACGAGGCGTTGTCCGCCGAGCTGGCGCGGACCCGGGAGAGCCGCACGGGTCGGCTTCGTCGCATGGTGCGGCGGCTGGAGTCCGCCGGTTACCCGGTGACCTGGGAGGAGGTGCTGGCGCAGGCGGGCGACGTGCGCTCGCTGGGCCGGCCGCACATCGCCGACGTCCTCGTGCGCCAGGGCAGCTTCCCGGACCGGGACGCCGCCTTCGCGGACGTGCTGCACTCGCGCAGCAGCTTCCACGTGGCGCACTACGCACCGTCCCCGACGGCGGCCATCGAGCTGGTGCGGGCCGCGGGTGGCGCCCCGGTGCTGGCGCACCCCTTCGCCGCCGCGCGCGGGCATACCCTGCCTCAGACGCTGCTCGAGGAGCTGGCTGCCGAGGGGCTTGCCGGGATCGAGGTGGAGCACCGCGACCACACGCCGCAGGACCGCGACCGGGCGGCTCGCCTCGCCCGGCAGCTCGACCTCCTGCCGACCGGGTCCAGCGACTACCACGGCAGCGGCAAGCCCAACCGGCTCGGGGAGCACACCACCTCGGTGGAGGTGCTGCGTGCGCTCCTGGAGCAGACCGCGGGTCAGCTCCTCGGGGCGTCCCCCTGACCGGACGTCGTCCGACGGCGGCGACGCCGACGTCCCGAGCCGCTGGACTCGGTGGTCGTGCTGGTCCTGCTGCCTTGACGGTCCGAGCGCTCGCCGCCGCGCTGCCCGGTGCGGCCGCGGCCGCCCTGACCACCGCGGTCGCGGCGCCCTCCCGAGCGGCCCCCGCGACCGCGCCGGTGGTCGCTGCCCGGCGCCTCGATGTCCTCGACCTTCTCGGCGCCGAGCCCCTCGCGGGTCCGGGCCGAGCGGGGCAGGGTGCCCCGGGTGCCCTCCGGGATGCCGAGCTGCTCGAACAGGTGGGGGCTGGAGGAGTAGGTCTCCTCCGGCTCCGGGTAACCGAGGTCGAGGGCCTTGTTGATCAGCCCCCAGCGGGGCATGTCGTCCCAGTCCACGAAGGTGATCGCGACACCGGTGGCGCCGGCCCGGCCGGTGCGGCCGATCCGGTGCAGGTAGGTCTTCTCGTCCTCGGGGCACTGGTAGTTGATGACGTGGGTGACGGCCTCCACGTCGATGCCGCGGGCCGCGACGTCGGTGGCGACCAAGATGTCCACCTTGCCGGTGCGGAAGGCCCGCAGCGCCTGCTCGCGCGCGCCCTGGCCCAGGTCGCCGTGGATCGCGGCCGCCGCGAAGCCACGGTCCGACAGCTCGTCCGCGACCTTGGCAGCGGTCCGCTTGGTGCGCGCGAAGACGATGGTCAGCCCACGTCCCTCCGCCTGCAGGATGCGCGCGAGCATCTCCACCTTGTCCATGGCGTGCGCCCGGTAGGCGAACTGCTCGACGGCGGCGACGGTGTGGCCCTCGCCGTCCTCGCTGACCGCACGGATGTGCGTCGGCTGCGTCATGTAGCCACGGGCCAGGGAGACCACGGCGCCGGGCATGGTGGCGGAGAAGAGCATGGTGTGCCGACCGGCGGGGGTGAGCGCCAGCAGCCGCTCGACGTCCGGCAAGAAGCCCAGGTCGAGCATCTCGTCGGCCTCGTCCAGCACCACGGTGCGGGCGTGCGCCAGGCTGAGATGACCCTTCGAGGCGAGGTCGAGCAGCCGCCCCGGGGTGCCCACGACGACCTCGACCCCGCGCTGCAGGGCTTCGATCTGCGGCTCGTAGGCGCGACCGCCGTAGACCGTCAGCACGCGAATCCCCCGGTGCGCACTGGCCTTGGTGAGGTCGCCCGCCACCTGCACCGCGAGCTCGCGGGTGGGGGCCACGACGAGGGCCTGCGGGGCGCCGGGGCGCTCCTGGGCGGAGAACTCGGGGTCGTCCGGCGCGACGACGTGGTGGAGCAGGGGGAGGCCGAAGCCGAGGGTCTTGCCGGTGCCGGTCTTGGCCTGGCCGATGATGTCGTGGCGGGACAGGGCGACGGGCAGGGTCATGGCCTGGATCGGGAAGGGGTGGGTGATCCCTCCGTCGGCCAAGGCACGGACGATGTCGGGGTGGAGGTCGAAGTCGGCGAACGCGCGGTCTTCCTGCATGGGTGATCCTCTCGATCAGGTGGCCGTCCGAGCGCCGTGCGGCGGGGACGGTCCGGGCCGATCGGAGACGATCCATGGAGAGGTCGGGCGCCACGCCCGACCCACGACGCCGCCTGCTTCCTCGTGGCAGGACGGCCGACCGGGCACCGGTGTACGACAGGTGAGTCTACCCGCTGGTCGGGCCGGCCCGGACGCACGGCGACGGCGCGTCCCCCGGTGGGTGACGCGCCGCCGCGGCCTGTGCTCGCCTCCGGGGGCGGGCAGGGTCGGTCAGCTGACCGCCTTGCGGCCGGTGATGGCGCCGTAGACCAGCACGGCGACGATGGCGAAGATCGTGCCGAGGATGAGACCCCAGAAGCTGAACTGCGCGCCGCTGGTGCCGAGGAACCGCGATCCCACGAAGGAGCCGAGCAACGAGCCGACGGCGCCCAGCAGGATGGTCATGGGGACGGAGATGTTCTGCTTGCCCGGCAGGATGAGCCGGGCGAGCGGGCCGACGATGCAGCCGACGATGAGTGCGACGATGATGGTCGTGATCATGGGGAATGCCCCTTTCGCAAAAGCCTCCCGGGCGGGGCTTTCCGTCCCGGGTGGCCCATCGGTCGTGCGGGCACGCGTCGATGAGCCGCGCTCACGGTAGTGCGCAGACACCACAGGCGCCACTCCGGGCGCCGCGTGTCTGCGCACTCGTGACCGAACCGTGACGCGGCCCGTCCGGCGGCGGGCCGCCGGTCAGTGGCTCCCGAAGCCGACCCGACCCTTGTCCTGCGCGCCGATCTCGACGTAGGCGAGGGTCGTGGTGGGGACGATGACGGTCCGTCCCTTGTCGTCCTGCAGCTCCACGACCGGAGCCTGGGTGGTGAGAGCCTCGGTCACGGCCTGGCGGACCGCCTCCGGGGTCTGGGCGGACTCGAACGTCACCTCGCGCCCGACGTCACGGACACCGATGCGGACCTCCACGACAAACCTCCACGACATGCTCGGGTGGCGACGACCCGGTTGGGCCGTGCCCCGCCAGCCTAGCCCTGGGCGACGGACGTCGTCCGTGGGGGGACCGCGCCCCAGCCGCGCCACGCGATGGTCGAGAGCAGCTCGAGCACGCGCTCGCGGGCCATCGTGTCGCGGCGGCTGTACCAGCTCAGCGCCGCCGCCTGGGCCATACCGGCCATGGCGGTGCCCAGCAGGACGCACTCGTCCCACGACAGGTCCGTCTCCTCGGCCAGGACCCGTCCCAGGGACTCGCCGCACGCCCGGCGGGTCCGCTCGACGATGGCCGACACCGCGGGCTCGGACGCCATGTCCGACTGGAAGAGGACCGAGTAACCCGACGAGGGCGACTCGACGAACTCGAAGAACCGGCTGAGGCACCCCGAGATGCGGGCGTGGTTGGTCTGACCCGTGTCGAGGGCGCTGTCGATGGTGCGGACGACCTCGTCCGACACCGACTCCGCGACGGCGAGGTAGAGGTCGAGCTTGCTGCTGAAGTGCTGGTAGAGCACGGGCTTGCTCACGCCGGCACGGACGGCGATGTCGTCCATCGCGGTCGCGTGGTAGCCGGACTCGGCGAAGGCCTCCTGGGCAGCACCGAGGAGCTGGGCACGGCGTTCGTCGCGGGGCAGGCGCAGCCTGCGGTCACGGGGCGGGGGGCTGGTCACGGGTCCCTCTCCTTCTTCGAGACATCAGTCTACGTCCCAGGACCCGGCGGGGACGGTCTGTCTCCGCCGGGTGATGAGATGGAGTCATGTCCGTGACCGACCGAGGGCCGAGCGCAGCGCTCGACCCCACCCAGGAACGCGTGGTGGCCCACCGCGACGGCGTCCTCGTCGCGCAGGGGGCACCGGGCACGGGCAAGACGACTGTGCTGGTCCGGCACGTCCAGCAGCGGATCTCCGCCGGCCTCGCCCCGGACCACTGCCTCGTCATCGCGCCGACCCGGCAGTCGGCGAGCCGGGTCCGCACCGCGATCGCGCGTGGCCTCGGGGCGACCCACACCCAGCCGCTGGCCCGGACGGCGGCATCCCTCGCCTTCGCCGTGCTCCGGCTGGCCGCCGCGCGGGCGGACGAGCCGGCACCGCGGCTCATCTCCGGGGCGGAGCAGGATGCCGTGCTGCGGGAGCTGCTCGCCGGGCACGAGGAGAGCGGCACCGGCCCGTCCTGGCCCCCTGACCTCGAGCTCGCCCGTCGCACCACCGGCTTCCGGGACCAGCTGCGGGACCTGCTCATGCGCGCGGTCGAGCACGGGGTCGGCCGGGCGGACCTGGAGCACCTGTCCCGGGTCCACGGGCGGCCCGAGTGGGCCTGCGCGGGGGAGGTGCTGGAGGAGTACGACCAGGTCACGGCACTGGCCGACCCCGGCAGCTATGACCCTGCGTGGATCTGCACCGCGGCTGCGGGACTCCTCGAGGGCGACGAGTCGTTGCGCGCCGTCGTGCACGAGAGGGTGAGCTTCGTGGGCGTCGACGACGCGCAGGAGCTGACGGCCTCGGCCGCACGTCTCCTGGACGTCGTCCGACCCGCAGGTGTCGACAGCGTGCTCGTCGGCGACCCGGACGCGGCGGTCCTCGGGTTCCGCGGCGCGGTCCCCGGCGCCTTCCTGGAGCTCGGTGAGCGATGGGCGGGAGAGGCCGGCCCGGCACGGGAGACGCTCGGGGTGCGGCACGGGACCAGCGGCGCGGTGGGCGAGGTGGTCGACCGGGTCGCGCAGCGGATCGGCCTCGTCGGGGACGCCCGGCACCGCGGACCGATCAGCGGCGACGAGCAGGGGACGGGATCGGTGCGGATCACCCGCAGCGCCGCCCAGGAGGCCTCGCTGGTGGCGCGGTGGCTGCGGCACGCCCACCTCGTGGAGGGTGTCCCCTGGCAGGAGCTGTCGGTGATCGCCCGGAGCGTGCAGCAGCAGGACGCCGTGCGTCGTGCGTTGGCCTCGGGCGGGGTGCCCGTGCGGGTGGACCGGTCCTCGGTGCCGATCGGGTCGGACCCGGCGGCGCGACCGCTGCTGCTCGCGCTCGACATCGTCACCCGGGAGGCCCCCGGCGTCGGACCGGGCTGGAGCGTGGACCCGGAGGAGGCGCTGGAGCTGCTGCAGAGCCCGCTCGGGGGCATGGACCCGGTCGGGCTGCGTCGGCTGCGTCGTTCGCTGCGGGGTGCCGAGCTCGCGGCAGGCGGTCTGCGACGCGCGGACGACCTGGTCGCCCTGCGGGTCAACGACCCTGATCTGCGCAGCGCCGCCCCGGCCGACCTGCCCCCGGAGCTCGCGCCGGTCGCGCGGGTGGGTCGGCTCCTCGACGCCGGCCGGGAGGCGGTCGTGCGAGGCGGGTCCACGCCTGGTCGCGGCGAGGGCTCGGGTCAGGCCGTCACCGGACCGGACGAGATCTTGTGGGCATTGTGGTCGGCGAGCGGGTTGGCCGCGTCCTGGAGCCGGCAGGCCGCGGGCGGGGGAGCGCTCGGAGCCCGTGCCGACCGCGATCTCGATGCCGTGCTGGTGCTCTTCGAGGCCGCCGAGTCCTACGCGGAGCGGCTGCCCGGCGCCCGGCCACGGTCCTTCCTGGACTCCGTGCGCAGCGCCGAGCTGGCTGCCGACACCCTGGTCCAGGGGGCGCGTCGCACCGAGGCCGTCGAGGTGCTGACCCCCCATGCCGCGGCAGGGCGTCGGTGGCGGCGGGTGGCCGTCGTCGGGGTGCAGGACGGCATCTGGCCCGACCTGCGGCTGCGCGACACGTTGCTGGGTGCCGAGGCGCTGGTGTCGGCGGTCCACGGGCGGCCTGTCGCCGGTCCGGAGGCCTGGCGTGCCGCCCAGGCGGCGGTGCGCGCGGACGAGCTGCGACAGTTCCACGTCGCGGTGAGCCGGCCGACCGAGGGGTTGCTGGTCACCGCTGTCGCCTCCACCGACGACCAGCCCTCGGGACTGCTCGACCTGGTCGAGCCGGGTTTCCGGGAGCGCCCGCCCGCGGAGGTGCCGCCGCCGATGACGCTGCGCGGGCTGGTCGCCGAGCTGCGGCGGGCCGCTGTGCGGTCGCACCGCGAGGGGGAACGCAGCACCCGGGACGCCGCCGTGGGCCTGCTGGGGCGGCTCGCCGTCGAGGACGTGCCGGGTGCGGACCCGGCGGCGTGGTGGACGCTGCGGGAGACCTCGAGCACGGCACCGGTGCGCCCGGAAGGGCCGGTGCGGGTGTCACCCTCGCGGTTGCAGACCTTCCGGGACTGCGAGCTGCGATGGTTCCTCACCTCGCGCGGGGCGGAGACCGGTGAGGCCTTCCGCGCCGAGCTCGGCACCCTCGTCCACGACATCGTGGCCCATACCCCGGACGCTCCGTGCCTGAGCTCACCGCCGAGCTGGACCGGCGCTGGGACGACCTGGGGCTGGTGGAGGGGTGGGTCTCGGAGCGCGCCCAGCAGGATGCCCGACGGATGCTGGAGAGGTATGCCGACTACGTCGCCCGGGCGCGGGCCGCCGGCCGGGAGCTCGTCGGCAGCGAGCTCGACCTGTCGGTGCTGCTCGGTGCTGCGGACGACCAGGATCGCGAGCGCGGCCGGGACGCACGTCTCGTCGGGGCCGTCGACCGGTTGGAGCGCACCAGCGAGGGCGCCCTGGTCGTCGCGGACCTCAAGACCGGGAGCACCCCGGTGCCGAAGGCGACGTGGAGCAGCACGCCCAGCTCGCGGCCTATCAGGTGGCGGTGACCGAGGGCGCCTTCGGTGAGCTCGGCTCCCGCAGCGGCGGTGCCCGGTTGGTGCAGCTCGGCGCCTCAGGTGCGGTGGAGCAGGCGCAGCCACCCCTGGGCGAGGCGGACGACCCGGCCCACGCGAGACGCACGATCAGGGAGGCTGCCGCAGGAATGGCCGGCGCCGGGTTCACCGCGCGCGACCTGGAGCGTCGCTGTCGGCGCTGCCCGGCGCGCTTCGCCTGCCCGCTCCAGCCCGAAGGAGCCTCACGATGACGACGGCGCAGCCGCGGTGGTCCCCGCAGGACCTGGCCTCGGCGCTGGGAGCCCCGGAGCCGACCCCCGAGCAGTCGGCGGTCATCACCGCGCCGTTGCGTCCCGGCGTGGTGGTCGCCGGGGCCGGCTCCGGCAAGACGGAGACGATGGCCTCCAGGGTGTTGTGGCTCGTGGCCAACGACCTGGTCCGTCCGCAGGACGTGCTGGGCCTGACCTTCACCCGCAAGGCCGCGCTGGAGCTGGCGTCGCGGCTCACGTCCCGGCTGCGGCAGCTGCGGGAGGCGGGGGTGTGGTCCCCCGGGGGCACCGAGGCGTCCGGCACGGACGGCTTCGACCTCCCGACCATCTCGACCTACCACGCCTACGCGGGTCGGCTCGTGACCGAGCACGGCCTCCGGCTCGGCGTCGAGCCGGACGCGGTGCTCCTGTCGGAGGCCGCCTGCTGGCAGCTCGCCCACGACGTGGTGACCCGCTACACGGGCGACATGAGCGGCATGACCAGCGCAGCGAGCACCGTCGTCCGTGCGGTCATCTCCCTGTCCGCCGAGCTCGGCGAGCACCTTGTCGAGGCTGACGACGCCCACGCCTTCCTGCACGACCTGGTCCGCCGGGTGGAGGACCTCCCGCACGAGGGACGACCGCTCAAGACCGGGCGGGACCTCGCGGCCGACCTGCGCCGGCAGGCCCTGCTCTATCCCGTGGTCCAGGCCTACCGGCAGGCCAAGACGGCGCGTGGAGCGCTCGACTTCGGGGACCAGATGGCGCTCGCGGCCCGACTGGCGCGGGACGTGCCGGCGGTCGCGGAGATGGAGGGCGCACGCTACGGGGCAGTGCTGCTGGACGAGTTCCAGGACACCTCGGAGGCGCAGATGGTGCTGCTCACGTCCCTCTTCGCGGGCCGGGAGCTGCCGATCACCGCGGTCGGCGACCCGCACCAGTCCATCTACGGTTGGCGCGGGGCCAGCGCCACGACCCTCACACGCTTCCCGCGCGACTTCGCCCTCGAGGGGGTGCCTGCCCCGGTGCTCCAGCTGAGCACGTCCTGGCGCAACGACGCCGCCGTGCTCGACGCGGCCAACGTCGTCGCCGCGCCGCTGCGGGAGGAGGCCGCGGTCCCGGTCGAGACCCTGCGCGCCCGTCTCGGCGCCGGGCCCGGGCTCCTCGAGGTCGCCCGCCTGACCGACCACGTCGTCGAGGCCGAGCACGTGGCCGACTGGGTGCGGCAGCGGTGGGAGAACTCGTCCCGTGTCACCGCCGCGGTGCTGTGCCGGGCCCGCTCGCAGTTCGCCCCGGTCGTCGATGCGTTGCGCCGCCGCGGCCTCCCGGTGGAGGTGGTGGGCCTCGGGGGACTGCTCGACACCCCCGAGGTGCTCGACCTCGTCGCCCTGCTGTGGGTGGCGCAGGAGCCGACGCGCGGCGACCAGCTGATCCGGTTGCTGGCCGGGCCGGTGTGCCGGCTCGGTGCCGCGGACGTGGACGCCCTGTGGGCGAGGGCCGGCGAGCTCGCCCGGAGCGGTGGCGCGGTGCCGGGGGAGCGTGACCATGCCCCCGTGCTGGCCGAGGCGGTGGAGCGACCGCCCGGCGAGGGCTGGACCGGGCCCGGCGGCGAGCGGATGTCGGAGACCGGCGCACGCCGGGTGTCGTGGTTGGCGGAGGTGGTGCGGCGGGTGCGCTCGTTGACGAGCCTGCCGCTGGCCGACCTCGTCGTCGAGAGCGAGCGCCTGTTGGGGCTGGACATCGAGGTGGCGGCAGATCCCGACCTGCACCCCACCTGGGGGAGGGCGCCGATCGACGCCCTCGCGGAGGTCGCGGCCGGCTATGCGCACAGCGCCCAGCGGGTGAGCCTGGGCGGGTTCCTGGACTGGTTGGACGCGGCTCGCGAGCACGAGCGCGGGTTGGAGGACGCCGAGGTGCCCGAGCTGGCCGAGGTGTCCGTCGACACGGCGGCGGTGCAGGTGCTGACCGTGCATGCGGCCAAGGGTCTGGAGTGGGACGTCGTGGCGGTGCCGGGCATGGTCGAGGGCACCTTTCCGGCGGGTCGGACCACGCCGGAGCACCGCGAGGGCACCTGGCGGGTCAAGCCACGCGCGGAGAAGGGCTGGCTCGTCGGGATCGGCAAGCTTCCCACGCCGCTGCGCGGTGACCGGGCCGGCCGCCCCGACATCGCCTGGTCCTCGGTGGTGCACACCCGCGACCTGCGATCCCGGCTGGAGGAGCTCTACCTCGCCCAGGGGCGCTACGCCGTCGAGGAGGAACGCCGCCTGGCCTACGTCGCCCTCACCCGGGCGCGGCACCGACTGCTCCTCACCGCACCGGTCTGGTCGACCGGGCTGCGCCCACGGGTGACCTCCCGCTTCCTGGAGGAGCTGCGTGCCCGGCCCGACGTCCGGGTCGGTCCGTGGGCAGACCTGCCCGACCCGGACGAGCCGGCGCAGATGCGCAACCCGCGTCTGGACGAGCAGCTCAGTGCAGACTGGCCCCGGCCGATGGTCCGCGACGAGCGACGGGCGGCGGTCCAGGACGTGGCGGCAGCGCTGGTGGCGGAGCACGCCACCCGAGAGTCGACGCGCACCGTCGAGCCCGACGAGGAGTCGTGGGAGTCGACGGTCCGTCTGCTCCTGGCCGAACGGGCCCGGAGGCACCAACCGGAGTCCGAGGTGTCCCTCCCGGCCCACCTGTCCACCTCTGCTGTCGTGGAGCTCGCCGCCGACCGCGCGGCCTTCGTCGAGGCGCTGCGTCGTCCGCTACCGACCCCACCTGCGCCGCACGCGCGGGTGGGGACGGAGTTCCACGCCTGGGTCGAGCAGCACTACGCCTCGGCGACCCTCGTCGACCTCGACGACCTGGACGCCGGGGCGAGATCGACGCAGGCGCCGGACCTGCGCGGGCTGCGACAACACTTCCTCGCGAGCGAGTGGGCCGACCGCACCCCGGTCGCGGTGGAGGTCCCGGTCCAGACCACGGTGGCCGGGCGCACCGTCGCCGGTCGGATCGACGCCGTCTTCGACGACGGCGACGGTCGGGTCACCCTCGTCGACTGGAAGACGGGCTCACCAGGGAGCCCCGACCAGCAGCGGGTGCGTGCGCTCCAGCTGGCCGTCTACCGGCTGGCCTTCGCACGACTGACCGGGAGGGAGGTCGAGGAGGTCGGCGCAGCCTTCTTCTACGCGGCGACGGGGACCACGGTCCGTCCGGAGCTGCCGACCGAGGACGTGCTCGAGGAGCTCCTGGTCGACGACCCCCATCAGCTGCGGGGGTCCTCCTCCGGCGGCATGCCGTAGAGGTCGTGCAGTCGGGTGTCGTCGTCGAGCAGCTCCGCGCCGGATGAGCGCCTGTCGGCCTTCGGCGCGGAGCCATCCTCGGCTCCCGGCGTGGAGTCGTCCTCGTCGGCATCCGGCCTGGGCCCGTCCTCGGCTCCCGGCGACGAGTCGTCCTGGGGCTCCTGCTGGATCCGCTGCGGCTCCGGCACCGGGACCTCCGCGGTGATGTCCGTGTCGGGCTCGGAGGACCGGTCGTCCGGGTGCGGGTGCGGGTCGCCGTCGTCCAGGAAGGGATCGGGCTGCGCCGTGTCGTCGAGACCGGGGTCGTCGAGCGCGTCGTCCTCGTCGTCGGTGCTGTCGACGTCGTCGTCGCCCGTGCTTTCGACGACCTCGGGCTCGGCCTCGACCTCGCTCTCGACCTCGGCTGCGGTCTGGGTCTCGACACTGTCATCGCCCACGGAGCCGTCGAGGTGCTGCGGCTTCGGCCCGTCCATCCCAGGGTCGTCCGCGCTCGGGCCGGCGTCCTCCGGATCGGACGCCGCCGACGAGGCGTGCCCGCCCGTCGTCACGGCGGCCGTCCCCGCGCCGCGCGCCGTCACCGGCACCAGGGAGTCCTCGTCCTCGGTGAGCCGGTCCATCCGGCGCAGCGCCTCGACGACCCGCCGGGCGGCATCCTCGTCGCCCACTGAGACGTGATGCGCGAGGCCGCGCAACCTCCGGGTCTCGGCGAGGAGGCGGGCCCGGGCGTGCAGGTAGGGGTCCGGGCGCTGGGCGCGGGCCAGTGCGTAGCTGTCCAGCACGGCGTCCCAGGCCTCGGGCGAGGCACGGCTGTAGAGGTCGGCCAGGTCCGCGGCCGGGTCGCCGACCATCGCCTCGTCCCAGTCGGTGACGGCGACGACCCTGCCGCTGTCGGCCGTGTCGTCGGCGAAGGCCACCACGACCGTCCCACCGCGGAACGCGCCGTGGACGGGGGTGCTGGCGAACTGCCACAGCGGGGCCGCGTCGAAGGCCTCCTCCCACCGCGCCAGCAGCCGGGTCGGCACCCGTCCGGACTCGGCGGCCCGGTCGACCTCGGAGATGAGCCGCTGACGGCAGCCGGAGGCGTCGAAGTACGGCACGTCCTGCTGCTCGAAGACAGCGACGGGGATGTTGTGGACGGCCGCGAGGGCACGACCCACCGCGTGGGCGAGCCCGGTCCCCGGCGGGAGCTGGGCGAAGTCCAGCGTCGACCCCTCGACGTGCGGATAGACCGCGGCGTGGCCCTCCTGACCGACGGCCGCGTAGCCCACGGGTGCGGGCACCTTGAAGGCACGTGGCGCGAGAGCTGTCGCACCAGCTCGTCGTTGCGGCGCAACCTCGCGCCGGTCACGGCGGACAACGGTGACCGGACCAGCCAGCGCCGACCGGTGGCGTCCTCCACGACCGCTTGCTGGAGCTCGGTCTCCTCGCCCGGCTCGACACCCATCCCCGCCACGGCCACCGGCTTCATCCCCGGGACAGCGGCGCTCGCGAGGGCTGCCAGGGCCAGGTCTGTACGCATCACGGCTCCCACGGTATGCCGTGCCGACGCCGACGCGCGGCAATCCCCCCGGCACGCCCCCAAGCTCGTCGGTGGGGACGCCTACAGTGGACGGGTGACGGCAGCCGACGAGACCTATCTCGACCTCGCCCTCTCCCGGTCACGGGTCGATCGGTGGGCGAGCGTCCGCACCGACGACCCCGAGCTGGCGGCGATGCTGGGACGTCCGGCGACGAGAGTGCTGGAGCTGCGCGGCGCGACGGCCCCGGTCGAGCGCGATCCTGCGCGGCTGCGGCTGCGTGCGCCGGAGCCCGAGGACCCCGGGCGGGAGCCTGGTTCCTCGGGAGGCACGCGGGGGTCGACTACGTCGCGGTGACAACCGCCCGAGAGGCAGACGGCGACGAGCGGGGCTCGGGTGCCGCAGGAGGCTCCTGGGCCGGTCTGCGGGAGGTGGGTGCAGACCTCGACGACGCCGATGCGGGGTTGCTGACGGCGGCCACGGCGCTGCAGGGCTGGCACGCGCGGCACGGTCACTGCCCGCGCTGCGGCTCGGCCACCGAGGTCGTGCAGGGCGGCTGGGTGCGCCGGTGCCCGCGCGACGGTTCCCAGCACCACCCACGCACCGACCCCGCGGTGATCATGGCGGTCACCGACGAGGACGACCGCTTGCTCCTCGCGACCGGGCTGCCCTGGCCGGAGGGGCGCGTGTCGGTGCTCGCCGGTTTCGTCGAGGCGGGAGAGTCGCTGGAGGCAGCCGTGACCCGCGAGGTTGCCGAGGAGGTCGGCGTCACCGTGACCGACCTGCGCTACCGCGGCAACCAGCCGTGGCCGTTCCCGGCGTCGCTGATGGTGGGCTACCGCGCCCGCGCGCTGGACACCGACCTGCGCGTCCAGGAGAGCGAGCTGCGCTCCGCGGGGTGGTACTCCCGCGCCGAGCTGGACGAGGGCATACGGTCGGGCCGGCTGACGCTGCCCTCCCGGGTCTCCATCGCGCACCGGCTGATCCAGGAGTGGTACGGCGCGGCGCTCCCGGGCGACGGCCCGGCGGTCCCCCGGTGAGCGGGTCGGCCCCGCCCGACCCCGACCGGTTGCTGGACGGCCTCGACCCGGAGCAGCGTGAGGTGGCAAGCGCGCCCCTCGGTCCGATGGTCGTCCTCGCCGGGGCAGGGACGGGCAAGACGCGCGCCATCACCCATCGCATCGCCTACGGCGTGGCCAGCGGCGCCTACCCGCCCGACCGGGTGCTCGCGGTGACGTTCACCGCCCGGGCCGCGGGGGAGATGCGGACCCGGCTGCGGGGGCTGGGTGTCGCCGGGGTCCAGGCCAGGACCTTTCATGCCGCTGCGCTGCGCCAGCTGCAGTACTTCTGGCCGCAGGCGGTCGGCGGACCACCGCCCACGGTCGTCGCGCACAAGGCGCCGGCCGTCGCGGAGGCGGCCGGGCGGCTCCACCTGCGCCTCGACCGGGCGGCGCTGCGGGACGCGTCCGCCGAGATCGAGTGGGCCAAGGTGTCGATGCTCACCGCGCAGACCTACCCGGCCCGCGCGCAGCGGCAGGGCAGGCAGGTCGCCGACCTGGACGCGACGGCGATGGCCCGGCTGATGGACAGCTACCACGAGGTCTGCGCCGAGCGGCACGTCATCGACTTCGAGGACGTCCTGCTGCTGACCGTGGGCATGCTGGACGAGCACCCCCAGATCGCCGCCGCGATCCACCAGCAGTACCGCCACTTCGTCGTCGACGAGTACCAGGACGTGAACCCGCTGCAGCAACGGCTCCTCGAGCTCTGGCGCGGACGGCGCCAGGACGTCTGCGTGGTCGGGGACCCGGCCCAGTCGATCTACTCCTTCACCGGGGCCAGCGCCGACCATCTCCTGGGCTTCACCCGTCAGTACCCGGAGGCGCGCCGGGTGGCGCTCGTGCGCAACTACCGGAGCACCCCGCAGGTGGTGCACCTGGCCAACCTCGTGCTCGGCGCGCGACCCGCCCCGGGCGGCGGACAACGCCCCGGGACGCTGGTCGCGCAGTCCGCGGACGGTCCGGCGCCGACGCTCATCTCCTACGCGGACGACGAGGCGGAGGCGCAGGGCACCGCCGACGCCGTGTCGCGGCTGCTCGAGGAGGGTGTCCCGCCGAGCGAGATCGCCGTGCTGTTCCGCACCAACAGTCAGTCGGAGGTGATCGAGAACGCGCTGGCCCGGGGCGGCATCCCCTACCTGGTCCGCGGCGGCGAGCGCTTCTTCTCCCGCTCCGAGGTGCGCAACGCGATCCTGCTGCTGCGCGGGGCCGTGCGGTCGGACGACGGCAGCAGCGCGCTCGGCGATCTGGTGCGTCACGTGCTGGCCGGGGCCGGCTGGGCCCCCCGACCTCCGCAGGGATCGGGATCTGTCCGGGAGCGCTGGGAGAGCCTGCAGGCGCTCGCCCTCCTGGCCGACTCGCTGGCCGGCCAGTCCCCGCAGGCCCGGCTCGGTGACCTGGTCGTCGAGCTCGACCGGCGGGCTGCCGAGCAGCACGCGCCCACGGTGCAGGGCATCACGCTGGCATCCCTGCACGCGGCGAAGGGTCTGGAGTGGGATGCGGTCTTCCTCGTCGGCTGCAGCGAGGGCCTGCTGCCCATCACGCTCGCCGACACCGCGGAGCGCGTGGAGGAGGAACGCCGGCTGCTCTACGTCGGGCTGACCCGGGCGCGAGCGCGCCTCGAGCTCAGCTGGGCCGGCGCGCGCACCCCTGGCGCACGCAGCACCCGGTCGCTGTCCCGTTTCCTCGGCCCCGCTGCGGGTGTGCTGGGCGTCCCGGCGTCGACCGGGCCGACGCGCCGTCGGGAGAGGCGCCGCACGCCGGCCCCGCCGCGGACCTGCCGGACCTGCTCGGCGATCCTGTCGGCCGCCGCCGAGCGAAAGATCGGCCGGTGCTCGGACTGTCCGCCGACCTACGACGAGCAGGTCTTCGAGGCACTGCGTGAGTGGCGGCGCCAGGTCGCGCAGGAGGGCTCTGTGCCGGCCTATGTCGTCTTCACCGACGCGACCCTGATCGCGATCGCCGAGCGTGCACCGCGGGACCAGCAGGCGCTGGCGCAGATCTCCGGCGTGGGGGAGCGCAAGCTCGATCTCTACGGCGAGGCGGTGCTCAGCATCCTGGCCGAGGGCACCAGTCACGAGGTCCCGTAGCCCGGGCTGCACCGGTCGGGACCGACCCGCCGGTAAATACCGTTGCGGTCGGGCGCGGCACCGGAATACAGTGACGGAGTCAAGCCCACGCCCGTGCGGTGCTGGGGTCGCGCACAGACGAGAGGAGGGTGGACCACGATGGAGAACATGATCGTCACCGGCGGACTCGCCGTCTGCTCGACCGACGCCACGCCCACCCTCCGGAGCCGTCGCCACCGCGACGCCCTCCGCGTGTCCGGTGCGTTCGTCCCGGGGTCCTTCGGCCCCGCCGTCGAGACGACGTCCCCGCACGCTGTCGACCCCGCCCTGGGCCTGGGCTCCTCCCGGACACCGTAGAAGGCATCCTTCCTTCCGCTCTCCGGCCGCGAGTCCTCCCCGAGGATCCGCGGCCGTTCTCGTTGCCCGCCGGCATCGGCGTCACGACCGGTCTCCTCGGACCCCACCTCCACGAAATCGAGATCGCAGTGACGACCAGCACCTCGCACGAGCACCAGCACCGACATCAGGAAGGAACCGCCGTGTACCGCCCAGCGCGCCGGCAGCAGCAGATGACCGACAGGGGCTCAGGCCCGCACCTCGTCGCCCGCGGGGACGGCGACCTGCCGTGCCGGGAGCACCCCGCGGACCTGTGGTTCGCCGAGCTTCCGGCGGAGGTCGAGCACGCCAAGGAGCTGTGCGGCCCGTGCCCCCTGCGCGAGATGTGTCTCGCCGGCGCTCTGGAGCGTCGTGAGCCCTGGGGTGTCTGGGGCGGGCAGCTGCTGCTCCAGGGACGGGTGGTGCCGCGCAAGCGCCCGCGCGGACGCCCGCGCAAGGACGAGGTGGCGGCCTAGACATCACCCCTGCCGGCGACCCACCCCGGCTGCCCCGGCTCGTGCCAGGGGCAGCGGGGTGCGGTGGCCACCGTCGCGCCACCAGGTGCGGCGGGGAGGCGCCGATCTCGTGAGCGGTGCGAGACCGGCGGGATGGCTGACCGCGTCAGCAGCACGACCAGCGCGGTCACGGCGTCGAGCACCTCCGGCGGATGGTCCGGCGGCAGCGGGGCGGTGAGCGGGTCGTCGAGCGCTGCTGCGGCACCGGGCCACCCAGGGTCGCGATCCCGGCGGTGGAGGTCCAGGCAGTGCAGGCAGGGCGACCCGGGGAGCCCGGTCCACGGACCGATGACGATCCGGGCGGTCTGCGCGACCACGGGCAGCACGGCTCGGCCGACCACCCCCGGGGCGCGAGCCGTGCCCACCGGCACGGCGTGGTCGTGGACGAGCACCACCCGCGGCGAGGGCTCCGTCCGGCGCCGTCCCGCCGCGCCGGGCCCGGACACCCTCCCTGACGTGGTGGCCCACAGGGCGAGCCGGAGCGCGTCCGCCACCGGCCCCTCGCCCCGGACGACGGGCACCCGGTCGTCGCGGGGAGGGGCGGCCGAGGCGCTGCCGAGGCGGCGCAGGAACTGCCATCCGGGATCCTCCGGATGGTCCGGACGCACCCAGCCGTCCACCCTCCAGGCGCCGGCACCGACACCCACCTGGAGTCGGCCGTCGGTCCCGGTCGGCCACCAGGCGACCCCGTGCTGCGTGGTCCCTCCCTCGCCCATGGGCCGACCTTGCCACGTCCAGGCCGGGGGCCTGGTCCGCTGTCCACAGGTCAGGGGTGTCGTGGGCCCTCGTCGCCGCGGCCCTCGTCGGACTCCTCCTCGGGCGCTGCCGCGCCACCGAGGAGCTTCTCGATGTCCTCGTCGGTGACGGTCAGGTCGGACGCGAGCGCACCGTGCCGGTCGACGAAGCCCAGCGGGTCGTCGAGGTCGGCGCCGGTCGGCGCGACGTCGGGGTGACCCCACGCCTCGTCTCGGGCGTCCCGCCCGTGCTTCGACTCCAGGGCCGCCCAGAGGTTGGCGGCGTCGCGGAGCCGGCGGGGCCGGAGCTCCAGCCCCACGAGCGAGGCGAAGGTCTTCTCCGCCGGCCCGCCTGTGGCCCGCCGGCGACGGACCGCCTCCGCCATCGCCTCGGCGTGCGGGAGGTGCCCCTCCGCGGCCTGGTCCGCGACGACGTCGACCCAGCCCTCGACGAGGGCGAGCAGCGTCTCCAGGCGGGTCAGGGCAGCCTGCTGCGCCGGGCTGGGCTCGGGGGAGAAGAGGCTGTCCCCGAGTGCGCCATGCAAGGCCTCGGGGTCCTGCGGGTCCACCTGCCGCACGGCCTCCTCGATGCCCTCGGTGTTGATCTTGATGTCCCGGGCGTAGTCCTCGACCGCCGTCAGGAGCTGCGGACCGAGCCACGGGACGCCGGCGAAGAGCCGCACCCGGGCGGCCTCCCGCAGCGCGAGGTAGAGGTGCACCTCGCCGCTGTCGACCTCGAGCCCCTCGGCGAAGGCGGCGACGTTGGCCGGCAGCATGGCGACGTCCTCGTCACCGAGCACCGGAAGGCCGACCTCGGTCCCGGACAGGACGTCCCCGGCCAGGGTGCCGACCGCCTGGCCGACCTGCCCGCCGAACATGCTGGACGCCATGCGCCGCACCATCGGCGTCATCTGGCCCATCATCGCGGCGGGGTTCATGCCCGGCGGGAGCCCGGGGATCGACGGCGCACCGTCCTCACCCAGCTGGCCGAGCTGCTGCTCCATCGCGGAGGTCATGGCCGCCTGGAGCCCCTCGGCGACCGGTGTGGTCAGCCGCTCCCACACCGGGAGCGTGCGCTCGACCCACTCGGCCCGGCTCAGCGCCACGGCGCTCCCCTCCGGTCGGGGCATGTCCGTCACCTGGTCCAGCCACAGCGTGGCCACCTGCACGACCTGGTCGACGTCACGACGGGTGGCCCCGCCGATCGTGGAGTCGCCGTGCTCGGCCACGACCTGCCGTGCGACGTCGTGCGCCAGCTCGGAGTTGACCGGCCCGTCGTCCCCGCCGGACCCCATCAGCATCTCCATCTGTGAGCGCATCTGCGCCACCTGGTCCGGGCCCAGGTCGGACAGGCCCATCGAGTTCAGGGTCTCGCGCAGCTCGGGCGGCACCGGGCCGCCGAACAACGCCTCCAGGGGGTCGGGCTCGTCCCGCCGTTCGGGGTTCTCCTGGTCTGCCACGTCCTCGTCCTTCTCTCGTCCGATCTCGACGCCCAGCCTGCCACTACCCGTGACCGGGTGGCCTGCGTGGTCGCGAACCGCCGTGACGGTCGGCACCGGGACAACACCTGCGGACCGCTCAGAGTTCCCTCCGCGGCCAGGTGCGGGCCGGGCGACGCGGGCCGGTGGCGGATGGGGCATGATGACGCGGTGACCGAGGACCAGACGATCGTCGCGGGCGTCAGCGGGGAGCCGCTGTCGCTGGACGAGGCCTTCGCCGCGGTGCGCCATCCACGCGCGGGGGCGGTGACGCTCTTCGTGGGCACGGTCCGGGAGCACGACGGGGGTCGCGAAGGGGTGACCCGGCTGGACTACTCGGCCCATCCCGACGCCGAGGCGAGGCTGCGCGACCTGGCGTCCGCCGTGGCCGCGCCGGCGGAGGTGCGCGGGGTGTATGCCGTGCACCGCGTGGGACAGCTCGAGGTGGGTGATCTCGCGGTCGTCTGCGCGGTCTCGGCCGACCACCGGGGCCGGGCCTTCGAGGCCGGCCGCCGGTTGATCGAGGAGCTGAAGCAGGGCATACCGGTCTGGAAGCGGCAGCAGTTCGGCGACCAGGCGCACGAGTGGGTGGGACTGTGACCGGCGGTGCCGCGGACCGACCGGAGGCCGGCACGACACCCCTGGAGCAGCCGCCGCACACGCGGGTCGGTCGCCGCTCGGCACTCCTCCTCGTGGTCGTCGCCGTGGGGGTGGTGATCGGCTCGCTCCTCAACCTCGTCCCGGTCCAACGGGTCATCTACGTGCCCGGCCCGGTCTACGACACGCTGGGGGAGGTCGACGGCGCGGATGTCGTCAGCGTCGACCAGGAGCTCGAGAGCTACGACGACGCCACAGGTCACCTCTACTTCACCACGATCCGGCTGCAAGGGGGCCCGGGGGACACCGTCACCGCGTGGGAGGCGCTGCGGGGCGCGCTGGACCCGTCCAGGTCCGTGGTCCCCCGCGAGGAGGTCTTCCCCGAGGACGTCACCGCGGAGCAGGTGCGGGAGCAGAACACCGAGCTCATGCAGCACTCCCAGGACGACGCCGCCGTGGTCGCCCTCCGGGCCCAGGGAGTGGAGATCGCCGAGAGCGTCGTCGTGGCCCAGGTGATCGCCGACGCGCCCGCCGACGGGGTCCTCGAGGTGGAGGACGAGATCCTCGACGTGGCCGGTACGCAGGTGGGTGACACCACCGCGGTGCGGGACCAGATCCAGGCCTTTGACCCCGGGGAGGAGGTGCCGGTGACCGTGCGTCGCGCGGGCGAGGAGCTCGAGCTCCAGGTGCCGACCCGGCTGGACGAGGAGAGTGGCCGCACCATCGTGGGCGTCTACCTCGCGCCGGTCTACGACAACCCCTACGACGTCACGATCGACGCGGGCAACGTCGGCGGTCCGAGCGCCGGGCTGATGTTCTCGCTGGCCGTCTACGACGAGATCACCCCGGGCCCGTTGACCGGCGGGCGGTCGATCGCCGGGACCGGCACCATCACCGGCGCGGGGGGTGTCGGGGGGATCGGCGGGATCACCCAGAAGATGTATGCCGCCCGCGAGGCGGGCGCCGAGGTCTTCCTCGCGCCGAGCGACAACTGCGGCGAGGTGGCCGAGGCCGACCCCCGGGGGCTGACCGTCGTCCCCGTGACCACCTTCGACGACGCCCTGTCGGTCCTCGACGAGGTGTCGGCCGCCGAGCCCTCGGAGCTCGGCGAGCTGGGTCTGCCCACGTGCGAGCAGGAGCTCGAGGACGAGGCCGAGCAGACCGGTTAGTCCTCCTCGACCAGGGTGGCGGCCAGGGCGTGCGTCAGTCCGGGCGCGAGGTCCTGGCCGACCGCGACCGCGTCGTCCTCGTCGAAGTCGCGCTGGCGCAGCAGGCAGGTGCGCTCACCGTCCCGCAGGCACGCGGCGAGCAACCGGACGTCCTTGCGGGCGGGATGCGCCATCAGGCGTCGGTCGCCTCCCGACGGTCCTCGGGCAGATCACGTTCTGCCTCGGGCGGCACCACGATCCGCTCGATGGCGAGGGCGACCCCCTCGACGTCGGGGGGCCAGGCCATCCGCCCGAGCAGCGACTCCAGGTCCGGCGTCGGGGGGAGCCGTTCCTGCTCGACGGCGGTGTAGCCCTCGTCGTCCGGGGTGCGCAGCTGGGTGGCGAGGGCGGGTTCGCGGTCCCTGAGCAGGCTGTGCGCACCAGGGCGAAGAGCCGGGGCGGCTGGTCCCACCCGGCCTGCGCCACGTGCTTCTCGACGTCGACGGCCGCACGCAGCAGCGGACCGGGGTGGGCCTGGTCGGGGGAGGAGGTCTCGGTGGTCGGCACGCCTCCATCGTCGCATCCGGGCCGGGGACCGGGGCCAGGTCCTCAGGGACGGCAGTTAGGCTTGCCCGGTGAGTGAGCGCGAGCCAGAGCAGGGCCCGGAGCCGGACGAGACCCAGGGGAGCGGGTCCTCCGCAACCGGTACGGGCCCCACGCCCGCGGGTGGTGCCGGTGGCACCGCCGGAGGCCCCGGAGGGTCCGGTGGTTCCGGCGGGGGTGGCGGACAGGGGCCGCGTCCGCGCCCGCAGCGTGGGGGTCCCGGGGGTCGGCTGCCCCGCGGCCGACTGCTGCCGACCGTCCTCATCGTCGTGGCCCTGCTGGCGCTCGCGGGATGGGGCGCCACGCTGTGGACGCAGTTCCTCTGGTACGAGTCGGTCGGGTTCCGCGGTGTCCTGGTGACCCGCCTGCTCACCCAGGTCGGGTTGTTCGTGCTCGCCGCGGCCCTGACGACCGCTGTCGTCTGGTCCGGCCTGTGGCTTGCCTGGCGGCACCGGCCGATCTACGCACCCTCCACGCCGGAGCAGGCGGCGCTGGACCGTTACCGCAGCGCGCTCGACCCGATCCGCAGGCTGGTCTTCATCGCCGGGCCCGTGGTGCTCGGGCTCTTCGCCGGGACCGCGGCGGCCGCGCAGTGGCAGACGGTCCTGCTCTTCCTGAACCGTCGACCCTTCGGCGAGGTCGACCCGCATCACAACATGGACGTGGGCTTCTTCGTCTTCAGCCTGCCGTTCTGGCAGATGCTCATCTCCTTCGGGACCCTGGTGCTGGGCCTCAGTCTCATCGGGGCCCTGCTGACCCACTACATCTACGGCGGCATCCAGCTGCAGACCGGGTCCCGGGGGCAGCGCACGACCACGGCCGCCCGCATCCACCTCGCGGTCCTGCTGGGTCTCCTGCTCGTCGTCCGGGCCGCCGGCTACTGGGTCGAGCGCTACACGCTGTCGATGACGCAGCACGAACGCATCACTGGTATGACGTACACCGACGTCAACGCGCTGCTGCCCACGCGCAGCATCCTCGCGGTGGCGGCGCTGCTGTGCGCGGCCTTCTTCATCGCCACGATCTGGAGCCGGTCGTGGCGGCTGCCGATCATCAGCCTGGTGGGGCTGCTCGTCGTGGCCCTGGTCCTGGGCGGCGCCTACCCCTCGCTGGTCCAGCAGTTCCGGGTCCGGCCCTCGGAGGCGCAGCTGGAGGCCCCCTACATCCAGCGGGCGATCGACTCCACGCTCACCGCCTACGACCTGGACGACGCGGAGATGATCGACTACGACGCCGAGACCGAGGCCGAGTCCGGGCAGCTGCGCAGCGACGCCGACACGATCCCCGGGATCCGCATCGTCGACCCGTCGGTGGTGTCCCCGACCTTCCGGCAGCTCCAGGGCGTCCGCAACTACTACCAGTTCCCCGAGGCGCTCGACGTCGACAGCTACGAGGTGGACGGCGAGACCGTCGACACGGTCATCGCCGTGCGCGAGCTCAACCTCGAGGGCATCTCCGAGGGCCAGCGCAACTGGGTCAACGACCACACGGTCTACACCCACGGCTTCGGCGTCGTCGCCGGCTACGGCAACCGGCGCTCGCCGGAGGGCGAGCCGATCTTCTACGAGCGCAACATCCCGCCGGTGGGCGGGCTCGGGGACTACGAGCCGCGGATCTACTTCGGCGAGTCCTCCCCGGAGTACTCCATCGTGGGGGCGCCCGAGGACCAGGCTCCGCGGGAGCTCGACTACCCGGCCAGCGGCCAGGACACCGGTGAGGTCCGCAACACCTACGACGGTGACGGGGGCGTCGCCATCGGCAACGTGCTGCGTCGGGCGGCCTACGCGGTGAAGTACCGCCAGGTCGAGATCATGCTCTCGGACTCGGTCAATTCCGAGTCCCGGATGCTGGAGGTCCGCGAGCCCCGGGACCGGGTCGAGCGGGTCGCCCCATGGCTGCGGCTCGACGGCAACCCCTACCCGGCCGTGGTCGACGGTCGGGTGAAGTGGATCGTCGACGGTTACACCGTGAGCGACCGCTACCCCTACAGCCAGATGGAGGAGCTGGGCGAGGTCACCCTCGACTCGCTGCAGAGCGGGGCGAGCAACGTCACCTCCATCGGCGGTGGCGAGGTCAACTACATCCGCAACTCGGTCAAGGCGACCGTCGACGCCTATGACGGCTCGATCGAGCTGTATGCCTGGGACGAGGAGGACCCGCTGCTCCTGGCCTGGTCCGCCGCCTTCGACAACACCGTCCAGCCGCTGTCCGAGATCGACGGCCAGCTCATGGACCACCTGCGCTACCCCGAGGACATGTTCAAGGTGCAGCGCGAGATCCTCTCCCGCTACCACGTCCAGGACGCCGGGTCCTTCTTCACCGGGCAGGACTTCTGGGCGGTCTCCGAGGACCCGAGCGTGGGCGGCGAGAGCCCCCCGGACATCCCGCCGCACTACCTGTCGGTGGCGATGCCCGGGCAGGAGGAGCCGACCTTCAGCCTGACGACGACCTACATCCCGCGCGGCAACCAGCGCCAGAACCTCACCGGCTACCTGGCCGTGGACGCCGACGCCGGGGCGACGGCGGGGGAGCGGCGCGAGGGCTACGGGCAGATGCGCATGCTGGTCCTGCCCCGTGACACCACCGTCCGCGGGCCGGGGCAGTTCCAGAACGACATCAACTCCTCGGACGCCAACTCCGACGCCTTCAGCCAGACGCTGTCCCAGTTCCTCAACCTCAACCGCAGCAGCGACTCGACGGTGCGGCTGGGCAACCTGCTCACGCTGCCGGTGGGCGGTGGTCTGCTCTACGTCGAGCCGGTCTACGTGCAGGCGCAGGGCAACAACGCCTACCCGCTGCAGCGCATCGTCGTGGTGGCCTTCGGCAACGACCTCGCCTGGTCGGACACCCTCGACGGCGCCCTGGACGAGCTCTTCGGCGGCGACTCCGGAGCGACCGCCGGCGACGCCGACGACTCGGGACCGACCGAGGACGGGTCGGGCGAGGAAGGGTCGGGCGAGGGCTCCGGCGGCGAGGACGACGGCTCCGGGCAGGGCTCGGGCGAGGTCGACCAGGACGCCCTGGCCCAGGCGCTCGCCGACATCGAGTCGGCCTACGAGGACGGTCAGGCCGCTCTCGCCGACGGCGACTGGGAGCCTACGGCCAGGCCCAGGAGCGGTTGCGCGAGGCGATCGACCGGGCCGTCGAGGCCGACCCCTCCGGTGGGTCGGTCAGCGTCGACGGTGGTGACGAGGACGCCGCCACCCAGACCGAGGAGCCCTGACCTGTCACGGATTTGGTGTGCACTTCACCATCACGTAAAGTGGGGCTCACCACGACGCGGGGTGGAGCAGTTCGGTAGCTCGCCGGGCTCATAACCCGGAGGTCGCAGGTTCAAATCCTGCCCCCGCTACGCATCGCGTCGGACGCGCGCGAAGGCCCGGACCACTCGGTCCGGGCTTTCGTCGTGTCGGCCCCGACCCTCCGTGCCCGACCGCATAGGGTGTCGCTCCTATGCCCCTCGACCTTCCCGTGGCCCACCGGACCCTGCCCAACGGTCTGCAGGTCGTCGTGAGTGAGGACCACGCCGTGCCGAGCGTGAGCATGAGCCTGTGGGTCGACGTGGGCTCACGGCACGAGGAGCCGGGCCGCACCGGCCTGGCGCACCTCTTCGAGCACCTGATGTTCCAGGGGAGCGAGCTCGTGGCCGAGGGGGAGCACATGGCCACGCTCATGGCGCACGGCGGCCGGGCCAACGCCTCCACGAGCTTCGACCGGACCGCCTACGTGCAGTCCGTCCCGAGCTCCTGCCTGGAGCTGGCCCTCTGGCTCGAGGCGGACCGGCACGGTCACCTCCTGCCGGCGCTGACCCAGGAGAACCTCGACAACCAGCGGGACGTGGTCGTGGAGGAGAAGCGTCAGCGCTATGACACCGTGCCCTACGGCACCGCCCTGGCCACCCTGTGCGACATGCTGTTCCCGCCGGACCACCCCTACGCCCATCCCACGATCGGGTCGATGGACGACCTCGCCGCCGCGACCCTGCAGGACGCCCACGACTTCTACCGCTCGCACTACGGGCCGCGGACCAGCGTCCTCACCCTGGTCGGCGATATCGGGCCGGAGGAGGGCTTCGAGCTCGTCGAGCGCTACTTCGGCCACCTGACCGACGGCACGACGGCCCGTCCTGCGCCCACCGCGGCGCTGCCCCCGCTGGAGCAGCCGGTGCGCCGCGTCGTGACCGACCCGCAGGCACCGTCCGAGCGCCTCTACATCGCCGCCCGACTGCCCGCTGCGACCGACCCGGGCTTCCTCCCGTGCGCGCTCGCGCTGGACGCGATCGCCTCGCTCGGCATCTCGCGGGTGCACGAGCGGCTGCTGCGCGGCGCGGAGAGCGCCAGCGGTGCCTCGGCGTCCGTGCTCGGCCTGCGCGACGGCACGTCGGTGGGTCTGATCGTCGCCGACGTGACGGAGGAGACGGATCCCCGCGAGGTCGAGCAGGAGATCGCACAGATCCTCGAGGAGTTCGCCGCGGACGGGCCTCGGCCGGTGGAGCTGGAGGCGTCGCGGGCGGACAGCGAGCGGTCCTGGTCAGAGGCTCTCGCGGGCTACGACGAACGCGCCGACCTGCTCAGCCGTGCCACCCTGCTCTTCGCGGACCCGGCCCAGGTCACCCGTCATCTGGACGAGGTCCTGGCGGTCGGGGCGACGAGATCCGCGACGCGGCCGCGCGCCATCTCGTCCCGTCGGCCCTCGCGACCCTGGTCTACCGGTGGGAGCCCGAGGTATGACGGTCGCGCGCGTCCGGCGACGTCCGCCGGTGGGACCACCTCGCCCGTGGGCCTTCCCCGAGGCGGAGAGCACCGTGGCCCCGAACGGGCTGCGGATCCTGCTGGTCGACCTCCCCGGCCAGCACGTCCTCTCGCTGCGGCTCGCCCTGCCGGCCCCGGTCGCCGACGAGACGCCGGGCACCGAGGGCTCGACGCTGCTCATGGCGCGCTGCCTGGACGAGGGGACGACCACGCACAGCGCCACCGAGCTCGCGGAGGTCGCCGAGCGGCACGGCATCGCCCTGGGAGCGGGCGCGGGGGAGCAGGGCGTGCACCTGGGGCTGGAGGTCACGGCCCGGCACCTGCCCGCCGCGGTCGAGCTGCTGCTGGAGTGCCTGACCGAGCCGACCTTCCCCGCTCCCGAGGTGTCCCGACTGGTCCGGCACCGACTCACCGACCTCGCCCACGAGCTGGCGGACCCCACCGGGTGCGCCGGCCACGAGTTCCGCACGGCCTACTTCGACCCTCAGGACCGGGCGCACCTGCCGCTGGGTGGCTCGGCGAGCACCGTCGGCACCCTGACGTCAGACGTGCTCGCAGACCGCCACGCGGGTCTGTCCCCGGTGGGAGGCACCCTCGTGCTGGCCGGGGACCTGTCGGACGTCCCGGACGCCGCCGGCCTGCTCTCGAGCACCTTCGGCTCCTGGCGCAGCACCGCCGTGCCGGCCGCCATCGGCGGGGCGTCACGTCGCGCCCCGGACGCGAGCGGCTGGTGCTGGTGCCCCGCCCCGGCGCGGCGCAGACCGAGCTGATGCTCGGCCGCCCCGGGCCGGACCGTCGCACGGAGCACGGCTGGGGCACCTACCAGGCCCTCGGGATGCTCTTCGGCGGGGCACCGCACGCCCGCCTGGACCGGGTGCTGCGGGAGGAGCGCGGCTACACCTACGGCATGCGGCTGGGGTTCCGTCCCCGTCGGCAGGGCGGTCAGTGCATGGTGGGCGGGTCGGTGCGAGCCGATGCCACGCTGCCGGCCCTGGAGGAGACCCTGCGCATCCTGGCGGTGCCGGGCGCCGAGCTGACCGGGCGCGAGGTGCGGGAGGCGGCCGACTACCTGGCGATGACCGCGCCCTCCCGCTACCTCACCGCGGACACGGTCGCCGACGAGCTGGTCCCGTTGCTGCACGACGGCCTCGAGCCCGCTGTCGTGACGCAGACCCTGACCGACCTCGCGGCGCTCACCGTCGAGCGGGCGGCGGGCGCCTGGGACGCGGTGCGCACCGGCCCGGGCTGGACCGTCGTCGTGGTGGGTGACCCGGTCGCCCTCGAGGGCGTCGCCCGCTCAGGGCTCGCCGACGTCCAGGTGGCCGGCGGCCCGCCCCCTCATCCCTGAGCCGGCTCTGCGCCGACGGACAGCGTGGTGAGGACCTCCTCGTGGAGGTGCCCGTTCGAGGCGACGACGGGGTGACCGGTGCTGCCTGGCCCGAGCGGGAGGGCTGCGGGGGCGCCCTCCGGGTCGGTCACCGTCCCGCCGGCCTCGCGCAGCAGCGGGGCGAGCGTCGCGAGCTGCACCGGGTCGGCCCAGGCCGCGAGCGCGACGTCCGCCGCGCCCTCGGCGACCAGGGCGTAGCTCCAGAAGTCCCCGAAGGCGCGGGTGCGCCACACTCGGTCGGTCAGGGCCGCGAAGCCAGGTCCGTGCGGCCCGTGGACCAGCCCGCGACGTCGTCCGCGGACAGCGAGGCGTGACCCAGCACGCGGGTGTCGGAGACGGCGATGCGCCGGGCCCGCGCCAGCGTGCGGCCGGTCCAGGCGCCGGACCCGACGCCGGCCCACCACCGTCGGGAGAGCATCGGTGCGGCCACCAGGCCGAGCACCGGCTGGTCCTCCACCACCAGGCTGATGAGCGTGGCCCACACCGGCACGCCCCGGACGTAGTTGGCGGCGCCGTCGATCGGGTCGATCACCCAACGGCGCGCACCGTGACCGGTCGCCTCGAGCATGCGGCCCTCCACCCGGTCCCGCGGCCGCGTGCGCTGCAGCTGGTGCCGCAGCAGCTCCTCCAGGCGAGCCGCGGCCGGTGTGCGCAGCGATCCGTCCGGGCCGACCTCGACCTCGTCCTCCCACGAGCCGAAGAGGTCGAGCGAGGTGCGCTCCACCGCGTCGGCGAGGACGTGGGCGAGTCTCAGGTCGTCGTCGTATCCAGGCACCCGCTCACCGTAGCCGCTGGTCAGCGCTCAGCCGTGCTCATCGCCGCCGCGGCTGCGCAGCAGCCGTCGCAGCGACTCCAGGCGCGCGGCCCCCGCCGGGCCGGCGTGGCCCTCGTCCACCCACGCGTCGAGAGCGCAGTCCGGTTCGTCGTGGCTGCACCCGCGCGGGCACCCGGCGGTCCCTCCGGCGAGGTCGTCGAAGTGCTCGACGAAGGTGCCGGGGTCGACGTGTCCCAGCCCGAAGGACCGGACCCCGGGGGTGTCCACGACCCAGCCGCCCCCCGGCAGCTCCAGGGCGATCGCCGAGGTCGAGGTATGCCGACCGCGGCCGGTGACAGCGTTGACCTCGCCCGTCGCGCGCAGGGCGTCCGGCACCAGCGCGTTGACGAGCGTGGACTTGCCCACGCCCGAATGACCCACGAGGACGCTCGTGCGGTCCTGGAGGAGTGACCGGACGCGGCCCACGGCATCCGGCTCGAGGGCACGAACCTCGCCCGTGCCCGAGCTGCCGGTCACCACCGAGGGCACGTCGAGCGCGGTGTAGTGGCGCAGGAAGTCGGCCGGGTCCGCCAGGTCGGCCTTGGTGAGGAGCAGCAGCGGCTCGAGCCCGGCGTCGTAGGCCGCGACCAGGCAGCGGTCGACCATGCGCTCGCGGGGCGCCGGATCGGCCAGGGCGGTGACGATGACGAGCTGGTCGGCGTTGGCGACGATGACCCGCTCCACCGCGTCCGTGTCGTCCGCGCTCCGGCGGAGCACGGTGCGCCGGTCCTCGACCCGCACGATCCGGGCCAGCGTGTCCGGTCGGCCGGTGGTGTCCCCGACCATGCCCACCCGGTCGCCGACGACGATGCGGCTGCGGCCGAGCTCGCGAGCGCGCATGGCGACGACGGTGCGGTCCTGGACGCGGGTGGTGTAGCGCCCCCGGTCGACGGTGGTGACGACCCCCACGACGGCGTCCTCGTGGGCCGGGCGGTCCTTGGTCCGCGGGCGCGACCCTTGCGGGAGGGGCGCACCCGGACGGAGGACTCGTCGAGATGGTCGTAGCGCCCGCTCACGGGGACTCCCGGCCGTCCCTGTCCTCGGGTGACGCGGGTGCCCGCGGCCCTGACGGTATACCGGTGGCGACCGCCTCCGACCAGACCCGGTCGAAGCCCGGGAAGGTCTTGCCCGCGGTGGCGACGTCCTCGACCTCGACCCCGGGGACGACCGCTCCGAGCACGGCGGCGAACATCGCCATGCGGTGGTCGTGATAGGTCCGCAGCCGCGTCCCGGTGAGGGGGGCGGGCTCGATCTCCAGGCCGTCGGCCGTCTCCCGGCGCCGGCGCCCAGCCGGGCCAGCTCGGTGACCAGCGCCGCGATTCGGTCGGTCTCGTGCCCCCGCAGGTGGGCGATCCCGCGCAGCCGGCTCGGGGTCCGGGCCAGGGCGCACAGGGCGGCGACGACGGGGGTGAGCTCGCCGACCTCGGACAGGTCGAGGTCCACCCCCTCGAGCCGTCCCGCGGGTGCGCCCCGGACGGCCAGTCCCTGCGGGGTGAGCTCGGTGCTGGCGCCCATGGCCGCCAGCACGTCCCTCATCCGGGCGCCGGGCTGGGTGGTGCGCTCCGGCCAGTCGGCCACGACGACCCGGCCACCGGTGACGGCCGCGAGGGCGAGGAAAGGGGCCGCGGAGGAGAGGTCGGGCTCCACGGTGATGTCGACCGCCCGGACCTGCCCCGGGTGGACCAGCCAGCTGGTCGGGCTGGTGCGCTCCACCTCGACCCCGACCGTGGCCAGGGCGTCGAGCGTCATCTCGACGTGGGGGAGGCTGGGCAGCGTCGTCCCGGTGTGCTCCAGCCGCAGACCACGCGGGTACGCCGCCCCTGCCAGGAGCAGCGCCGAGACGAACTGTGAGCTGGCCGAGGCGTCGATGCGCACGACGGGGGGCGCGGCCGCACCGCCGCCCTCGGAGGACCCCGACTCGTCGGACGGGCCGCCCCTGACGACGAAGGGCAGGGTGCCGTGGCCCTCCTCCTTGATCTCGGCACCGAGCGCCCGCAACCCGTCGAGGACCGGCCCCACCGGGCGGGCACGCGCCGAGTGGTGCCCGTCGAAGCGCACCGGCCCGTCCGCCAGCGCGGCGACCGGTGGCACGAAGCGCATCACGGTGCCGGCCTGACCGCAGTCGATGTCCACGTCGCCGCGCGGTCCGCCCCACGGCGGTCGGACCACCCAGGCGGCCGGGTCGTCGTCGTCCACCCCCGCCCCGAGGGCGCGCAAGGCGTCGACCATCCGCCGGCTGTCGTCGGAGTGCAACGGGTGCCGCAGCGTGCTGGGGCCGTCGGCCAGCAGCGCCAGCACCAGCCACCGGTTGGTGAGGGACTTGCTGCCGGGCACGCGGACCCGGGCGTCGAGGGCGCCCTGGACGTGGGGGGCGGCCCAGGTCGGCACAGCGCTCATCGCGGTCGCCTCCTCGTCTCGGTCTCGGTCCGGGCCCAACCTAGCGCCTCCCCGCGGTCCCGACGGCCCGCGGTGCTACCGTTCCCACTTCGACCGGTCGGTGGCGGCCCGGCTGCCCCTGGTCGCAGCGGAGGGGCGCGGCCCGTCCCCGACCGGCCGCCACGACCGTTGCAGACGCTGGCCGCCGAGGCCGGAGGACCTCCCGACATGACCCGCCCCCCGGTCTCGCCCCGATGGCCCGTCCTGGGTGCGGCGGGTGTGCTGGTCGCCATCGTCCTCTTCGTCGTCACCGTGGTCGTCGCCCTGCGGACCACCGGGACGACCTTCGTGTGGACGGTGAACATGTTCAGCGACCTGGGGGACGGTGCGTGCCGTCCTCGGGGTGGACGGTGGATCTGCTCGCCGGGGTCGGCCGCCTTCAACGTCGGCCTGGCGTCGACCGGGGTGCTGCTCGCGGGCGCCGCGCTGGCGCTGACCCCGCGCTGGGGCCGCCTGCTCGCGGGCAGCGTCGTGGTCATGGGGCTGGGCCTCGTGGTCGCCGCTGTCTTCCCCGCCGGTGACACCGGTGCCGTCCACCTGGCCGGGGTCGTCATGGCCTTCGTGGTCCCGGCAGCCGGTCTCCTGCTCTCGGCGGTGCGCCCGGAGACACGGTGGCTCGAGAGCGGTCGAGCGGTCCGGGGCACGCTGGCCGTGGTGGCGCTCGTGTTCTGCGCGGAGAACCAGGTGCCGCCCGCCCTGGTCCAGGAGGGCACCGGGCAGATCATCATCGTGGGCAGCCTGGTGCTGACCCTGGTGGTCGAGTCCGTGCGTGTGCTGGCCGTCCGGTCCCCCTGACGCGGGGGGACCCGGTCATCCGCCCAGGCGGCGGAACCGTGGCCACAGCGTCGCCCAGTCGGCGACCGGGTCCACGCAGTGCAGGACGGGCACGTGCTCGAGCCGGGGATGCACCACCGGGCCGGTGTCGAGCTCCGTCGCCGCCCCGCAGCGGCCGAAGTCCCCCCGTCGGGCGACGGCGTCCTCGCCGACCAGCAGGACCTCGTCCCCCTCGGGCGGCCCCAGGTCCCAGAGCGCGTTGTGCCCCGAGTGCACCGCGGCCCGGTCGGCCGAGCTCCCGTAGCGGTGCACGGCGCCGGCCAGGGCGTAGGTGTCGGTGACGACGGCCTCGTCGGGTCGGCGCAGGTCGCTGATCTGCTGAGCGTAGCCGGGCCAGCCGACCTGGTCGCGGATGGTCGGGTTGAGCCGGGACACGGCGGACACCCACGTCTCGGTGGGCGGCAGGACCGGCAGGCAGAGCAGGCACGCCACCACGCCGTTCGCGGTGACGACCGTCCGGCTCCTCGCGCGGCTCCACCGGTCCGCCACCGCCGGGGTGGCCCACCCCACCGCGAGGGCCGGCAGCAAGACGCCCACCGGGTAGTACGGCTGCGAGGGGTTGGCGAAGGTCCACAGGAGGACGAGCACGAAGGTCGGCAGCAGGAAGCGGGCGGGGTGGTCGGGGCGTCTCCAGGGCGTGAGGAACCCGCTCAGCCAGACGCGTAGCAGCGGTGGCCCGGCGAACAGCGCCAGCGCCGGCAGCAGCACGAGCCGCACGAGGTCGCCCTGCTCGTCCACGAGGCCGCCGGAGACCTCGGCCATCGGCAGCCCGTGGACGAGTTGCAGGAGCACCTGGGGCGCGCCGAGGAGGACGAAGACCGACGAGCCCAGCAGGGCGTCCCGGGTCCGCAGCAGGGAAGGCCGGGTCAGCAGCAGGCCGACGAGCAGGGCCGCCGCGAGGACGACGACCAGCAGCTTGTTCCAGCAAGCCAGACCCGCGACCGTGCCGGCCCACAGGAGAGCGTGCGGGTGACCCAGGCAGGCCCGGAGGACGAGGAGGACCACCACCTGCCAGGCCAGCAGGTCCAGCGTCGCGGTGGTGAACAGGTGGCCCATGATGAGCGGGTAGACGGTGAACGCGTGCGCCCACCCGGCCAGCCGCTGCACCGACGTCGGGGCACCGAGGGCTCGCGGGAACAGGGTCGCCACGAAAGCGCCGGCGACGGCCGCCACGACCCCCGGCAGGCGCTGCACCCACAGGTCGTCGCTCACCCGGCCCAGCAGCCAGGTGAGCCACACCGTCAGCGGCGGCTGGTCGACGTACCACCACCGGGGAGGCAGCATGCCGAAGTAGAGCTCGTCCCAGTGCGGCCCGTAGCGCGGGGCAACGAGGAGCAGCACCAGCGCGACGAGGGCCATCGGGGGCGCGGCGACCCGCAGCGGGCCGGGGTCGGAGGCCGCGGGGAGGGCGGGCCTCACCTGCTCTCCGCGTGGGCCAGCCACTCCTCGACCTGCCGGACGGCGACCCCGCACCCGTCCTGGCCGCGTACACGCGCCGCCAGCTCGCGGGCCTGCCGGCGGACGGGTGCGTCCAGGGCGGCCTCGACCGCCCGCGCCAGCGCCCCGGTCGTCGCCAGGGCCCGGGGGACCGGGCGGGGTGCCACCCCCAGCAGGTGCAGACGGCTGCCCCAGTAGAACTGGTCGGCGAAGTGTGGGACGACGACGACGGGGCACCCGCCCGGACCGCCGCCCCGGTCGTCCCCGCCCCGCCGTGGTGCACGACCGCGTGCACCCGGCGGAACAGCTCGTCGTGCGGCTCGTCCGTGACGGCCAGAAGGTGCGGCAGGTCCACCGCCGGGGCACCCGGCACCTGCACGACCGCCCGCACGCCGAGCCGGGCGCACACCGCGTCCACCCGGCGCAGCAGCGCCCGGGTCGCGCTGGTGCATCGACCCAAAGCCGACGTAGATCCAGTCCCCGCCGTGGTCCAGCGCCTGAGCCACCCGCGGGGTCAGCGGACGGTCGGGCCCGCTCCCCGTCCACCACCCGGTCACCGTGCCGTCCGTCGGCTCGTCGGCGACGAGCTCGGGGCTGTAGGCGTAGAGCGAGCCGAGCGTGGAGGTCGTCAGGCTCACCGGGTGTCGCGCGACGAGGTGCAGCCGCCCGCGCCGCCACCCCCCGTCGACACCGCCCAGGTAGGGCTCCACCCTACGCAGGGCACGTCGGGCGAGGACCCGGACCGGTGCCGGCAACCACCACGAGTACGGCAGCAGGGGCATGACCCCCCGCAGGTCCGCGTGCTCCGGCCACATGTGGGCCCGCACCACCGGCACGGACCGGTCCAGGGCCTCGTGGACCGCGGCGATGGCGAAGGTGGACGCCACCAGGACGTCCGCCCGGTCCAGGGCCTCGAGCGAGGGCTGGCGGGCGGAGTCGATGAAGTCGGCGAACAGCTGCCGGGTGCGGCTGAGCTGCGCGGGCTCCCACGACGTACGGCTCGGGCGGCCGGCCCGGCGAGCAGCTCCTCGGGGTCGCTCGACACGTCCGCCACCCTCAGCCCGGGGTGCCCGGCGCCGACCAGCGTCGCGTGCGTGACGAGGGTGACCTCGTGACCGGCGTCGGCGAAGCGCCCCGCGAGGTGGGTGAAGGGCAGCACGTCACCCCGGCTGCCGATGGCAGCCACCACGACCTTCACCGCGGGCTCACCCGCCGAGCACCTCGCCGGTGACGGGGTCGACGACCCCCACGAGCGCCTCGGCCGGCACCGGCTCGACCAGGCCCGGGCCGTTGGCGGCGGCGCTGCCGACGGCCCGGTCCACGGGCCACGCCTGGAACCGGCCGGGCACGTGCGCCGCGTCGATGATGGATCTCACCTCGCCCGCCTCGGTCAGTCCGGGGTCCAACCAGTCCTCCCACTGCGCCGGCTCCAGCGCGAGCGGCTGTCGGTCGTGGATGCGGTCCAGGCCGGGCTCCGCGCTGGTGGTCACGACGGCATACGACACGACCCACCCGAGCGGGTCGTCCTCGCTCGTGGTGGGGTCCCGCCAGAACTCGTAGACACCGGCGAGGGCCAGCGGCACGTCGTCGGCCCGGGTGACGTAGAAGGGTTGCTTGCGCGGCTTGCCCCTGGCGTCGGTGGCGACCGGGCTGACCTGCCACTCGTACCACCCGCTGATCGGCACGAGGCATCGACGCCGCAGTGCCGACCGGGAGAAGGCGGGCTTGTCCAGCAGCGTCTCCTGCCGGGCGTGATCATGCGCGAGCCGATCGAGGGGTCCTTGGCCCAGGAGGGGACCAGCCCCCAGGTGAGCAGTCGCAGCTGCCGGACGGGAGCCGTCGCCGCTCCCTGGCCGGAGTTCTCGACCTGCTCGTCCTCACCGGAGCCGCCCCGCGGCCTGCGGGTCAGCACGACGGGGGCCTGCTTGCTCGGCGCCATGTTGTAGTCGGGCTCTCCGGGCGGTGGTTGCTGCGCGCTCTTCAGCACACTGGCACTCCGCTCCGCCGTGGCGTCGAGCTCGACGTCGTAGGCCTCGATGAGCTCGCCCGGGTGCGCGCTTGCGGCATACCGGCCGCACATCAGGCGGACCCGCTCACTGCCGGTAGCCCGCGAGGAAGTTGCCCATCCGCTCCAGCGCGGACCGCAGGTCGGCGCCCCAGGGCAGCGTGACCACGCGCAGGTGGTCCGGGGTGGGCCAGTTGAAGCCGGTCCCGTGGACGACGAGGATCTTCTCGCGCTCGAGCAGGTCGAGGCAGAGCTGCACGTCGTCGTGGATCTCGTGCATCTCGGGGTCCAACCGTGGGAAGACGTAGAGGGCCCCGCGGGGCTCGACGCAGCTCACGCCGTCCATCGCGCGGAGCATCGAGACCGCGATGTCCCGCTGCTCGGCGAGCCGGCCCCCCGGGCGGATCAGGTCCTCGATGCTCTGGTGCCCGGAGACCGCCACCTGGATGGCGTGCTGAGCCGGCACGTTGGGGCACAGGCGCGTCGAAGCGAGCAGCTCGATGCCCTCGAGGAAGCCCCGGGCGTGGGAGGTCGGGCCGGTGATGGCCACCCAGCCCGCCCGGTAGCCGGCCACCCGGTAGGTCTTGGACAGCCCGTTGAAGGTCAGGCAGAGCAGGTCGGGGGCGAGCGAGGCCACGGACACGTGCTGCGCGTCGTCGTAGACGATGCGGTCGTAGATCTCGTCCGCGAGGAGCAGCAGCGAGTGCTCCCGCGCCAGCTCGACGATCTGCTCCAGCACCTCGCGCGAGTAGACGGCCCCGGTGGGGTTGTTGGGGTTGATGACCACGATGGCCTTGGTCCGTGGCGTGATCTTGGCCCGGATGTCCTCCACCTGCGGGTTCCATCCGTCGTCCTCGTCGCACAGGTAGTGCCGGGGTATGCCCCCCGCCAGGCTGGTCGCGGCGGTCCACAGGGGGTAGTCGGGCGCCGGGACCAGCACCTCGTCTCCGGTGTCGAGCAAGGCGTTGAGAGTCATCATGATGAGCTCGGACACCCCGTTGCCGAGGTAGACCCGGTCCACGTCCAGGTCGGGGAAGCCGGGCTCGTCCTGGTAGCGCGAGACGACGGCGCGACGGGCTGACAGGATGCCCTTGGACTCTGAGTACCCCTGCGCCGTGGGCAGCGCCGCGATCATGTCCTGCAGGATGATGTCGGGCGCCTCGAAGCCGAAGGGTGCCGGGTTGCCGATGTTGAGCTTGAGGATGCGGTGGCCCTCGGCCTCCAGCGCGGCGGCCCGGGCGGCCACCGGTCCCCGGATCTCGTAGAGGACGTTCTGGAGCTTGGCCGGCTGGGTCAGCGGACGGAGCCGGTGCGCGCGCGAGGTCGAGGTCACCGCCTCATGCTCCCATCCGGACCACGGGGTGGGAATGCCGACCGTCGCCCCGCGTGTTGACCGCACCGACCAGCAACGTCGAAGGAGGGCATACCGTGCTCACGTCAGTCGCCGCACCCGGGGAGGTGGCCGGGGCCTTCGCCGTCGACCGCGCCCACGGGCTAGGCTGGACGGTGATGACTACCGATCAGCCGGCGCTCGACCAGGTCGACGCCGAGGAGCAGGCGGAGGCGGACGCCACCGTCGATGTCGCCACCGAGACCCCGGCCGAGCGGGCCGCACGTTTCGAGCGGGAGGCGATGCCGCTGCTCGACCAGATGTACAGCGCCGCGCTGCGGACCACCCGCAACCCGACGGACGCCGAGGACCTGGTGCAGGAGACCTACGCGAAGGCTTTCGCGGCCTTCCACCAGTACCGCCCCGGCACGAACCTGCGGGCCTGGATGTACCGCATCCTCACCAACTCCTACATCAACAGCTACCGCAAGAAGCAGCGGCAGCCGCTGGAGTCGGACGCCGCGGACGTGGAGGACTACCAGCTGGCGCGGGCCGCCTCGCACAGCTCGACCGGCCTCCGGTCCGCCGAGGCCGAGGCGCTGGACCACCTGCCGGACAGCGACGTGACGCGCGCACTGGCGAGCATCGGCGAGGACTTCCGGATGGCGGTCTACCTCGCGGACGTCGAGGCTTCGCCTACAAGGAGATCGCGGAGATCATGGACACGCCCATCGGCACGGTCATGTCCCGGTTGCATCGCGGACGCAAGCAGCTGCGGGACCTGCTGACCGACTACGCCGTCGAGCGCGGCATCGTCCGGACCGAGGAGGGATCGTGATGGCGGAGCGGCACGAGGACTTCCCGACGGCGACCGACTGCGCCGGCGTGCTCCTGCGGCTGTTCGAGTTCGTGGACAACGAGACCGGCCCCGTCGACCGCGAGCGCATCCGCGAGCACCTGGACGAGTGCGGCTCCTGCCTGGCGGAGTACGACCGGGAGCTGCTGCTGAAGGCGCTGGTCCGGCGTGCCTGCGTGCGCCAGTCGGCCCCGGAGGCGCTGCGGGCGCAGATCCTCACCAGGATCACCAGCACCAGCGTGACCGTGGTGCGCCGGTCCGAGGGCTAGGGCGTCGACCAGCGTCCGCACCGGACGCAAAGAAGGGCCGACCAGGACGTCCTGGTCGGCCCTTCTCGTGCCCGGCGCTCAGGCGTTGGGCTTGCGGCCGTGGTTGGCCGCCTTCTTCTTGCGGTCGCGACGCTTCCTGGCGCGCTTGCTCATGGGTCCTCCTGACGTCGGTGGGTCGTCACCATCCTCCCACAGCGTGCAGCGGCACCCTGTGTTGTGACCATGGTCACGCTCTGGGTAAAGACTTGTTCAAGGTTTGACAGATCTTGGCGTTGAGGAGCGCGCTCTCCCAGTCGTTTGTGGCACTCTTGTCACTAGACCGGTAGGTCAACCGGTTACCTGCTCCAGCCCTGTCAGGAGCACCCAACGGAAGGACACCATCGTGCTGCACCTCATCGCCGACGTCTTCAGCTCCGGCGCCCTCGACGCGTTCTTCGGCTTCATCGACGTCGTGTCCTGGGAGGACTGACGACTCGCAAGTCGACGACGAGGGGCGTGGATCGAGAAGATCCGCGCCCCTCTGGCGTGCGCGTCTGGCTCCTCATCGTCGGTCTGGCCCTCACAGCTGTGGTACTCGGGGGTCTGGCGCAACGACAACCTGGCTCGGACAGTGCGGTGGGGACCGGCAGCCTGATCATCCTCATCGGGTTGGCCATGGTGGGCGTCGTCATCCGAGAGCGCGGGCTCGGACCTCACTGGGGTGTCTCCGTGGCGACGGTGGTACTCGCGGCGACCATCCCGCTCGCTGGTGCCTTCGGGGCGGCAGTTGTCGGTGCTCTGGCCTATCTGGCCGATCCGGGGGCTCGCACGCTGCGAACACGGTTGTTCAACGTGAGTATGACCGCCGCCATGGGCGCTATCGGCGGTGCCTTCTACGGCCTGCTAGGGGGCGTATTCGTCGGGAATGTCGACTTCGGACCGCTTGGCCTCCTGGTCCGGGTCGGCGGACCGCTGGCGATGGCCTACGCGGCCATGGCCGTGGTCAACTCGCTGTGCATCGGAGCGATGTCGTTCGCCGTGCGGGGCACTCGCGTCCTGACCGTTGCGCGAGCAGTCCTTCGAAGTCTGGGCTGGGGGTATCTCGCTCATGCCGTCACGGCGTTCCTCTTCGTCGTGCTGTGGGGTCCGGTCGGTCTCGGCGCCGCCTCCGCGCTCTTCGTCCTCGGGCCGCTGCTGGTGGCGCACTGGACGATCGGCCGTGACGCCCTCGCGCGGCGCGAGCATCAGCAGACGGTCACCACCTTCGTCGCGGCGCTCGAGCAGGCCGATCCCGCGTCGGTCGGTCACAGTGCGCGGGTGGCAGATGTCGCCGATGCACTCGGGGCCCAGCTCGGGCTCTCCGGGGAGGCCGCCGAGGAGCTGCGTTATGCCGCGCTGCTCCACGACATCGGGATGATGGTGGTCCGCGCCGAGCTGCCGCACGACCCCGATGACGAGATCGCCTACCTCACCGCGCTCAGCGCGCACCCGCTCGCCGGGCTCAACGTGCTGGCCGGGCTGGACTTCCTCGACGACTCGCTGCCCGCGATTGCGCACCACCACGAGCGCTGGGACGGCAAGGGTTACCCTGCGGGCCTGCAGGGGGAGGAGATCCCGCTGGCCGCGCGGATCATCGCCGTCGCGGACGCCTTCGATGCCCGGCTGGCGGCCACGGACGACGGGTCAGCCGAACCGATGGTCGTCGCCGAGCAGCTGCGGCGTCGCGCCGGCAGCCACCTGGACCCGCGCGTGGTGGAGGCCTTGGTCGCTGCGCTGGGCCGGCAGGGGGGTGCGAGCCTGGGCCGCGACCGCCGCTCCAACCTCGCCAGGGGTCAGGGACGCCTTCCCGATCACGATGACCCGCTGGTCAGCGATCTCTTCGCCGATTGGCAGCCGGAAGGCGCAGGCTCCGTGAGCCCGCACGAGGTGGAGGAACGCTGGTGACGCTCACGTGGTCGCTGGCCCTCGTCGGCTTCCTCGCGATGGTGTTGACCGAGGCCTGGCGACAGGCGTCGCCGACGCCCGTCCGAGAGGGACCACTCACCCAGGCCTGCGCCATGGCCCTGGCCCTGTCCACGGCCTGGCCCCTCACCGGTGGTCTCGGAGGGCTCGTCGGTCTGCTCGGACCCCTGCTGCTGGCGGCTGCTGCTGTCCTCGTCGTGGCCCTGTGGCGCCGCCGGGTCGCGCTGTTCCCGCAGGACCTGCTCCACCTGGGCACCGCCGTGGCGGTCGCCGGGGTGCTGGTGCGTCTTCCGCTACCGACGGGGTCGACCCTCCTCGAACGCATCGCGCACCCGGAGGGCGACACGGTGCTCTTCGCCCTCACCCTCCTCGTCGCGGCGGTGGTGGCCGTGGGCACCCCGGTCGTGGTCCGGGCTGTCCGGACCGCGGTCCGTGGTCGTGTCTCCCACTGGCAGCCCCTGGTCTCCGAGCTGGGGCGGCAGGGACCGGTCTCGCTCGCCGCAGCCTCCACCGCCGTGGTCATGTCGCTGGCCCTCACCGAGCTCGGTCCGGCCAGCCTGGTGCTCTTCCTCGTCCCGCTGCTCGTGCTGCAGCCGGCCGTGGCACGCCAGCGGCACATCCGCCAGGCGCAGCGCCAGACGATCTTCGCCCTCGCCCGGCTCCCCGAGGAGGCGGGCTTCGCGGCGGCGGGCCACGGAGCCCGGGTCGCTGCTCTCGCGGTGCCGATCGCCCGGGACCTCGGCGTCGAGCCCGCCGACCTGCCGGACGTCGAGGCCGCGGCGCTGCTGCACGACATCGGTCAGGTCGGCCTGGCGCGCCCGGTCCCCGACGGCGCGACCGTGGAGGTGTCGGGGCGGGACCAGCGGCTCATCGCCGCGACCGGCTCCTCGATCCTGGCCCGCACCGCCGAGCTGTCCCGGTTGGCGACGCTCGTCGCCGATGTCGGGCTGCCGCACCACCGGGCGGTCGAGCGCGGCGACGTCTCCCTGACGTCCAGCATCGTGCGGGTGGCCTCGGCCTACGACGACCTCACGGGGAGGGCCACCCGCCTCGCGGGTGGCGCAGGGCCGGTGCAGGCGTTGGAGCGCATCCTGCGCGCCACCCCCCACGAGTACGACCCGGGTGTCGTCGCCGCGCTCATCCGCCAGCTGGACCGGCGGGGCGTGCTGTCGACGGCGCAGGCGGCCTCGCTCCAGGACTGAGAGCACGAACCGCCCGCGACGCCGTGGCGTCGCGGGCGGTTCGTGTCGTGGTGCGCGGGACTCAGCCCTTCTTGGTCTCGGCGTAGATCTCCGCGATGCGGTCGATCTTGCCGAGCAGCTCGTCGGCCGTGGCGACGTCGAAGCTGCCCTTGGTGCCGGAGGCCCCGGCCAGCTTGGTGGCCTCGTTGACCAGCACGTGCAGCTCCGGGAACTGCTCGAAGTGCGGCGGCTTGAAGTAGTCGGTCCACAGCACCCACAGGTGGTGCTTGACCAGCTCCGAGCGCTGCTCCTTGATGATCATGGCGCGCATGCGGAAGTCGGCGTCGTCGTTGTCCGCGACCTTCTCGCAGATCTTCTTGACCGACTCGGCCTCGATCCGGGCCTGGGCGGGGTCGTAGACGCCGCACGGCAGGTCGCAGTGCGCGCTGACCTCGATCGTGGGGGCGAAGAACCTGGTGAACATCAGTCATCCTTTGCAGTGGTCGGGAGGGGCTCCAACACCCCTCACGTTAGCCTGAGCGCGTGCTGCTCGCGATCGACACCGCCACTGGGACCGTGGGCGCCGCCCTGCACGACGGGAGCCAGGTGCGGGGGGAGGTCGTGCACGAGGACTCCCGGCGGCACGGTGAGCTGCTCGCCCCGGCGATCGAGGGTGCGCTCGACCAGGCGGGGGTACCTGTCAGGGACGTGACCGCCGTGGTGTGCGGGGTCGGCCCGGGGCCGTTCACCGGACTGCGCGTCGGTGTCGTCACGGCGCTGACCCTCGCGCACAGCCTCGGTCTCCCGGAGCCGCAGGGCGTCTGCTCGCTCGACGCGGTGGCGCACCAGGTCGTGGGTGCCCACGAGGGTGAGATCCTCGTCGCCACCGATGCGCGGCGCAGAGAGGTCTACTGGGCGCACTACCTGATCGGGTCCGGCGGCGCCCGGCGCCTCGCGGGCCCCGGCGTCGCGGCGGCGGCCGATCTTCCCGGTCGGCTGCGCGAGCTGCCGGTCGCGGGGCGGGGTGCCTCGCTCTACCCGGAGGCACTGACCGGCCGCGTGCTCGCGGGGGCCACCGATGCCCGCCCCGCTGCCCTGGCCGAGCTCGCGGTGCGGCTGCGGGCCGGCGACCACCCGGACGCCGGGAGCGGACTTCTTCCTCCCGAGCCGCTCTACCTGCGACGACCCGACGCCGTCGAGTCGGCCCGATGAGCGGCCAGGCTGAGCTGCGCCCGGCCACCTGGCGCGACATCCCGGCCCTGGTCGACCTGGAGCGGCAGCTCTTCCCCGAGGAGCCGTGGTCCGAGGCAGCGCTGTGGGCCGAGCTGGCCGGTCGCCCGCGACGGTGTTATCTCGTGGCGTGCGAGCAGGGCTCGGGCCGGCTGCTCGGGTATGCCGGCCTGGACCTCGCCGGCGACGTGGCGGACGTCATGACGCTCGCCGTCGCCCCGGGGTCGCAGGGACGGGGGATCGGTGGCATCTTGCTGGAGTCCCTGCACGACCGGGCCCGGTCGGCGGGGGCCGGGAGCATGATGCTCGAGGTCCGCAGCGGCAACGAGGCCGCGCGCGGGCTCTACGCCGCGCGCGGTTATGACGAGGTCCGGTCCCGGGCCGGGTACTACCGCTCGGGCGAGGACGCGCTCGTGCTGCGGAAGGAGCTGTCGAGCGATGTCTGAGCCGCTCGTGCTGGGCATCGAGACCAGCTGTGACGAGACGGGTGTGGGCCTCGTGCGCGGTCGCACGCTGCTCTTCGACGCGATCGCCAGCAGCGTGGACCAGCACGCCAGGTTCGGCGGCGTCGTCCCCGAGGTCGCGAGCCGGGCGCACCTGGAGGCCATGGTGCCGACGGTCGAGCGTGCCTGCCGCGAGGCCGGGGTGAGCCTGGACGACGTGGATGCCGTGTCGGTGACCGCCGGTCCGGGGCTCGCGGGTGCCCTGCTCGTCGGGGTGGCCGCGGCGAAGGCGCTGGCGCTCGGTCTCGGCGTGCCGCTCTACGGCGTCAACCACCTGGCGGCCCACGTCGCCGTCGACGTGGTGGAGCACGGCCCGCTGCCAGAGCCCACCATGGGTCTGCTCGTCAGCGGGGGGCACTCGAACCTGCTGCTCGTGCCGGACGTCACCCACGACATCAGGTCGCTGGGGGCGACCATCGACGACGCGGCCGGGGAGGCCTTCGACAAGGTCGCCCGCGTGCTCGGCCTGCCCTTCCCCGGTGGACCGCACATCGACCGGGTCGCCCGCGAGGGCGACAAGGTGGCGATCGACTTCCCCCGCGGTCTGACGTCCGGGCGGGACATGCAGCGGCACCGTTTCGACTACTCCTTCTCGGGTCTCAAGACCGCGGTCGCCCGCTGGGTCCAGGCCTGCGCGGACGCCGGTGAGCCGGTCCCCGTCGCGGACGTCGCGGCGAGCTTCCAGGAGGCGGTCGTCGACGTCCTGACCCGCAAGGCGGTCCTCGCCTGCGCCGAGCACGGCGTCGAGGACCTGCTCATCGGCGGAGGGGTGGCGGCGAACAGCCGCCTGCGGGCCCTCGCGCAGGAGCGGTGCGACGCTGCGGGGGTGCGCCTCCGGGTGCCCCGGCCCGGGCTGTGCACCGACAACGGGGCCATGGTCGCCGCGCTGGGCGCGCAGATGGTCATGAGAGGCCGTCCGCCGTCCGGTCTGGACCTGCCCGCCGACTCTTCCCAGCCGGTCGAGCAGGTCCGGTCCTGATCGAGCCGGGGTCTCCTCCGGCCCGGCCCGGCGCGGGCGACTTGCTCCTCGTGGTGGCGAGGCGCACCATGGACCCTCGTGCGAGTTTTCTGGGCGCACCCGGCCCGCTCGGTGACCCTCGGTTTCGTCATCGTCGTGCTCGCCGGGACGACGCTGCTCATGCTCCCCGTCTCGCGTGCACCGGGAGCCGAGGCCGATCTCGTGGTCGCCGCCTTCACCACCGTGTCGGCCACCTGCGTGACCGGCCTCATCACCGTCGACACGGCCAGCTACTGGTCGCCCTTCGGCCAGACCGTCCTGCTGCTGCTCATCCAGATCGGCGGCTTCGGGGTGATGACGCTGGCCACCCTCATCGCCCTGGTCGTCCGTGGCAAGCTGCGGCTGAGCACGTCCCTGGCGGCCCAGGTGGACACCCGCAGCCGCTCCCTCGGGGACGTCCGCGGGATCCTGCGCCGCATGCTGCAGCTCATGCTGGCCATCGAGGCGGTGACCTGGCTGATGCTCACGCTGCGCTTCCACCTGGGGTACGGCTACGACTGGCCCACCGCGCTGTGGCACGGGCTCTTCCACGCCGTCTCCTCCTTCAACAACGCCGGCTTCGCGCTGTACCAGGACAGCCTCATGGGTTTCGTGGGCGACCTGTGGATCATCGGCCCCGTGTGCCTGGCGCTGGTGCTCGGCGGCCTGGGCTTCCCCGTGCTGCGCGAGCTGCTCCGCGGCCGCAGGCCGGGGACCTGGACCATCCACACGCGGCTCACCGTGTGGGGCTCGCTCACGCTGATGGTCCTGGGGGTGGCCACGTTCTGGGTGTTCGAGGCCCAGCCCGGGGGCACGATCGCGGACCTCTCGCCGGGCGGGCAGCTGGTGGGGGCGCTCGGGGGAGGGCTGTTCCCGCGGACCGCCGGCTTCAACTCGGTCGACTACGGGATGATCACGGACGAGACCGAGGCGATCACCATGGCGCTGATGTTCGTCGGTGGCGGGAGCGCGGGGACGGCGGGCGGCATCAAGGTCACCACCTTCCTGCTGCTGGCCGCGGTCATCTGGTCCGAGGTGCGCGGCGAGCCCGAGGTCGTCATCGGGCGCCGCCGGGTCGGGATGCCGGTCGTGCGGCAGGCGCTGTCGGTCGCCCTGCTCGCGGTGGGCCTCGTCATCACCAGCACCATCACCCTGATGATCCTCACCGACCTCCCCCCGCTCGACCTCGGCTTCGAGGTCGTCTCGGCCTTCGCGACGGTGGGGCTGTCCACCGGCATCACCGCCAGCCTGCCCCCCTCGGCCCAGCTCGTCCTCATGGTCCTGATGTTCCTCGGCCGGCTCGGGCCGATCACGGTGGCCGCCGCCCTGGCGCTCAACACCCGCCACCGCCACTACCGACTCCCGGAGGAGAGACCCATTGTTGGCTAGGAGAAGGCGGCCCGCGGACAGCGGCGCCTACACGGTGCTCGTCGTCGGCCTCGGCCGGTTCGGGACGGCGGTCTGCGAGTCGCTGGTCCGGCAGGGCGTCGAGGTCATGGCGATCGACACCGACGAGCGGCGCGTGCAGAAGTACGCCGACGACCTCACGCACACGGTGGTCGCCGACGCCACCGACGGGGAGGCCATGCGCCAGCTCGGCATCGGCTCGGTCAGCCGCGCGGTCGTCGCGATCGGGTCGGACATCGAGGCCAGCGTGCTGTCGGTCATCACCCTGCACGAGGCGGGGGTGGAGCGCATCTACGCCAAGGCGATCACCCGCAAGCACGGCACGATCCTGGCCAGCATCGGTGCGCACCACGTCATCTACCCCGAGTACGTCATGGGACAGCGGGTGGCCCACATGGTGACCGACGGGGTGGCGGACTACCTCGAGTTCGACGACCAGTTCGCCATCGCCCGCTGCACCGCCCCGGCGGAGACGTGGGGACGGACCCTCGCGGACTCCGGGGTCCGCACCCGTCACACGATCACCGTCGTCGGGCGCAAACGGCAGGGCGAGGAGTTCACGTATGCCGTGCCCGAGACCGTGGTCGAGAGGGTGACGAGCTGGTCGTCTCGGGTCGCATCAGCGACGTGGAGCGCTTCATCGCCCTGCCGCGGACCCCGCACCGACGGTCGGTGTCCGAGCGCTGACGCCGGGTCAGACCTGCAGCCGGTCCACGACGAGGGCCCGTGGGGAGTCCGCCACCGTCGTCAGCACGAGGACGACCTCCTCGGAGCCGTGGGCCCGGCGCGGGAGCCGCAGCTCCCGGCGGAACGCGTCGGGGTCGACCCGCACCCCCCGCTTCTTCAGGGTGACCGGGCCGGCCGGCTGGCGGTGCTGCCGCAGCCAGGACCGCACCGTCTCGGCGCGCAGCGGGAGGACCTCGCGCACGGCATACCACCGCAGCGCGGGGTGGGGGACGGGCTCCCTGGCGGTGAGGTAGCCGGTCCCGGGCGCCGTCTCGCGACCGTCGACCACGCTCGCGAGGGAGCCGGTGAGGCCGGCCGCGGCAACCGCGTCGTCGACCGCGGCCAGGTGGCACCCCAGGTCCTCCACCCGGGGGAGGGGCGCGGTGGGGCCGAGGTCGGTGACCTCGTGCCAGGTGACGCTCCCGTCCGGCCCACCCGCGCTGCGGCCCACGACCGCGTGGCGGCCGCGTGGCCCGGCGCCCCACCACAGGGCGCACTCGAGCAGGTCCCCGTCCAGCGACACCCACTCTGCGCCCGCGCCGGACGGGACGTCGCCGGGGTCGAAGGACGGGCCGAGCTTGGCGACGGTCGCCCGGGCGCGCGCGGCGACATCCCGGACCTGCTCGAAGGAGGGGGACAGCTGGTCGAGCCCCCGCACCCGGCGGGTCCGGCCGTGGACGTCGGCGACCCCGGGGGTGCGTCGGGCCGGGTCGAGGAACGCGCCGTCGTCCGGCCCGACAGGCAGCGCGAGCGCGTCACCGGTGACCACCCGCGCGTCCGGCCACGGGGCGAGGTTGGCCCGGGCGGCGGCCGCCACGACGGCGTCCCTCTCCACCGCCGTCACCGCGAGCCCGGCCCGGGCGAAGGCCATGGCGTCGAGCCCGAGCCCGCACCCGAGGTCCAGCACGTGGCGTACCCCGGCGCGCACCATGAGCTCGGCCCGCCGGGCCGCCACCTGGGGGCGGGTGGCCTGCTCCAGGCCGTCCTGGGTCAGCAGCAGGTCGTCGACCCCGCTCCCCAGCCGGGCCCGCCCGCTCGCCCGCAGCCGGGCCTGGGTGAGCGCGGCCGACACCAGCTCCGCGTCGTGCCCCTGCGCGCGCAACCTGCTCATGAGCGTCAGCGCGTCGGACTCGTCGTAGGGAGGGAGGGAGGCCAGCAGCTCGGCCCCGGGGCCGCCGGCCAGCCGCGTCATGAGCTCGACGGCTGGATCGGCGCTCATGCGCCCATTGTGGCCTGCACGTAGATTGTGGCCATGCCCCGTGTCTTCAGCCGCAAGGTGAGCCGTCTGCTGCGCCGTGGCCGCCGGGTGGCGCTCGCCACCGCCGGTGCCGCCGTGGCCGGCCAGCTGACGCTCGCCGCCGGGGTGGTCGCGGTGGACGCGGTCCGCAAGCGGCGCGACCACGTCGACCGGGACGCCCCGGTCCATGAGCCGGTCAGCACCACGGTGGAGGAGTCGCGGCTGACGACGTACACCTACGGCCAGTACCTCTACGACGACATGATCGCGGCCATCGACGCGGCCGAGGACTTCGTCTACCTGGCGTCCTACATCTGGAAGGCCGACGACACGGGCCGCGCCTTCAAGGACGCCGTCGTCCGGGCCGCCGACCGCGGGGTCCTCGTCTGCCTCGTGTTCGACGGGTTCGCCAACCTCGTGGTGCCCAGGGACTTCCTGCGCTTCCCCGACGGCGTGCACATGCTGCGCTTCCCGGTGATGCGCACGGCGCTGCCCCTCGTCGACATCCGGGCCTCCGGCCGCGACCACCGCAAGATCCTCGTCGTGGACGGTCGTGTCGGTTTCGTCGGCGGCTACAACATCGGTTCCCTCTACGCCACGAGCTGGCGGGACACCCACGTGCGGGTGGAGGGCAAGAGCGTCTGGGAGCTGCAGAACTCCTTCGTCGACTTCTGGAACCGGCACAAGGGGAGGCGCCGCCCGCAGCTCCTCGACAGCGGGACGGTGGAGTGGAACACGAGCATCCGGGCCGCGCGCAACGAGCCCAGCCGGGTGATCTACCCGGTGCGGGCGCTGTACCTCGAGGCGATCGACCGGGCGGTCCACCGCATCTGGATCACCCAGGGCTACTTCATCCCGGACCGGGAGATCCTCCACGGGCTGCTCAACGCCGCCTCCCGCGGGGTCGACGTGCGGGTGGTCATGCCGCAGAAGTCCAACCACGTCCTGGCGGACGTCATCGCGCAGTCCTACTACGAGACCCTCCTCGAGGGCGGGGTGCGGCTGTTCCTCTACCGTGACGTCATGGTCCACGCCAAGACCATGACGGTGGACGGTCGCTGGGCGACCATCGGCACCGCCAACATCGACCGCCTCTCCCTCCAGGGCAACTACGAGATCAACCTCGAGATCGTGGACGCCGACCAGGCCGCCCACATGGAGGACATCTTCCGGGCCGACCTGGAGCACTGCGACGAGCTGACGCTGGCGGAGTGGGGTGGGCGTGGCCTGGGGACCCGCGTGGTCGAGCGGGTGCTGCAGCCGCTGCAGGTCCTCATCTGACCCCGACCCGCCACCCGGGGGCGCCGGCCCCCGAGCGGGATGCCTCGGCGTGTTGGCACTCGGCTTGACCGAGTGCTAACAGCGTGCCTAGATTCGTCCTAGCACTCTCGGCACGTCAGTGCCAGCCGCGAGCGCCGACCGACCCCCGCGACGGCGGTGGGCGGTCGCGGTGGAGTGAGCACCACCCAGCAGCGACCACCTGGCCGGCGCGCAGCGCCGGACACCGAAGGAGAAGGAAGGTAACCGTGTCGGTTTCCATCAAGCCGCTCGAGGACCGCATCGTCGTCAAGGCCGTCGAGGCCGAGCAGACCACGGCCTCCGGCCTCGTCATCCCGGACACCGCCAAGGAGAAGCCCCAGGAGGGCGAGGTCCTGGCGGTCGGCCCGGGCCGCGTCGACGACAACGGCAACCGCGTCCCCATGGACGTCAACGTCGGCGACCGGGTCATCTACAGCAAGTACGGCGGCACCGAGGTGAAGTACTCCGGCGAGGAGTTCCTGATCCTCTCGGCGCGCGACGTCCTCGCGATCGTGGGTTGATCGATCCCTCGATCCACCCACGCGCCGCCCCGGCCGCCCCCTCGGGGTAGCCGGGGCGGCGCGCACCCGGCCGCAGACCGCATACCTGAAAGGAGCGCTCGCCCATGGCGAAGCAGCTACAGTTCAACGACGACGCCCGCAAGGCGCTGGAGCGGGGCGTCGACGCCCTCGCCAACGCCGTCAAGGTGACGCTCGGCCCCAAGGGCCGCAACGTCGTCCTCGACAAGAAGTGGGGCGCGCCGACCATCACCAACGACGGCGTGACCATCGCCCGCGAGGTCGAGCTGGAGGACCCCTACGAGAACCTCGGGGCCCAGCTCGCCAAGGAGGTCGCGACCAAGACCAACGACATCGCCGGTGACGGCACGACCACCGCGACCGTGCTCGCTCAGGCCATGGTCAAGGAGGGCCTGCGCAACGTCGCCGCCGGCGCCGCGCCGTCCGCGCTCAAGCGCGGCATCGACGCTGCGGTGACCGCGATCAACGACCGCCTGCTGGAGACCGCGCGCGAGCTCGAGGGCCGTGACGAGATCGCCCAGGTGGCGGGCTGTCCGCCCAGGACCCGCAGATCGGCGAGCTCATCGCCGACGCCTTCGACAAGGTGGGCAAGGACGGCGTCATCACGGTGGAGGAGTCCTCCACCACCGCGATGGAGCTGGAGTTCACCGAGGGCATGCAGTTCGACAAGGGCTACCTCTCGCCCTACTTCGTCACCGACAGCGAGCGCATGGAGGCAGTCCTCGAGGACGCCTACGTGCTGCTGGTGCAGGGCAAGATCTCCAAGGTCTCCGACCTGCTGCCGCTGCTGGAGAAGGTCGTCGGCGAGAGCAAGCCGCTGATGATCATCGCCGAAGACGTCGAGGCCGAGGCGCTGTCGACGCTCGTCGTCAACAAGGTGCGCGGCACCTTCAACGCGGTCGCCGTCAAGGCACCGGGCTTCGGCGACCGCCGCAAGGCGATGCTGCAGGACATGGCCATCCTCACCGGAGGCCAGGTCGTCGCCGAGGAGGTCGGGCTGTCGCTGGACTCGGTCGGCCTGGAGGTGCTCGGCACCGCCCGCCGCGTCGTGGCCACCAAGGACACCACCACCATCGTCGAGGGCAGCGGCGAGGCCCAGGCGGTCAGCGACCGCGTCGCCCAGCTCCAGGCGGAGGCGGCGTCGACCGACTCCGACTGGGACCGCGAGAAGCTCCAGGAGCGGATCGCCAAGCTGGCAGGTGGCGTCTGCGTCATCAAGGTCGGCGCGCACACCGAGGTGGAGCTGAAGGAGAAGAAGCACCGCATCGAGGACGCCGTCTCGGCGACCCGCGCGGCCATCGAGGAGGGCATCGTCGCCGGTGGCGGCTCGGCCCTGGTGCACGCCGCCCCGGCCGCGGACGAGCTCGACCTGTCCGCCGACGAGGCGGTCGGTGCGGCCATCGTCCGCAAGTCCGCCGCCGAGCCGCTGCGCTGGATCGCGGAGAACGCGGGCCTGCAGGGCTACGTCGCCACGACGAAGGTCGGCGAGATGACCGCCGGGCAGGGCCTCAACGCCGCCACCGGCGAGTACGGCGACCTGTTCTCCGCCGGGGTCATCGACCCGGTGAAGGTCACCCGCTCGGCGCTGCGCAACGCGGCCTCCATCGCCTCGATGGTGCTCACCACGGACACCCTCGTGGTGGACAAGCCCGAGGACGACGAGGACGAGGGCGGGCACGGCCACGGCCACTGATGCCGTGCGGCCGGTCGGACGACCCGGCTGACCGCCGCCACGCGAGACGAGGCCCCGCCCGGATCATCCGGGCGGGGCCTCGTCGTGTCGGTGGTGCCGGTGCTGCAGGACGTCGTCAGCGGGTCTTCTGGTGGGGGCGGGCCGCCTCGACCCGCTCGTAGTGCTCGGCCCGTTCCTCCTCGGTCATCCCTCCCCAGACGCCGTACGGCTCCCTGACGGCGAGCGCGTGGGTGCGGCACTGCTCCAGGACGGGGCAGCTGGCGCAGACCTGCTTGGCGCGTTCGTCCCGGCGACGGCGCGCGGGACCCCGCTCACCCTCCGGGTGGAAGAAGACTTCAGGACTGGTCGTGCGGCAGGCTCCCTCGAACTGCCACTCCCACAGGTCCGCTACCGGACCGGGCTGATGAGCGATCTCGACCACGGGATCCTCCTCTCGGGGGCTGACCCGGCTCCTGCCTGGCGCCCGCCCCCATCGGGGCCGTCAGCACAGAGGTTCCGAGCGCGACGAGTGCCTCGTCGTCACGTCACTCTACGTGGTGCGGCGCGGCGGGCATAGGGCCGGGTGACCGGTACCGGGCCTGCTCGGGGGCGGCCCCTAGACTTGGGGCCATGACCTCCGGTGACCTTCCCGGCTCCTCCGACCCCTTCTCGCGGCTCGGCCTCACCTACGACGACGTGCTCCTGCTGCCGGGGGAGACGGACATGGCCCCGGACCAGATCGACACCACGAGCAGGCTCACCCGGGAGATCTCCCTGCGGGTGCCGCTCGTGTCTGCGGCGATGGACACCGTTACCGAGGCGCGGATGGCCATCGCGATGGCGCGGCAGGGCGGGATCGGGATCCTGCACCGCAACCTCGCGATCGAGGACCAGGCGCTCCAGGTGGACCTGGTGAAGCGGACCCAGACCGGACGCATCACCAACCCGGTCACCATCGGGCCGGACGCCACGCTGGGGGAGCTGGACCAGCTCTGCGGCCAGTACCGCGTCTCGGGGCTCCCCGTCGTCGACGGGGGCGGACACCTGCTCGGCATCTGCACCAACCGCGACCTGCGCTTCACGCCGGTCGCGGAGTGGGACAGCACCCTGGTGCGTGACGTCATGACGCCCATGCCGCTGGTCACCGCGCCGGCCGACGTCTCCCGCGAGGAGGCGACCGCGATCCTCCGGGCGCACAAGCGGGAGCGGCTGCCGCTGGTCGACGAGGAGGGACGGCTGTCCGGTCTCATCACCGTCAAGGACTTCGTCAAGAGCGAGCAGTACCCGCACGCCTCCAAGGACGCGGACGGGCGGCTGCTCGTGGGCGCGGCGATCGGCTACTTCGGCGACGCCTGGGAGCGCGCGACGACGCTGGTGGAGGCCGGCGCCGACGTGCTGGTGGCCGACACCGCGCACGGCCACGTGCGGATGCTCCTGGACATGGTCGCCCGGCTCAAGAGCGATCCCGCGACCCGGCACGTGCAGGTCGTCGGCGGCAACGTCGCGACCGCTGCGGGGCCCGGGCTTTCGTCGAGGCCGGGGCGGACGCGGTCAAGGTGGGGGTGGGTCCCGGCGCCATCTGCACCACCCGGGTGGTCACAGGGGTCGGTGTCCCGCAGCTCTCGGCGGTGCACGAGGCGGCCCAGGTATGCCGTGAGGCCGGGGTCCCGGTCGTCGCGGACGGTGGCATGAAGTACTCCGGCGACATCGCCAAGGCCCTGGTGGCCGGCGCCGAGGCGGTCATGATGGGGTCGATGCTGGCGGGGTGCGAGGAGAGCCCGGGGGAGCTGATCTTCGTCAACGGCAAGCAGTTCAAGAGCTACCGCGGGATGGGCTCGCTCGGGGCCATGAGCTCGCGCGGCAAGAAGTCCTTCTCCAGGGACCGCTACTTCCAGGCCGAGGTGGCCAGCGACGACCAGCTCGTCCCCGAGGGCGTGGAGGGCAAGGTCGCCTACCGGGGGGCCGCCAGCGCCGTGGTCCACCAGATGGCGGGCGGGCTGCGCCAGGCGATGTTCTACGTGGGCGCGCGCACCGTCCCGGAGCTGCAGGCCAGGGGGAGGTTCGTCCGCATCACCCAGGCCAGCCTGCAGGAGTCGCACCCGCACGACATCGAGATGACGGCCCAGGCGCCCAACTACGGCTGACCCCCGCGCGGTGCGTGGCGCAGGACGGTCGGCAGCGGGTCGGACGGTAGCCTGAGCCGGTGACTGAGATCGAGATCGGACGCGGAAAACGGGCCCGCCGGGCCTACTCCTTCGACGACGTCGCCGTCGTCCCGTCCCGCCGCACCCGGGACCCCGAGGACGTCTCGATCACCTGGCAGATCGACGCCTACCACTTCGAGCTGCCCATCCTCGCGGCGCCGATGGACTCGGTGGTCTCCCCGGACACGGCGATCGCGATCGGCCGGCTCGGGGGGCTGGGTGTGCTCGACCTCGAGGGGCTGTGGACCCGCTACGAGGACCCCACCGACGCGCTCGGCGCGATCGCCCGGCTCGAGGGCGAGGACGCCACCTCACGGATGCGCGAGCTCTACGCCGCGCCCATCCGACCCGAGCTCATCACCGAGCGGCTGCGGCAGATCAGGGAGTCGGGGGTCACCGTGGCCGGCTCGCTCTCGCCGCAGCGGACCCAGCAGTTCTGGAAGGCGGTCGTGGACGCCGGTGTCGACCTCTTCGTCATCCGCGGCACGACCGTGTCTGCCGAGCACGTCTCCAGCCAGGCCGAGCCGCTCAACCTCAAGCGATTCATCTACGAGCTCGACGTGCCGGTCGTCGTCGGCGGCGCTGGCACCTACACCGCGGCCCTGCACCTGATGCGCACCGGCGCGGCAGGGGTGCTGGTCGGGTTCGGCGGGGGATCCACCCACCGCACCCGCACGGCGCTGGGGATCCACACCCCCGCCGCCACCGCGATCGCCGACGTCGCCGCCGCGCGGCGGGACTACCTCGACGAGTCCGGTGGGCGCTACGTCCACGTCATCTCCGACGGCGGCACCAGCGAGTCCGGCGAGATCGTCAAGGCCGTGGCCTGCGGCGCCGACGCCGTGATGCTCGGAGCGGCGCTCGCGCGGGCCCAGGAGGCGCCCGGCGCCGGCTACCACTGGGGCAGCGAGGCCCACCACCCCGAGCTGCCGCGCGGGGAGAAGGTGCACGTCGGCTCGGTCGGGACGTTGGAGGAGGTCCTCGTCGGGCCGGCGCGGACGGCCGACGGGACGACCAACCTCACCGGGGCCCTGCGCCGGGCGATGGCGACGACGGGGTATACCGACCTCAAGGAGTTCCAGCGAGTCGACGTCGTGGTGGCGCCCTATGGCGAGCGGTGAGCCCGGCGACACCGCGGCCCGGCAGCGCGGCGCGGGCCTTCCGGAGGTGAGCGTCAGCCACGCCCCCGAGCACGTGCGCCGCCGGCGGGTCGTGCTCGCCGTGCTGCTCGTCCTCCTCCTCGTCGGCGGGTGGGGGCTCACCAGGGTCCTCGGCGCGGACGGTGATCCGGGAGGCGAGGGCGCGGCGCCGAGCCAGGCCGGCCCCACCGAGGCCGAGGCGCCGGGCGACGACGACGCCGAGGGGGAGGGCGAGGGCGAGGGTGACGGCGGGCAGGAGGCCGACTCCGCGCAGGAGGACGCCGAGACCGCCGCGCAGGAGCCCGGGGAGTGGCAGCGCGAGCCGGTCCCGGGCGAGCACGCCAGCGAGCTGACCGCCCTGGAGCAGGTGGACTACCTCACCGGGGGGCTCACCCCGAAGTCGGTCATGGCCTCCGGGCACGGGCTGATGATCGCCAACAACATGATGTACAGCCATACCTCCACCGTCTTCGACAGCACCACCCGGGAGCAGGTGGAGGTGCTCTCCGACGAGGTGGACCTCGCCGACTACGGCATCGAGGGCCACCCCGGCCTGTCCCAGGGATCCCCGGTGGAGGCGGCCTGGACCGCGGACGGGCGCTACGCCTACGTCTCGCAGTACACGATGTACGGCGAGAACTTCGGCGTCGAGGGTTTCGACGCCTGCACCCGCGACAGCGGCGTCGGCGCGTCCTTCGTCTACCGCTTCGACGCCGAGGAGATGGCCTGGGACCAGGTCTTCGAGGTGGGTGCGGTGCCGAAGTACCTCACCCTCAGCCCGGACCAGAAGACGCTGCTGGTGAGCAACTGGTGCGACGCCACGCTGTCCGTCGTCGACACCGAGCGCGGCGAGGAGACGGGGGTCGTCGAGCTCGCCGCCGCGCCGCGCGGCGTGGTCGTCATGCCGGACAACACCACCGCCTACGTCGTCGCGATGTATGCCGACCAGCTCTACAAGGTCGACCTCGCCTCGGGGGAGGCCGAGGTCGTCATGGAGACCGCGCCCCGCCCGCGTCACCTCAACCTCGCCGACGAGGGGCGCACGCTCTACCTCACGACGAGCGGCGGCAACGCGATCTACAAGATCGACACCGCGACCGACGAGATCGTGGACCAGGTCGAGCCCGGCGTGGAGCCGCGCAGCGTCGCGCTCAGCCCGGACGAGACCGCGCTCTACGTGGTCAACTACAACGAGGCCAGCATCGCCAAGGTCCGTACCTCCGACATGGAGGTCATCGACTCCGCCCCGGTCGACGCCAACCCCATCGGCATCGACTACGACCCGGTCACCAACACGGTGTGGGTGGCCTGCTACGGCGGGTCGATCTACGTCTTCGACGACCAGACCACCCTGCTCTGACGCCCAGCCGCAGCACCTACCCTGGAGCGGTGATCCGCACCGCGCTCAAGCCCGCCTGGCTGGCCCTGCTGGCGCTGCTCGTGGTCGTGGTCATCTCCTTCTACCAGCTCGGGATGTGGCAGCTCGGGGTGAGCACGAGCACGGCCTCGCGCGAGTCCTCGCAGGAGCAGGCGAGCCGCCCCACGGTGCCCGTCGAGCAGCTCATCGCCCCCCGGTCGACCTTCCCCGCCGAGGGGGCCGGCCGCCCCGTCGCGGTGGAGGGCCGCTACGACCCCGGCCGGCAGTTCCTCGTCCCGGACCGGCTGCTGGAGGGGGAGCGCGGCTACTGGGTGGTGACCCCGGTGCGGACCGACGCGGGGACGGAGGAGGCGCTGCTCCCGGTGGTCCGCGGCTTCGTGACCTCGCCCGAGGATGCCGGCACGCCCGACGACAGCGTCACCGTGTCCCTGACCGGCACGCTGGCGCCGGCGGAGTCGCCCGGGCCCTCGGGCCTGCCCGCGGGACAGCGCGGCTCCATCGACACCGCCGATCTGGCCAACGACTGGGACGCCCCCATCTACGACGCCTTCATCTTCATGGTGCAGGAGCAGCCCGCGCTCACCGACCCCGCCGTGCAACGGGTGCCGCCGCCGGTCTTCGGCGAGGACGGCATCGTGTGGCGCAACGTCGGCTACGGGCTGCAGTGGTTCGTCTTCGCCGCCTTCGCGATCTTCATGTACCTCCGGTTCTTGCACGACGCCGCCCGGCGTGGCCGGACACCGAGGCAGCCTCCGTCGCTGCCGCACTCCGCACCAGCACCCGTCACCGAGGAGACCCGACGATGACCCCCCGCGCCAAGCTGCTGTTCTTCCGTGTCATGGCCTTCGTGGTCGGGGTCGGGCTGCTGCTGCTCGTCGCCCACATGGTGCTGCGCTACGGCTTCGACAACGACCTCCTGGCGTGGTGGCCCTCCCCGCACGGCTGGTTCTACATGGTCTACCTCGTCGCGACCGCCCTGCTGGGCTTCGAGCTGCGCTGGGGGCTGGGCAGGATGGTGGGCGTCATGCTCGCCGGGTGCGTGCCCTTCCTCTCCTTCTGGGTGGAGCACCGCGTCGCCGGCGACGCCGCGGCCCGGATCGCGGAGGCCGGTGCGGGCGCCGGTAGGGTGACGCCGTGACCTCGGCCCCCTCGCTCGACGTGCGCCGCGACACCGTGCTGGTCGTCGACTTCGGCGCGCAGTATGCCCAGCTCATCGCCCGCAGGGTCCGCGAGGCGGACTGCTACAGCGAGATCGTCCCCCACACGATGCCCGCCGCGGAGATGCTCGCCAAGGACCCGGCGGCCATCATCCTCTCCGGTGGGCCCGCCTCGGTGTATGCCGACGGCGCACCCGGGCTGGAGGAGGCCGTCGTCACCGCGGGGGTGCCGGTGCTCGGCATCTGCTACGGCTTCCAGGCGATGGTGCGGGCCCTCGGCGGGACGGTCGAACGCACCGGGAGCCGGGAGTACGGCCAGACCGACGCGACGGTGACCGGTCCGCCGAGCACGCTCTTCGCCGGGCAGCCCGAGCAGCAGGTCGTCTGGATGTCGCACGGCGACGCCGTGACCCAGGCCCCCGAGGCTGCGCCGTGTCCGCACGCACCCCCGGCGCGCCGGTGGCCGCCTTCGAGGACGACGAGCGCCGGCTCTACGGCGTCCAGTGGCACCCCGAGGTCCTCCACTCCGCCCACGGCCAGGAGGTGCTCGTCAACTTCCTCACCACGGGAGCCGGGATCACCCCGTCGTGGACGAGCGAGAACGTCGCCGAGAGCCTGGTCGAGCAGGCGCGGGCCCAGATCGGTCAGGACCGGGTCATCTGCGGGCTCTCCGGTGGCGTCGACTCCTCGGTCGCGGCCGCCCTGGTGCAGCGCGCCGTCGGGGACCAGCTGACCTGCGTCTTCGTCGACCACGGACTCCTGCGAGAGGGTGAGGCCGAGCAGGTCGAGACCGACTTCGTGCAGGCGACGGGGGTCGACCTCGTCGTCGTCGACGCCCGGGAGCGCTTCCTGGCCGCCCTGGCCGGGGTGACCGACCCGGAGGAGAAGCGCAAGATCATCGGCCGCGAGTTCATCCGGGTCTTCGAGCAGGCGGCCCGCGACGTCGTGCGCGCGCACGCCTCGGACGGAGGCCCGTCGGACGGGGGCGGCGGCGACCAGGGGGACCACCCGGTCCGCTGGCTGGTGCAGGGCACCCTCTACCCCGACGTCGTGGAGTCCGGCGGCGGCAGCGGGGCGGCCAACATCAAGAGCCACCACAACGTGGGCGGTCTGCCCGAGGACCTGCAGTTCCAGCTCGTCGAGCCGCTGCGCACCCTCTTCAAGGACGAGGTGCGGCAGGTGGGGCTCGAGATCGGCGTGCCCGAGGGCATCGTCTGGCGCCAGCCCTTCCCCGGCCCGGGCCTGGGCATCCGCATCATCGGCGAGGTGACCGCCGACCGGCTGGCCGTCCTGCGCCGCGCGGACGCGATCGCCCGGGAGGAGCTCACCGCCGCCGGGCTGGACCGGGACATCTGGCAGTGCCCCGTCGTGCTGCTCGCGGACGTCCGCTCCGTCGGCGTGCAGGGGGACGGGCGGACCTACGGCCACCCGGTCGTGCTGCGCCCGGTCTCCTCCGAGGACGCGATGACCGCGGACTGGACCCGGCTGCCCTACGAGGTCCTGGCGCGCATCTCCTCGCGGATCACCAACGAGGTCGAGGAGGTCAACCGGGTCACCCTCGACGTGACCAGCAAGCCTCCGGGGACGATCGAATGGGAGTGAGGACGACCCTCGCGCTCGCTGCCGGCAAGGGGGCGCGGCTGCTGTCCCGGTTGCGCGGTGGCGGATCCGCCCTGCCCGGGCTGGTGACCGAGCGGATCGACCCGGCCGTGCTCCGGCATACCCTCGGCTCGTTGCCACGCGGCGTGGTCGTGGTGAGCGGGACCAACGGCAAGACGACGACGACCAAGATGCTGGTGGCGCTGCTGCGGGCGCACGGGCTGCGCGTCTTCACCAATCCCACCGGCTCCAACTTCACCCGGGGGGTCATCTCCTCGATGCTCGGCGAGGTCGGGCTGCGGGGCCGGCTCGCGGCGGACGTGGCCGTGGTCGAGCTGGACGAGGCGCACGCGCTGCACTTCAGCGCGCAGGTGCCGCCGACGCACGCGTTGCTGCTCAACGTGGCCCGCGACCAGCTCGACCGGTTCGCGGAGATCGACCACACGGCGCGCCTGCTCACCACCCTGGCGGAGCAGACGACCGAGGGTGTCGTGCTCAACGCCGACGACTCCTTCATCTCCCGCATCCGCAGCCGTGTCGCGACCGGGGTGGCGGTCGGGTGGTTCGGCGTGGACCCGAGCATGGCCGACCGGCTGCCCGAGCTGCAGGAGGCCGACGTCCGCCCCGAGGACGAGGGCGGGGCGGTGCTCGACGAGGAGGAGCGGTCTCGCGCGGCGCTGCTGCTGCCCGCCGAGGGCGGGCAGGACTTCACGGTGAGGTTCCCGGGCGGGCAGGACGTCGGGCCGGTGCGGCTGCGCCAACGCGGGCTCGCCGCCATGATCAACGCCACGGCCGCGACGGCCATGGCGCGCCACCTGCTGGGGGAGGACTTCCGCGCCACCGACGCCGGCGCGGCGCTGGCGCGGGTCGCGCCGCCCTTCGGCCGGGGCGAGGTCGTCGACGCCGGCGGGAGCCCGCTGGAGCTCGTCCTGGTCAAGAACCCGGCCGGCTTCACCGTCGCGCTGGGGACCTATGGCGCCGAACCGGTCGCGACGATGGTGGCGATCAACGACAACTACGCCGACGGGCGTGACGTCTCCTGGCTCTACGACGTCTCCTTCGAGTCGCTGCGGGATCGCGGCGTGGCGCTGACCTCCGGGGTGCGCGGCTGGGACATGGCCCTGCGGCTGCGCTACGACGGCGTGGACGTGGGCGACGTCGAGCCCGACCTCGACGTCGCGCTGGACCGTTTCCTGCGGGAGGCGGCCGGGGAGCCGATGCGCATCTTCTGCACCTACACCGCCATGATGCACCTGCGGCGACGGCTGGCCGAGCGCTTCGGGCTGGCCCGCTTCGGAGAGGACCCGGACGCATGAGCGAGAGGACCGGTGAGCGACCCGAGGACGCCCTGCCCGACGACGTCGCCGCCCTGGCGCAGGTGCCCGCGGACAAGGGCGAGGTCCACCTCGTCCATCTCTACCCGCGCGAGATGAGCATCTACGGCGACCTGGGCAACACCCGGTGCCTCGCGGCCCGGCTGCGCTGGCACGGATACCGGCCCGTCGTGTACGACCACCACCCGGGTGCCCCGTGGCCGCAGCGGGTCGACCTGCTGCTGGGCGGGGGCGGGCAGGACAGCGGCCAGGTGCGGGTCACCGAGGACCTCGAGCGGCACGCCGGGCGGCTCCGCGAGCTCGCGGCCGACGGGCTGCCGATGCTCATGATCTGCGGGATGTACCAGCTCTTCGGCGAGGCCTTCATCACGGTGGAGGGCCAGCGCCTGCCCGGCCTGGGGATCCTGGACGTCACCACCCGCGGCAACGCCACTCGGATGATCGGCCCGGTCGTGCTGGACACCGACTTCGGGTCGGTCGTGGGCTACGAGAACCACTCCGGCTCGACCGTCCTCGGGGAGGGGCAAAGGCCCTTCGGCCGGGTGCGGCACGGCAAGGGCAACAACGGCTCGGACGGGCACGAGGGCGCCCGCACCAGCAACGTCGTCGCGTCCTACCTGCACGGACCGATCCTGCCGGCCAACCCGGCCCTGGCCGACGGGCTGCTGGAGATCGCCGCCCGGCGCGCCACCGGCCAGTGGTCGCCCGGGGAGATCGACGACACCGTCGCCACCCGGGCGCACGAGGCTCAGGTGCGCAGGTTGCTCGGCTCCTGAGCGGAGCCGGGAGCGAGGGCGCGGCTCGGGCCGAGCCACCACGCGACGAGGGCGGCCACGCCGAAGGGCACCACGACGACGTGCGCGTAGATGGCATACAGCAGGGCCGTCGCCGACGCCGCTCCCGGGTCCCCGCCGAGCAGGACCAGCATCCCGGCGGTGCCCACCTCGGTGACGCCCAGGCCGCCGGGGGTGACCGCCACGACCGTGAGGAGCTGGCGGAAGGTGTAGGCGCAGACCAGCTCGGCGAGCGGGAGGTCGAGCCCGACGACCCGCGCGGCGAACCAGTACAGCCCGAAGAGCAGCACGAACTGGCCGGTCATCCCCAGGGCCATCGGGAGCCCACCGGTGCGGACCACGTGGGCCACCCGGTGACGCTGGTCGGTGAGCAGCCGGTCCGGCGCCTGGCCCCGCACGGTGGTCCGGCCGACCATCCCCAGCAGACGACGCACCCCTGCCGCGAGTCGGTCGGCCACCGTGTCCGACAGCACCCACACCCCGGCCACGACCACGAGCAGCGCCCCGAGGACCGCGGCCACCCAGGCGCTGCGGACGACGACCTCGGGGGCGTCGACCGGTCCGGCGACGAGGACCAGGGCGCCCACGACCGGCAGGGCGATGCGGGCCAGGACGTTCCACAGCCCGGTCACGAGGAGGCTCGTGGAGATCGCCCGCAGGGCGAAACCCCAGGAGCGGAACATCGCGGCCATGAGGGCGATGCCCACGGCGCCGCCCAGCGGCAGCAGGTTGGCGGCGGTGGCCGAGACCGCGTTGGCCTTGAGCGCCTGCACGTGGCCCAGCCCCGGGAGCGACCCGCTGAGCACCCAGGTGTAGCTGAACAGCCCCGCGAGGAGCAGCAGCCCCATGACCAGGGCGGTCCCCGGACGCACCCGGCCCAGCTGGGTCCCGATCTGCGACCACGAGGTGTCCAGGAACTGCGGCAGGCCGTAGGCGATGAGCAGCGTCGCCACGACGATCCCCAGGAGCGAGCTGAGCCCGTCGCGCCAGGTCAGGCGACGCAGCGCCGGTGCGCGGTCCGCACCGCTCACGCCGTCCCCTCGTCCACCCGGCCCATGGTGGCAGGACCGGTGTGGGCGTCCCCGGCCGACACGGCGCGGGCGCCCCGGTCCGAGAGCAGCCACCAGAGCCCGGCGACCGGCAGCACCAGCGGGATGAAGAGGTAGCCCTGGCCGAAGTGGCTCCACACCGTCGCGTCCGGGAACATCTGCGGCGCGAGGTAGCTCCACGTGCCGACGACCAGCACACCGACCAGCTCGACCGACAGCGCCACCAGGCTGACCCACCAGGCCGCGCGGCCGCGCAGCGACAGCGAGACGAGCGCGACGACATACACCACGGCCGCGATCGCGGAGAGGGCGTAGGCCAGGGGTGCCTCCTCGAAGCGAGTGCTGATCTGCGCGGCGGACCGCGAGACGGTGCCGATGACGAAGACGAGGTAGAGCGCGAGGATGACCCGGCCGGGTCCGTGCCGGCGGTCACCGGGATGTGCCGTCGGGCGCCTCACGGGACCATCCCGACGCCGTACCAGATCTGCGCCGTCCGGGCACCCATGACCGCGACCACGAAGGCCGCGACCGCCAGCACGAAGGTGCTCCACCGCGTCGGCTCCTGACCCGCCCAGACCAGCGCCAGCGCGGGCAGCAGCAGGATCGTGACGAGATAGGCCCACAGCTCCCACGACGGTCCGACCGGCGAGGCTCCGCCGAGCTGCCGCCCGGCGTAGGTGGCGCAGTAGGCCACGACACCGGCCTGCAGGAGCCAGCTCAGGCCCACCGTGACCCGGCCCGGTGGCCGTCCGTTGAGACCGGCGACCAGGCAGGCGACGGCGATGGCGAGGCCGCCGAGCAGGAGCATGAGGGTGGGCGGGTCGAGGTAGGCCGAGCTCGGGGTGGTCGCCGCGCCGCCGGTCACGACGGCGGTCGGGAGGGGTGGGGTCACGCCACCAGCGTATGCCGCGGGCTGTGGAGGACCGGACCGGGCATGTCGCCCGGGCTGCCTACTATGGGAGGCGATGAGCGGCTTGTTCGACCACCTTCCCTTCGACGCCCCCGTGCCGTCCATGAGCGCGCGCGCGGCGAGCGGCCACGCCGACCCGGGCGACGGTGGGCCTGGTGGGGTGGACGAGCGTGGGGTGCCGGGGTGGGCCGTCGCCGGGGAGGACCCCGGGGAGGCGGGGGCGGACGGGCTCGGTGCGCGGAGGCCGGGCACGGGGCGGGGGCAGGGCCCCTCGGTGGCCGAGCTGCTCGCCGGGCTCAACGAGCCGCAGCGCGAGGCGGTGACGCACCACGGCAGCCCGCTGCTCATCGTCGCCGGGGCCGGGTCGGGCAAGACCCGGGTGCTGACGCATCGGATCGCCTACCTGCTCGCCGAGCGGCACGTCCACCCGGGGCAGATCCTGGCGATCACCTTCACCAACAAGGCCGCCGCCGAGATGCGCGAGCGGGTCGAGCAGCTGGTCGGGCCGCGGGCCAAGGCGATGTGGGTCTCGACCTTCCACTCCGCGTGCGTGCGGATCCTGCGGCGCGAGGCGACCACGGCGGGACTCAAGAGCTCCTTCTCCATCTACGACGCCGCCGACAGCCAACGGCTGATGGGCCTGGTCATCCGTGACCTCGATCTCGACCCGAAGCGCTACCCGGCACGGGCCTTCCTCGCCAAGGTGTCGAACGCCAAGAACGAGTTGATCGACGACGAGGCCTTCGCCGCGGCCGTCGGCAGCAACAGCTACGAGGCCAAGGTGGCGGAGGCCTACACGATGTACCAGCGGCGGCTGCGGGCGGCCAACGCGCTGGACTTCGACGACATCATCTCCACCACGGTGCACCTGCTGCGGGCCTTCCCCGCCGTGCGCGAGCACTACCGGCGCCGGTTCCGGCACGTCATGGTGGACGAGTACCAGGACACCAACCACGCGCAGTACGCCCTGGTGCGCGAGCTGGTGGGCTTCGAAGGCGACATCGTCGACGGGGGCAGCCGCGCGCTGCCTCCCGCCGAGTTGTGCGTCGTCGGTGACGCGGACCAGTCGATCTACGCCTTCCGGGGCGCGACGATCCGCAACATCGTCGAGTTCGAGGAGGACTACCCGCAGGCCCGGACCATCCTGCTGGAGCAGAACTACCGCTCGACGTCGACGATCCTGACCGCCGCCAACGCGGTCATCGCCCGCAACCCCAAGCGACGGGAGAAGCGGCTGTGGACCGACGCGGGGGAGGGTCAGCGCATCCTCGGCTACGTCGCGGACTCCGAGCACGACGAGGCCTCCTTCGTCGCCCGCCGGATCGACGAGCTGGCCGACGAGCGGGGGGTGCGGCCCGGGGACGTGGCCGTCTTCTACCGCACCAACGCCCAGTCCCGTGCCCTGGAGGAGGTGCTCGTCCGCACCGGGCTGCCCTACAAGGTGGTTGGCGGCACCCGGTTCTACGAGCGGCGCGAGATCAAGGACGCGCTCGCCTATCTGCGCGTCATCGCCAACCCGGCCGACGACGTCAACCTGCGGCGCATCCTCAACACCCCCAAGCGGGGGATCGGCGACCGTGCGGTCGCGGCGGTGACGATGCTCGCGGAGCGCGAGCGCATACCCTTCGTCGCGGCGCTGGGCCGCGCCGGCGACGCGCCGGGCATCGCGTCGCGCTCGGTCGCGGCGATCGGCGGCTTCACCGCGCTGCTGGAGGAGCTGGGCGACCTGGCCGGGCAGGAGGACTCGGGGATCGGGTCGCTGCTGGAGGCGATCCTGGACCGCACCGGCTACCTCGCCGAGCTGCGGGCGAGCCACGACCCGCAGGACGAGACCCGCGTGGAGAACCTCACCGAGCTGGTCACCGTGGCCCGCGAGTTCGACGACAACTACCCGGAGGGCGGTCTCGTGAACTTCCTCGAGCAGGTCTCGCTCGTGGCGGACGCCGACGAGATCCCGGAGGGCGAGGACGGGGCCGCCGAGGGGGTCGACCAGGGCGTCGTGACGCTCATGACCCTGCACACGGCCAAGGGTCTGGAGTTCCCGGTCGTCTTCCTCACCGGGATGGAGGACGGCACCTTCCCGCATCAGCGGAGCCTGGATGACCCGGACGAGCTGGAGGAGGAGCGGCGGCTGGCCTACGTCGGCATCACCCGCGCGCGCGAGCAGCTGCACCTGTCGCGCGCGGGCAGCCGGTCGGCCTTCGGCGCACCGCAGTGGTTCCCCGCCTCGCGCTTCCTCGACGAGATCCCCGATGACCTGGTGACCTGGGAGCGCACCGACGCCGACCGGATGAGCATGACCGGGCGGCGCTCCGCGGCCGAGGGGATCGGCTGGTCCGGAGGGTATGCCGGGGGCTCGCGCGGCGGGTCCGGCTGGTCCGGCGGCGGGCGACCGGCCGCCGTGCGGCTCGACCCCCGGGGGAGCGCGCCGAAGCGGGATCGCACGCAGGAGCAGGAGGCCGAGCTGGCCGGGCTGGCCGCCGGGGACAAGGTGTCGCACGACAGCTTCGGCATGGGCACCGTGGTGCTCGTCGAGGGCACCGGCAACCACACGATGGCCCATGTCGACTTCGGCGACGCCGGGCTCAAGCGGCTGCTGCTGCGGGTGGCGCCGCTGGTCAAGCTCTGACGGGGCTCAGGCTCGTCGCCCGCCGCTCGCAGGATCCGCTCGATGCTGGCGCGGGCCTGACCTGCCCGCTGCGATAGTGTGCGACGCAGTGCCGCCGACGGCGCCCAGGGCGCGGTCGAGCGGTGAGCACCGGCATACCGGAACCACCATCGACAGACGGGAAGCCCAACTGTGGATCTGTTCGAGTACCAGGCACGTGACCTGTTCGAGAAGCACGGCGTGCCCGTGCTCGCGGCCGAGGTCGTGACCGAGGCGTCCGAGGCGGGCCCCGCGGCCGAGCGGGTCGGCGCCGACAGCGGCGGCGTCGTGGTCGTCAAGGCGCAGGTCAAGGTCGGCGGCCGGGGCAAGGCCGGCGGCGTCAAGCTCGCCAAGAGCCCCGAGGAGGCCGTCGAGGCCGCCGAGCAGATCCTCGGCATGGACATCAAGGGCCACACCGTGGGCGCGGTGATGATCGCCCAGGGCGCCAAGATCGCCGAGGAGTACTACTTCTCCCTGCTGCTCGACCGCACCAACCGCTCGCTGCTCGCCATGTGCAGCAAGGAGGGCGGCATGGACATCGAGACGCTCGCCGAGGAGCGCCCCGAGGCCCTGGCCCGGGTCGCGGTCGATGCCAACACTGGCATCGACGACGCGAAGGCCCGCGAGATCGCCGAGCAGGCCGGCTTCGACACCGGTGACGTCGACGCGATCGCCCCGGTCCTCATCCGGCTGTGGGACGTCTACAAGAACGAGGACGCCACCCTCGTCGAGGTGAACCCCCTCGTCAAGACCGAGGACGGCACGATCCTGGCGCTGGACGGCAAGGTCACCCTCGACGGCAACGCCGACTTCCGGCACGAGGACCACGCCGCTCTCGAGGACGCCGCCTCCGCCGACCCGCTGGAGAACAAGGCCAAGGGACTGGGCCTCAACTACGTCAAGCTCGACGGCAACGTCGGCATCATCGGCAACGGCGCCGGCCTGGTCATGTCGACCCTCGACGTCGTGGCGTACGCCGGTGAGGACCACACCGGTGGCACGGCGAAGCCGGCCAACTTCCTCGACATCGGCGGCGGTGCCTCCGCGGAGGTCATGAGCAACGGGCTCGACGTCATCCTCGGCGACGAGCAGGTGAAGTCGGTCTTCGTCAACGTCTTCGGCGGGATCACCGCCTGCGACGCGGTGGCCAACGGCATCGTCAAGGCCCTGGAGATCCTCGGCGACGACGCCACCAAGCCGCTCGTGGTCCGGCTCGACGGCAACAACGTCGAGGAGGGCCGCGCCATCCTCGCCGAGGCCGCCCACCCGCTGGTCACCATCGAGGAGACCATGGACGGCGCCGCCCGCAAGGCCGCCGAGCTGGCCGCCGGCTGACCTGCGACAACGACATACGAAGGAAGAAGAAGAGACCACCATGGCGATCTTTCTGAACAACGACTCCGCCGTCATCGTGCAGGGCATGACCGGCTCCGAGGGCATGAAGCACACGCAGCGGATGCTGCGCTCGGGCACCCGCGTCGTGGGCGGGGTCAACCCGCGCAAGGCCGGGCAGACCGTGGACTTCGAGGACGGCGTGCAGGTGCCGGTCTTCGGCTCGGTGTCCGAGGCGATGGAGCGACCGGCGCGAACGTCTCCGTGCTCTTCGTGCCGCCGGCCTTCACCAAGGCGGCCGTGATCGAGGCGGTCGACGCCGGTATGCCGCTGGCCGTCGTGATCACCGAGGGCGTGCCGGTGCAGGACACCGCGGAGTTCTTCGCCTACGCCCAGGCGCAGGGCGGCACCCGGATCATCGGCCCCAACTGCCCGGGGCTCATCAGCCCGGAACAGTCCAACGCCGGCATCATCCCCGCCGACATCACCGGGCCCGGCCGCATCGGCCTGGTGTCGAAGTCGGGCACGCTGACCTACCAGATGATGTACGAGCTCAAGGAGATCGGCTTCACCACCGCGGTGGGTATCGGCGGTGACCCGATCATCGGGACCACCCACATCGACTGCCTGCAGGCCTTCCAGGACGACCCCGACACCGAGGCGATCGTCATGATCGGTGAGATCGGTGGCGACGCCGAGGAGCGGGCCGCGGCCTACATCAAGGACAACGTCACCAAGCCGGTCGTCGGCTACGTCGCCGGCTTCACCGCGCCCGAGGGCAAGACGATGGGCCACGCCGGCGCGATCGTCTCCGGCTCCAGCGGCACCGCCGAGGCCAAGAAGGAGGCCCTCGAGGCCGCCGGGGTCAAGGTCGGCAAGACGCCCTCCGAGACCGCCGAGCTGATGAAGGAGATCATCGCCGGCCTGGGCTGACGCACCTGCTCGAACGAACACCCCTTGGGTCCGGCGCCGACCGGACGCAAGGGGTGTTCTGTCATGGCGGAGGCAGGCGCAAGGCTGTCCGGTCGGCGCGCCTCCCCGTGGCTCCGCGCCCCGTCCGTGACCATGGAGGCGATGACTGTGGTGGAGCGGGCCAGGAGCGGCGGGCGATCCGAGGGTGCCGCGTCGCGGGAGGAGATCCCGGGGCGCGGTCCGACGTTGACCGTCCGGCGCCTCGGGGAGCTGCTCGGGGCAGGGGTGGCCGGGGTCGTGTGCGTCCTGCTGGGCGTGCTCGTCGTCGTGCTCCCGACGGCCCTGGCGTGGGTGGTCGAGCAACGGGGCACCGCGAGCTTCTGGCAGACGGTCGGCGTGGGGGTCGACGTGTGGGCGCTCGCGCATCGCGCCGCGGTGCGCACGCCCGCCGCCGAGGTCGTGATCGCCCCGCTGCTCCTCACGGCGCTCTTCCTCGCGCTCTGCTGGTATGCCGCGCGCCAGGTCGTCCTCAGCCGGCACCACCTCACCGCCCGTGTGCCCCGGATCGGCGGGTGGCGCACGGCGTGGAGCGCGCTGGGCGGGTCCGACGGCACGGCCTTCGTCGTGGGCTATGTCGCCGCGGGGCTGATCGTGGCGCACACCGCCAGCTTCGGGCTCGCGCCGGTGCGCCTGGCCACCCTGGTGCCCGGCGTCGTGCTCGTGCCGCTCGTGGCCCTCGGTCTCGTCTGGTGGGGGGAGCACCGGCGCGAGGAGCATCCGGTGGTGGACGCCGGTCTCGCCTTCCTCGAGGCACGCACCCCGGTGCTCGTGCGCCGCGCACTGCCGCCCGTCGTGGAGGTCCTCGTCGGGCTGGTCGCCGTCTCCTTCCTGCTCGTGCTCGGCCTGCTCCTGCTGCGGGGCGAGCGCATCCTCACCCTCTACGGCTCGCTCGACGCCGGGCTGGTCGGCACGGTCGTGCTCACGGTGGGCCAGCTGCTCGCGCTGCCCAACCTCATGGTGTGGGCGCTGGGGTGGACCACCGGGTCGGGGGTCACCGTGGGCACGGTGCACGTCGGCTGGGGCGAGACGACCGCCGGCGACCTGCCGGTGCTCCCGGTCCTCGGTGCGCTGCCCGAGCCCGGGGCCATGCCGCCGGGGATCTGGGCCATGGCGCTGGTGCCGTTGGTCGCCGGGGGGTGGCTGGGCTACCGCGCGGCGGGCTCGGCCTCGCGGCTGGCGACCTGGTGGACCAAGGCGCAGATCATGCTCGCCTCGTGCACAACGGTTGCCCTGGTGGTCCTCGTCCTGTCCTGGCTGGCGACGGGTGGCCTCACGCCCGGGCTGCTCGGCACGATCGGTGTCGAGGCGTGGCGCACCTCCGGCCTGCTGCTGGCCGAGCTGGTCGCGGGCGGCCTGCTGGTGCTGACCGTGCTCCACCTGAGCCGTCGCCGCCTCTGATCAGAAGGGTGGGGGCTCTCCGGGTGAGGTGCGCCATCCGGTCGCGCCGGTCGCGCGGTTCGCGCCGGGTCGACCGGGTCCGCGCCGGTCCTCGGCGCGGACGCCCTGGTCGGCTCCCGACGTCAGATGCGCTGTGTCTGTCCCGTCCAGGCCGAGGACAGCCTCTGTCGTCGGGGTGTCGGGCGCTGCGCCGTCCCGGCGGCGACCGGACTGGGTGCGGGTGACCCACATCCAGCCGGACAGCGGGCCGCCGTGCTCGCCGGTCCCGGGGTGGTCGTCGGCGTCGGTGAGGAAGGCACCCGGGCCGCGGTGCGCGAGAGCGGCATAGACGGCGCGGTTCAGCAGGTCGCGCCGTGCGTCCAGGTCGTCCCGCTGCGCCGAGTGCTCGTCACCGCGGGCAGCGTCCAGCGGTGCGGCCCGGTCGAGCGCAGCGGCCAGGTCAGGTGCGGCAGTCCCCGCCGACGCCGTCTGTCCCGTCGCCCACCGATCGGCACCCTTGTCGCCCGGCTGGCCGGTGCGGGATGCAGTCGAGACACGGCCCGGGCCGGCGCCGTGCTGTCGGTAGTCGTGCACCCGGGTGGTCTCGCGCTGGCCGAGCAGCGTGGTCCAGGTGAGGTCGCGCAGGTCGTTGATCTGGGCGAGCGCCCTCCCGAGCGTCTTGAGCTGGTGCGGCGACTTGGCGAGCGCGACGAGATTGGTCTCTGACGTCGGTCCGCCGGGCCCCTCCGGAGCCCAGGGTGTGACGTGGTCCAGCTCGCACACGGCGCCCGGTTGGCGCGTGCCCGGTGCCCGCGAGAAGACGTCGGCGGCGAGGACCTGTCGGCGCATGGCCGCGTCGGGCCGGTATGCGGCGATGGACCGCTCGATCAGCCGCCCGTCGGCCGGGTCGGTCAGCAGTCGGGCCAGGGTGGTGTCAGGCGTCAGCGCCAGCTCCCGGATCTGCCCGGGCGAGAGGTAGGCCGGATGCCGCCCGAGCACCAATCCCACCCCCTGTCGTCCGCCGGGGCCATGATCGTCGGCGCCGGCGAAGGCAGTGTCCTGCCCGTCGCACGTGTCTGTCGGATGCGGGACATGGTGGTCCGGGCCGGTCGGGTGGTCAGAGTCCTCTCCATTGCACGTGTCTGCCGGGTCGCTGCTCACGTCCCTCGGTCCCTGTTTCATCCTTGGGGCGCAGGTGGTGCAGGCAGGCCTGCCGGAGAGCGCGTCCCAGGGGACGATCACCTGCAGCTCGACGGTCGGCATACCGCTCACGACCCGCGCGACGGCCTCGAGGTCGGGTGTCAGCAGGTCCGCCCACCCCTCGGGAGGTCCGGCCACCTCGTCCCTGGGCGAGGGACCGGAGCCGGGGTTGCTCCCACCGGACTCGTCTGGCCCGCCCAGGGTCGGGGCACCCCTGCCTGATGACTGCGGGCGGGGGTAGCCTCCGCCGGGCTCGTCCTGCGGCACCGGGAGCTGTCCGTGGACGACGAGCGCCATGAGCACGTCGGAGCGCAGCTGGTCCAGGGTGCGCGGATCACCCTGTTTGCGCAGCAGGCGAGCGGCCCGCTCGACCCTGCTGTGCGCGGCGATGAGCGAGAGCGCGGGGCCGGTCGTCTCCAGCGTCGCCGTGCCGTCGTCGTGCACGGTGATCGTCGCCCGGCGGGCCTGGTAGGCCTTGCTCCGGCGCTCCCGCTCGGCCGCCACGTCGACGCCCTCGGCCCGGGCGGCCTCCCGCGCGAGCGCCGCCGCGTAGTCCGCCTCGTGCCAGGGACGCTCGCGCAGGTCACCCTCCGGCGTCAGCCGCTCGGCCACGACGACATGAGGGTCACACCCGAAGAGGCCTTCGGCGACCAGGAGTGCGTCGTCGACCTGGAGCGAGCCGCAGCGAGTCCAGAAGGATCGCACCATGTCCCACGTCACCTCCGCACGGTCCAACGCACCGAGCACCGCGGTGCGCACCCCGTCCGGTGCGCAGGCCATCCCCACCAGGTGCCGCGCCTCGGTGACGCCCATGCCGAGGCGTGCCTGCACCTCGGCGCAGGCGGCCCGCTTGGTCTCCGCCCGCCACGTCGTGCGCTGGCCCTCGGTCAGCTCGTCCACCGAGGTGAAGTCCTTCTGAGCCAGGACGGCAGCACCGGTCACCGCGACGACCAACCGGGCAGCCTCCACCAGCCGTGCGTCCAGTCCCGCCCGGGTCGCCGCCACGACACCCAGGGCATCGAGCGCGGCGCCCTCCGCGCGCCCCTCCGGTTCGATCGCCGTGACCGCCATGCCCCTCACCCCCTCAGATGAAGCGTTGCTCCTGGGCCCCAGTCTAGTCGAACGTGTGTACGAATATCAAGAGCCCACGTTGCGCGGGTCAAGGCACCGATCACCCCCGGTCTCGCCCCGCACCGAGATCAGTGACCCAGCTCCTGTATGTCGGCCTGCAACCGGGCCGTACGCTCCCGCCACCACTCCAGAGAAGGATGGAGTCCATCAGAGTCGACCCGGGGCACCAGCGAGATGTGCAGCGTCAGGCCGGTCGCGCCGGCGCGGACAGTCTTGATACCTATCTGTGTCACAGTGCCAAACACCTCGGGAACCGTCTCGACCACATATTCGCGTTCCCCTGCTGGCCCATCAGGACCAAAGTTGTCACGCACCACAATCCCAAGGAGCAACTGAGACGCTCGAGCTCCCTGCGCCGTATGACCGGGCGACATCTGCGCCCGCAGCCCCTTCCCTACCCCAGAACTGATCAGCCCGTAGACCGCGCCCGAGCACCTCAGCGACCCACTCGCGCAACGCACCGAAAGCAGCCGATTCAACCTCAGCCTGCTGAGCCACCAACTTCACGCTTACTACTTCTTCCGCACTACCCACGCGGGACCCTTCCCTCCCCGATCACGGAATCGCCCAGGTGGGCACCGGACCAACGGACTCGCCAGACCGCCCGATGGTCCAAGTGCGCGAAGATGACCGGAGGCATGAGCCTACGGTCCTGGACACCCAGCCCCAAGGGTCGACAGCTCCGTCTTGTCCCTGGACGTCACGGAAGGTCGGCAGCACCTCCCTCGGTCGCCTCATCCCCGACGGCCCCTACGCTGGCACGGTGACCATCTCCTCGCGCCAGGCACGCGTCGTCGTCCTCGTCTCCGGCTCGGGCACCTTGCTCCAGGCGGTCCTCGACGCGTGCGCCGACCCGGGGTATGCCGTCACCGTCGTCGCCGTCGGCGCCGACCGGGAGGACATCGAGGGGTTGGCGCGGGCCCGCGCCAGGGGCATACCGACCTTCGTCGAGCGGGTGGCCGACCACCCGGACCGCGACGCCTGGGACGCCGCGCTGGCCGACCGGCTCGCGCAGCATCGCCCGCACATGGTGCTCAGCGCCGGCTTCATGAAGATCCTGGGTCCGCAGGTCCTGGCCACGCACCGGGTCGTCAACACCCACCCGGCCCTGCTGCCGAGCTTCCCCGGCGCGCACGCGGTGCGCGACGCGCTCGCGCACGGGGTCCGGGTGAGCGGCGCGACGCTGCACCTCGTCGACGCCGGTGTCGACACCGGACCGATCCTGGCCCAGCGCGCGGTCGAGGTGCTCCCCGACGACACCGAGGAGTCCCTGCACGAGCGGATCAAGGTGGTCGAGCGCGAGATGCTCGTGCACGAGCTGCCCGTCGTCGCGAGTGGTTCGCCGATCACCGCGGCTGGCTAGACTGGCCGCACACGACTGGCGCGGGTGGGCAACCACCGGGGAGTGACGATCGTGGGCATCGCCCGCCTGGGTGCCCGCACCCGTCGACCGACGGCAGGCAGATCCGTCGAACCCCCGAGGAGCGATCCCATGACGTCGTCCACCACGACCACTACCGACGAGCGCCGCCCGGTCCGCCGGGCGCTGGTGTCCGTCTTCGACAAGAGCGGGCTCGACGAGCTCGTGACCGCTCTGCACGACCAGGGTGTCGCCCTCGTCTCCACCGGCGGCTCGGCCGCCCGGATCGAAGGGTTCGGGCTGCCCGTCACCCGCGTCGAGGAGCTCACCGGCTTCCCCGAGTGCCTCGACGGCCGCGTCAAGACGCTGCACCCCCGCGTGCACGCCGGGCTGCTCGCGGACACGACCAACCCCGAGCACGTCGACCAGCTCGCCGACCTCGGCGTCGAGGGCTTCGACCTCGTGGTGTGCAACCTCTACCCCTTCGCGGACACCGTCGCCTCCGGTGCCACCGCGCAGGAGTGCGTCGAGCAGATCGACATCGGCGGCCCGTCCATGGTGCGCGCCGCGGCCAAGAACCACCGCAGCGTGGCCGTCGTGACCAGCCCTTCGGCATACCCGCAGGTGCTCGACGCGATCACCGCCGGCGGCTTCACGCTGGAGCAGCGTCAGCGGCTCGCGGCCGACGCCTTCGTGCACACCGCGACGTATGACGTGGCCGTCGCCTCGTGGATGGGCAACGTGCTGATCGACACCAGCTCGGGCACCGGCTTCCCCGCCTGGATGGGCGCGACCTGGGACCGGGCGGCGGTGCTGCGCTACGGCGAGAACCCGCACCAGCGCGCGGCGCTCTACACCGACGGACACGCGACCGTCCCGGGGCTGGCGCAGGCCGAGCAGCTGGGCGGCAAGGAGATGTCCTTCAACAACTACGTCGACGCCGACGCCGCCCGCCGCGCCGCCCACGACCACGGCGACCTGCCCACGGTCGCGATCATCAAGCACGCCAACCCGTGCGGCATCGCGGTCGGGAGCGACATCGCCGACGCCCACGCGAAGGCGCACGCCTGCGACCCGGTCTCGGCGTTCGGCGGGATCGTCGCGACCAACCTGCCCGTGACCGAGGCGATGGCGCGCCAGGTCGCCGAGGTCTTCACCGAGGTGGTCGTCGCCCCCGACTTCGAGCCGGCAGCTCTGGAGGTGCTCGCCGCCAAGAAGAACTTGCGGCTGCTCCGGGTCCCCTCGCCGTCCTCGGGCGGCATCGAGACGCGCAGCATCTCCGGCGGGTTGCTCGTGCAGGCCGTGGACGCCGTCGACGCCGAGGTCGAGGACGGCGGCGACGACGCCTCGCGATGGCGGCTGGTCGCGGGCGAGCCTGCCGACGACGCCACCCTGGCGGACCTGCAGTTCGCCTGGCGGGCGGTGCGCGCCACGAAGTCCAACGCCATCCTGCTGGCCGACGACGGCGCCTCCGTCGGGGTCGGTATGGGTCAGGTCAACCGGGTGGACTCCTGCCACCTCGCGGTGAGCCGGGCGGATGAGCGCGCCGCCGGCTCGGTCGCCGCCTCCGATGCCTTCTTCCCCTTCGCGGACGGCCTCCAGGTGCTGCTCGACGCGGGGGTCCGGGCCGTCGTCGCTCCCGGTGGGTCGATCCGGGACGAGGAGGTCGTCGCCGCGGCGCAGGCCGCCGGGGTGACGATGTACTTCACCGGGACCCGCCACTTTGCCCACTGAGGCCTCCGCCTCGGCGGGGGCTCCCGAGCGGGTCGCCCCCGCCCTCCTGGCCGCCGCCACCTGCGGGGCCGCGCTCGCCCTCCAGTCGCGGGTCAACGGCACCCTCGCCGAGCAGCTGGGCGGGCTCCCGGCCGCCACGATCTCCTTCGGCAGCGGGCTGGTCCTGCTCACCCTGCTGCTCGCCGTGCCGACGCTGCGGCGGAGCGCGGCGAGGGTCTGGGCGGCCGTGCGGTCCGGCCGGTTGCGGTGGTGGCAGGTGCTCGGTGGCACGGCGGGGGCGCTGCTCGTCGCGGGGCAGACGTATGCCGTCCCGCTGGTGGGCGTGACCGCCTTCCTCGTGGCGCTGGTCGGCGGGCAGTCGGCCGGGGCTCTGCTCGTGGACCGGCTCGGTCTGGGCCCGCGCCCGGCGCAGCGGCTGCGGCGGGGCAGGGTGCTGGCGGCCGGACTCGCCGTCCTGGGGGTGGCAGTCGCGGCGACCGCCCCACGCGGACCCGACGGCGCAGACGCCGCGGCAGCGGGCCCCGCCGTCGTGCTGCCCCTGCTCCTGGTCGCGCTCGTCGGCGCCCTGACCTCGGTGCAGCAGGGGTTCAACGGTGTCCTGACCGTCGTCGGCGGTGCCACGCTGGCCACCGCATGGGTCAACTTCCTCACCGGGACGCTCATGCTGCTCGCGCTGGGCGGGGTGGTGGCGGCCACGCAGGACGCGCCGCTGCGTGCCGCCGGGTCGGGTCTGCCGTGGTGGGTCTGGACCGGCGGCGTGATCGGGATCGGCTACATCGCCGCGGCGGCCTTCGCCGTCCAGCACCTGCCGGTCCTGGTCTTCGCCCTGGTGGCGGTGACCACCCAGCTCGCCACGGGCATCCTCATCGACGCGCTCCACCCTGCCGCGGACGACGTGCTCGGCCCGCGGGTGGTGACCGGCGTGCTGCTGGCGGTCCTGGGCGCGGTCTGGGCGGCCCTGTCGCGCCGGCGGGTCGCGAGTGCCGCGGCGACGAGGAAGGGCAGGTCACCGGTAGGGTAGGCGTCATGGCGACCCTCGTGATCACCGTCGTCGGCGACGACCGTCCGGGTCTGGTCAGCGCGCTGGCCGACGTCATCGCGGAGCACGGCGGCAGCTGGGAGCGCAGCCAGCTCGCGGAGCTGGCCGGGAAGTTCGCCGGCATCGCCACCGTCGACGTCGCGGAGGCGTCGGCGCAGGCCCTGGCGGACTCCCTCGCCGGGCTCACCGGGGTGCTCGACACGACGGTGCACACCGCCCACCCCCAGCCGGAGCAGCCTGACGACGGCGGCCTGCTGCACCTCGACCTCGTCGGCAACGACCGGCCGGGCATCATCAAGGAGATCACCGCGGCCCTGGCCGAGCACCAGGTGTCGGTGGAGGACCTGCAGACCAAGGTGGTCCCGACACCGCAGGCCGGCGGGGATCTCTTCGCCGCCCGCGCGCGGCTCCGGGTGCCGCCGGGCGCGGATCTGCCGGGTCTGCGCGCCGGTCTCGAGCGGATCGCCACCGAGCTGCTGGTCGACCTCAGCTTCGAGCCGGGCGGTGACGTCGACTGGGAGTGAGGCCGCCTGTCGGTCCGATCGCCCGGGACCGCCGCCCTAGACTGCCCCCATGACCGCCACGATGCTCGACGGCAAGGCCGTGCACGCGACGATCCAGGACGAGCTGCGGAGCCGGGTGGAGGCCCTGGCCGAGCGGGGCGTGGTGCCGGGGCTGGCGACCGTCCTCGTCGGGGACGACCCGGCCAGCCGGTGGTATGTCGGCGCCAAGCACAAGGACTGCGCGCAGATCGGGGTCACCTCCGTGCGCCGCGAGCTGCCCGCTGGCTCAAGCCTCGAGGAGGTGCTGGCCGTGGTCGACGAGCTCAACGACGACCCGGGCGTCACCGCCTTCCTGGTGCAGCAGCCCACCGGGCTGGACGAGTTCGCGATCCTCTCCCGGGTCGACCCGGCCAAGGACGTCGACGGGCTGCACCCGACCAACCTCGGCGCCCTGGTCATGAACGAGCCGGCGCCGCTGCCGTGCACGCCGGTCGGGTGCGTCGAGCTGCTGCGTCGCTACGACGTCCCGATCGCCGGAGCGGAGGTCGTCGTCGTGGGGCGCGGTCTCACGGTGGGGCGCCCGCTGGGGCTCATCCTCACCCGGCGCAGCGAGAACGCCACGGTGACGTTGTGCCACACCGGCACCCGCGACCTGGCCGCGCACACCCGTCGGGCCGACATCGTCGTCTCGGCGGCCGGGGTGCCGGACATGATCACCCCTGACATGGTCAAGCCCGGTGCGGCCGTGCTCGACGTGGGCGTGGCGCGGCGCGGCGGCAAGATCGCCGGCGACATCCACCCGGGCGTCGCCGAGGTCGCCGGGTGGCTGACCCCCAACCGGGTGGGGTGGGGCCGATGACGCGGGCGATGCTGCTGACCAACGTCGTCGAGGCGGCGGAGCGGTCCGCGTCGGGCTCTTCGTCGGCCGGATGACGCCCGCCGCTGAGGATTCCGACGAGCTGCCCGGCGGCGTCGACCCGTCCGGACCGGTGCTCGGGGTGTGGTGGCTGAGCCTGCTCGGCCTGCTGGTGGCGGCCCTGCTCCTGCTGTCCTCGAACCTGCGCGCCTACGGGTATGCCCTGGGCGCCACCCTGGGCGCGCTCGCGCTGCTCCGCGCAGTGCTCCCCACCGCCCGTGCCGGCGGGCTGGCGGTCCGGGGGCGGTGGGTCGACGTCGCGACCCTCCTGCTGCTGGGCGCTGCGGTCGCCGTGCTCGCCTCGACGCTGCGCATCGTCTGAACCGGACGGGCGGCCCCGGCATACCGCCGAGGCCGCCCGCGCGTTCGCTCAGATGAGGCCGAGCTCGGTGACCGCAGCCTTCTCCTCGACCAGCTCGGCGACGGAGGCGTCGATCCGGCCCCGGGAGAAGTCGTCGATGTCCAGGCCCTGGACGATCTCGTAGGAGCCGTCGCGGGTGGTCACCGGGAAGGAGCTCATGATGCCCTCCTCGACGCCGTAGGACCCGTCGGAGCGGACCGCCATCGAGACCCAGTCGCCCTCGGGGGAGCCGCGCAGCCAGTCGCGGGCGTGGTCGATCGTCGCCGACGCCGCGGAGGCGGCCGAGGAGGAGCCGCGCGCCTCGATGATGGCCGCGCCGCGCTTGGCGACGGTGGGGATGAAGGTGTCCTCGATCCACTGCTGGTCGCCCACCGCCTCGGCGGCGTTGCGACCGCCGACCTGGGCGTGGAAGAGGTCGGGGTACTGCGTCGCGCTGTGGTTGCCCCAGATCGTCATGTGCGAGACGTCGGTGACGGGGGCGCCGACCTTGGCCGCGAGCTGGGCGATCGCGCGGTTGTGGTCCAGCCGGGTGAGCGCGGAGAACCGCTCGGCCGGGATGTCGGGGGCGTTGCTCATCGCGATGAGCGCGTTGGTGTTGGCCGGGTTGCCGGTGACGGTGATCCGCACGTCGTCGGCCGCGTGGTCGTTGAGCGCCTTGCCCTGCGCGGTGAAGATCGCGCCGTTGGCCTCGAGCAGGTCGCCGCGCTCCATCCCCTTGGTGCGTGGGCGCGCGCCGACGAGCAGCGCGACGTTGACGCCGTCGAAGACGACGTCGGCGTCGTCCCCGGTCTCGACCCCCGCGAGCAGCGGGAAGGCGCAGTCGTCGAGCTCCATGACGACGCCCTCGAGCGCCCCGAGCGCGGGCGTGATCTCCAGCAGCCGCAGCTCGACCGGGGTGTCCTTGCCGAGCAGCTCGCCGGAGGCGATGCGGAAGAGCAGGCTGTAGCCGATCTGGCCGGCCGCGCCGGTGACCGCGACCTTGACGGGGGTGTTCACGAGAGGGACCTTCTTTCGAGGCGGGACTGCGGTGCGCTGACGCGCTCGACGCTAGCACCCTGGACGAGCGTCACCACGGTCGAGTGGCTCCCGGTCCGCACCCTGGGCTAGCGTGCCAGCGAGCCGGTGCCGCGTCATCGTCCGGGCCACTGCCCGGCCGTGGCGGACCGGCCCCGAGTGCCCGCACGTGGAGGAGCCAGACATGGGACTGTTCGACCGGATCAAGGGCGCGATCGACGGCGTCCGCGAGGCGCGAGCGGGCGGGCAGCAGGGCAGCCGTCCGGCCTCGACGGCGTCGCCGGCGTCGGGGACGACCGGTCCGGTGCCGGCCGAGGAGCCGCGTCATGCCACGGTCACCGTCCAGCCAGGTCAGACACTGTCCAGAATCGCCCAGGAGCGCGGCGTGGACCTCGACGAGATGGTGCGGCTCAACGGGATCGAGCGACCCGACCTCATCTTCCCCGGGCAGGTCTTCAAGCTCCCGCGCCGCTGATCCTCACCCGGTGAGCGGGTAGTCCGCGCGGGTGCGCCAGACGCCGTCCCCGTCGTGGACGTAGAGCCGGAAGGCGTCCGCGGGGTAGGTACAGCTGAAGGCGCCGAGGTCGCGGAAGGCGCGGTCCAGGGCGGCCAGCGGCAGGTCGTGGGCGAGCGTGACGTGGGGGTGGTAGGGAAAGTCCAGCGTGCGCTGCAGCGGCCCGCGCCGCACGGCCCGCTCGAGTCGCTCGCAGTCGGCGACCCCCTTGGCCACCTGCACGAAGACCACCTCCGACACCGGCCGGAAGGTGCCCGTCCCGCGCAGCATGACCTCGAAGGCGGCGTGGTCCCGAGCCACCGAGAGCAGGTGGGCCTCCAGGGCCTCCAGCTCCGGCGCGCTGCACGGGGTCGGGGGCAGCAGGGTGATGTGCGTCGGGATGGCGGCCGCGCGCTCCTCGCCGTAGCCGATGCGCAGCCGCTGCAGGTGGCTGCCCCAGGGCTCGGGGACCGGAAGCGCCACCCCGACCACGAGGGACGCCTTCTCGTGCTCGTCGTGCTCCGAAGGGCTCATCGGCTCCAGCCTAGTGGGGGAGGCGCACCGCTCCGGCGGAACCCGGGTCGGAACGAAGGCGTCGCAGGCACATGGCCGGATCGACGCAGTGGTGCTCGCCCGTGATCCGGCGCGAGGTCGACCACGCCCGGTGCCGCGCCGGGGTGATGCTGCTCGCGCTCGGATGCGCGCTCCTGGCCGGGTGCGCCTCCGGCGGGGAGGAGCCGACCCCCCCGGTCACGACTCCGAGCACCGGTGCATCGGCGGCAGCCACGCTGGTCGTCGTCGGGTCAGGGACCACGATCGTCCACCTCGACAGCCAGGACGAGATCGCCCGATGGGCGTCCCAGGTGCTGGTCGTGACGCCGAGGTCTGAGGAGCCCAGAGACCATGGTGGGGCGCCCGAGGTCGGCCGGGACGTCACGGTGGAGGTCGACGAGGTGATCTGGACGGCTGCGGACGCCATCACCTCCCTGGGCGAGGGCCAGCGCTCGACGTTCTACGAGTACCCGGCCTACGTCCAGGGTGAGGGAGAGCTGGTCCCCGCGGTCGAGGAGGGCCGGAGCCGGTTGGAGCTGGGTCAGCCCGGCGTGGTGTTCCTCGCCGACGACGTGGTCGACGACGAGCAGGTCCTCACGCTGCTGCATGTCTCGGCTCTGGAGGAGGGGCAGATCAGCCTCGCCGGTGCGGCCGGGCGGGTGGACATCAGCCATCTCGCCCAGCAGGTCGACGCCGCCGCGCTGCGTGTCGACCGCCTGACGCCTCACCCGGGTGAGTCGCTCGTGCAGCGGCTGGAGCGCTACCCGGTTCAGGAGTAGCCCTGCGCCTCACGTCTGCACGATCCCGGCTCCGCTCCAGGGGTATGCCCGTCAGGCCACCGAGCGCGAGCCGGCGTGAACCACCGCGGAGTAGTGGTCGACGAGCTGGTCCACCAGCGCCGGCCAGGACCGCTCCTGGACCCGCTGCCGACCGGCGGCACCCATCCGTTCCCGGACCTCGGCAGCGGTGGGCCCCACGAGGGGGGTCACGGCGGCGCGCAGCGCGCCCCGCACGTCCGGGTCGAAGAGTTCGCCGGTGACGCCGGGTTGGATGAGGTCCAGCGGGCCGCCCCGTGCGGGCGCCACGACCGGCAGCCCGGCGGCCGAGGCCTCCTGCAGCGTCTGGCCGAAGGTCTCCCGGGTGCCGGTGTGCACGAAGAGGTCGAAGGCGGCATACGCCTGCGCCAGCTCGGCCCCCTCGCGTCGACCGAGGAAGACCGCCTCGGGCAGCTGCGCCTGCAGGATCTCCCGGCTCGGCCCCTCCCCGACGAGCACGAGGCGGGTGCCGGGCAGCGAGGACAGCTCGGTGAGCCGGTGCAGCTCCTTCTCCGGGGCCAGCCGCCCGACGTAGCCAAGCACCGTCTCGCCTCTGGGCGCGAGCCGGTCGCGCAGCGCGAGGGCGCCGGGGTCGGTGCGGCGGTCGGGGTGGAAGAGGTCGGCGTCCACGCCACGGCCCCAGAGCGCGATCCGGGGCACCTGGTGCTCGGCGAGGTCGGTGAGCGCCGCCGTGGACGGTGCCAGGGTGAGGTCGGCCTGCTCGTGGATGCGGCGGATCCAGCGCCACGCCGCCCGGGCGGTGAGGTCGCCGGCCGGACCGGCGTGCTGACGGATGTAGGAGGGCATGTCGGTCTGGTAGATCGCGACCGAGGGGATGCCGAGCGCCCGGGCCGCGACGAGGCCGCGGACGCCGAGGACGAAGGGGGAGGCCACGTGCATGACGTCGGGGCGGAACCGGTGCAGCACGGTCTCGATCTCGTACGACGGCAGGCCGACGCGGAACTTGCGGACCGGGACGCTGGTGACGCTGTGCACCGGGAAGCCCGCGTAGTGCTCCGGGGTCATGACCGGGCTCCACGGGCTGGTGCCGGGGGCGACGACCAGGGCGTCGTGGCCCTGCTCGCGCAGGCACTCCAGCACCTTGCACACGCTGGTGGTGACGCCGTTGAGGGCGGGGAGGAAGGACTCGGTGACGATGGCGACGCGCACGTGGTCCAGCCTGGGCGCCTCGGGTATGCCGTCGGCGGACGGCGAGGGTGTGTCGGGTGGCCGTCGGGTGACGAGCGGGTGGCCCACGCCGTCGCGCAGCGTGCGGCGAGAAGGACCGAGGCCGGATCGGTCGCTCACGTGAGGTCCTCCCGTCCCAGCTCCTGCAGGGTCGCCACCACGCCGCGGACGTCCTGGCAGCGCTCGCGGGTGGTCACCAGCAGGGCGTCCGGGGTGTCCACGACGACCACCTCGTCGAGCCCCAGCACGACGACTACGCGCTCGCCGTGCGCCGCGACGACCCCGGTGGAGTCGCGGGCGACGACGTCACCGGCCCGTCCCAGCACCCGGACGCCGCCGTGCTCGGGCCGTTCCTCGAGCAGGCTCGCGAGCGAGGCGAAGTCGCCCACGTCGTCCCAGCCGACGTCGGCGGGCACGACGGTGACGTGACCCGAGCGGGCGGCCGGCTCGGCGACGGCACGGTCGATCGCGAGCGCGTCCAGCGAGCCCCAGACCTGCTCCAGCTGCCCGGGGTCGGCCGCGAGGTGCCGGAGCAGGCGCACCATCTCGGGCCGCTCCTGGGCCAGGAGGTCGAGCAGCACCGTGGCCCGGACGACGAAGATCCCCGCGTTCCACCGGTGGCGCCCACCCTCGAGGTAGCCCTGGGCGACCTCGCGCTCCGGCTTCTCCACGAACGACCGGACCTGGTGCGCGTCCGGCGCGCCGGGCAGGGGCCGTGCCTCACCGAGCTCGATGTAGCCGAAGCCGGTCGAGGCGTAGCGGGGCCGGATCCCCAGGGTGACCAGGGCCCCGGCCCGGGCGGCGACGACCGCCTGTCGCACGCTGGCGGCGAAGGCCGCCTCGTCGTCGATGACGTGGTCGGCGGCGAAGGAGCCGAGCACCGCCTCGGGGTCACGACGCTCGAGGACGGCGGCGGCCCACCCGACCGCCGGCATCGAGCTGCGCGGGGAAGGCTCCAGCAGGAGATCCTCGGCGCGGAGGCCGGGCAGCTGCGCGCGCACCGCGTCGGCGTGCCGTCGTCCCGTCACCACCATGACCCGGTCACCGGCCAGCGGGCGCACCCGGTCGACGGTGGCCTGCAGCAGGGAACGGCCGGTCCCGGTCAGGTCGTGCAGGAACTTCGGCGAGTTCTGCCGCGACAGCGGCCACAGCCGGGTCCCTGACCCGCCCGCGGGGATGACGGCGGTGAAGCCGTCCAGCGAGGTGGTCAGGGTGCTCATCCGCGTCAGTCTAGGGTTGCCGGCATGCGCGCGTCCTCGGTCCCCGCACCGCCCACCCGGCGCCTGCTCGCCGCCGCCGGGAGCACGGCATACCGGCGGCTGGCGCGCCCCGCCCTGTGGCGCCTCGACGCCGAGCGCGCCCACCACGCGACCCTCGTCGCCGCTGACGTCCTCGGGAGGGTGGCTCCGACGCGCGCCCTGGTCGCGGCCACGGGGTATGCCGTCCCCCCGGCACGCCCGGTCGACCTGCTGGGGCTGCGCTTCGACCACCGCATCGGGCTGGCGGCCGGCATGGACAAGGACGGGCGCGCGGTGCCCACCTGGCCGGCGCTCGGCCTCGGCCACGTGGAGCTCGGCACCGTCACCGCCCGGGCCCAGCCTGGCAACCCGCGACCGCGGATGGTCCGGCTCCCGGAGAGCGGAGCGGTCATCAACCGGATGGGCTTCAACAACGAGGGGGTGCACGCCCTGGCGCGGCGACTGCGGGACGCGCGACGAGCCGGCCTGGTGCGCATCCCCGTGGGCGTGAGCATCGGCAAGTCCAAGGTCACGCCGGTGGAGGAGGCGGTGCCGGACTACCTCGCGTCGGTGGCCGCGCTGGACGGGCTGGCCGACTACCTCGCCGTCAACGTGTCCAGCCCCAACACGTCCGGGCTGCGCTCGCTGCAGGACGCCGAGCCGCTGCGCGCCCTGCTCACGGCGGTGGTGCGGGCCGCCGGGGACGTCCCGGTGCTGGTCAAGCTCGCGCCGGATCTCACCCGGTCCGCGCTCGAGGAGGCGGTGGGGGTCGGCCTCGACGCCGGGGTCGCCGGCTTCGTCGCCACCAACACGACGCTCGCCCGCGACGGCGTCGCACCGGGGGAGATGGCGCTGGCGAACGGGCAGACCGGCGGGCTGTCGGGGGCGCCGCTCACGGTCCGGGCGCGCGAGGTGGTGGGCCAGGTCCGATCGCTCACCGACCTGCCGCTCATCGGCGTCGGCGGGGTGATGACGGGGGCGGACGCCGCCGCACTGGTGGACGCCGGCGCCGACCTGGTCCAGCTGTATACCGGCCTGGTGTATGCCGGGCCCGCGCTGGTGGCGGAGGCGGTCGCCGCAACCATCGGCGACGTCCGGTGGGGTTGAGGGCAACCATGCGCCACGCCCGGTGGGGTTGAGGGCGACCATGCGCGACGCCCGGTGGGGGTGAGGGGAGCGTGGGGCGGGGCTGCGTATCCTGATGGGTGATCCATCACCCGACCGGAGAGAGCCGTTGACCACCGACCTGACCCGCCCGTTGCACCAGAGCGCCGCCGCTCCCGAGCCCAGCTCGCTGGCCCAGGTGCTGCGACGGGTCGAGGACGAGGTCGACGCCCGGGCCGAGGAGCTGCTGGCCTGGCGCCGCGAGGTCCACCAGCAGCCGGAGATCTGCTGGGAGGAGCACCGCACCACCGAGCTGGTCGCCGGGGTGCTCTCCGAGACCGGTGCGCGGGTGCGGACGCTGCCCGGCACGGGTGCGGTGGTCGACCTCGGCCACCCCGAGCCGCGCACCCGGATCGCCCTGCGGGCCGACCTCGACGCGCTGCCGATCGAGGAGGTCACTGGTCTGCCCTACTCCTCCCGCACCCCCGGGGCCTGCCACGCGTGCGGCCACGACGTGCACACCATCGGCCTGCTCGGCGCGGGGCTCGCGCTGCTGGCCCTCGACGAGGAGCTGCACGCCCGCGGCGTCGGGGTGCGGCTGGTCTTCCAGCCCGCCGAGGAGACCCATCCGGGCGGCGCGCTCAAGGTCATGGACGACGGCGTCCTCGACGGCGTCGACCGCATGCTCGCCGTCCACTGCGACCCCTCGGTCGACGTCGGCAGCGTGGGGCTGCGCGTCGGCCCGATCACCGCGGCCTCGGACCAGGTGCACGTCGTCATCAGCGGGCGCGGAGGGCATACCTCCCGCCCCCACCTCACCCAGGACATCACGTATGCCCTCGCCAAGGTGGTCACCGAGGTCCCGGCCGCCCTGACCCGCCGGCTCGACCCCCGCGCCGCGGCCGTCCTCGTCTGGGGGGTGGTGCGGGCCGGGGCGGCGGCCAACGTCATCCCCGCGCAGGGAGAGGCGCTCGGCACCCTGCGGATGCTCGACCCCGAGCTGTGGGAGGTCGTGGAGCCGATCTTCACCGAGACCGTCGACGCCGTCGTGGCGCCCTACGGGGTCAAGGCCACCGTGCACTACACCAAGGGTGTGCCGCCGGTCGACAACGAGAACAGCTCGGTGATGGCGATGTCCAAGGCGGCGATGCTGCTCCTCGGCGCGGGAGCGGTGCAGCCGACCAAGCAGTCGATGGGCGGTGAGGACCTCGGGTGGTACCTCCAGCAGGTGCCGGGGGCGATGGCCCGGCTCGGCACCCGCACCCCCGGCGGGCCGACCTACGAGCTGCACCAGGGCGACCTGGTCGTGGACGAGCGCTCGGTCCTCGTCGCCGCCAAGCTGCTCGCCGGGTCGGTCTTCACCGCCCTCGGCGAGTCACGGACGTGACGCTCCAGCACTGCTGTGGCTGATGTGACGGTCCAGGTCACGCTTGCATCACGTTGTGGCTGACGTGCGCGTCACCTGACGCCTACTCGCCGGTCACGAGGGTTACCATCTTCGCGTCATACCCACAGGACAAAGGAGTTTCCCGTGCGTCGGGTCCTGAAGCTTGCCACCGCCGGTGCGGCGGCCACCCTCCTCCTCGCCGCGTGCGGCGAGGCCCCCACCGAAGACGAGTCGAACGCCGGAGGCGGCGACAACGCCGAGAGCAGCGAAGGAGGCGGGGACAGCGAAGCGGCCAGCGACTTCAAGGCCTGCATGGTCTCCGACGCCGGCGGCTTCGACGACCAGTCCTTCAACCAGTCCGGCAAGGAGGGTCTGGATGCCGCGGCGGAGGCCCTGAGCATCGAGACCGTCGAGGTCGAGTCGCAGGCCGACACCGACTACGCCACCAACGTCGCGGGCCTGGTGGACCAGGGCTGCTCGATCACCATCGGCGTCGGCTTCCTCCTCGAGGACGCGATCCAGACCGCGGCCGAGGACAACACCGACACCAACTTCGCGCTCATCGACTCCGCCTTCAGCGACGCCGACTCCGCGCCGGTGGAGCTCGACAACGCCAAGCCGATCCTCTTCAACACCGCCGAGGCGAGCTTCCTCGCCGGCTATCTCTCGGCCGGCATGACCGAGACCGGCACCGTCGCCACCTTCGGCGGCCTGCAGATCCCGTCGGTGTCGGTCTTCATGGACGGCTTCGCCGACGGCGTCGACAAGTTCAACGAGGACAACGGCACCGACGTCAACCTGCTGGGCTGGGACAAGGGGGCCCAGGAGGGCGCCTTCTCCGGTGACTTCGACAACCAGAGCCAGGGGCAGACGCTCACCGAGCAGTTCATCTCCCAGGGCGCCGACATCGTCATGCCGGTCGCCGGCCCGGTCGGCCTCGGTGCCGCCGCGGCGGCCGAGGGCGGCGACGACGTCAAGATCGTCTGGGTCGACTCCGACGGCTACCTCACCGCGACGGAGTACTCCGACCTCATGCTCACCTCGGTCATGAAGCAGATCGGCCCGGCCGTCGAGCAGACCATCACCGAGACCGTCGACGGCGGCTTCTCCAACGAGCCCTACGTCGGCACGCTCGAGAACGACGGCGTCGGCCTGGCGCCCTACCACGACATGGAGGGCGACGTCGCCGCCAAGGAGGTCACCGGCCCCGACGGCGAGACCATGATGCTCAACGAGGCGATCGACATGCTTCGCGAGATGATCATCTCCGGCGACCTGACCGTCGAGTCCGAGAACAGCCCGCAGCAGTGACCGTGCGCCGGTCCGGCCAGCAGCCGGCCGGCTGACACATCGGGTAGCGGCCCGACCCCACAGGGTCGGGCCGCTACGCTGTCCACCGCATCACCCGAGGTGCAGGCATACCCCACCTTCCCTCGGCCCGTCCCCGTGAGGTGCCATGAAGCAGGAACCGCGATGAAGCTCGAGCTGCAGGGCATCACCAAGGTCTTCGGATCCCTGGTGGCCAACGACCACATCGACCTCGTCGTCGAACCCGGCGAGATCCACGCGCTGCTGGGAGAGAACGGCGCCGGCAAGAGCACGTTGATGAACGTCCTCTACGGCCTCTACGACCCCGACGACGGGCAGATCCTGCTCGACGGCGAGCCGGTCACCTTCAAGGGGCCGGGCGACGCGGTCGCCGCGGGCATCGGCATGGTCCACCAGCACTTCATGCTCATCCCGGTCTTCACCGTGGCGGAGTCCGTCGCGCTCGGCTACGAGCCCACCGGGGCCGTCGGGGCCCTCAAGCTGGACGAGGCGCGGCGCCGGGTCACCGAGATCTCCGACCGCTTCGGCTTCCACGTCGACCCGGACGCCAAGATCGAGGACCTCCCCGTTGGGGTGCAGCAGCGGGTCGAGATCATCAAGGCGCTCTCCCGGGACGCCAAGGTGCTCATCCTCGACGAGCCGACCGCGGTGCTCACGCCGCAGGAGACCGACGAGCTCATCGGCATCATGCGCGAGCTCAAGGAGTCCGGCACCTCCATCGTCTTCATCACGCACAAGTTGCGTGAGGTCCGCGCGATCGCCGACCGGATCACCGTCATCCGCCGCGGCGCCGTCGTCGGCGAGGCCAGCCCCAGCTCCACCGAGACCGAGCTCGCCTCGCTCATGGTCGGGCGCTCGGTCAGCCTGACCGTCGACAAGGAGGCAGCCACCCCGGGCGACGCCGCCTTCGAGGTCGACGGGCTCTCCGTGGCCAACGACGCCGGGACCGTGCTCGTCGACGACATCTCCTTCGACGTCCGGGCCGGCGAGATCCTCTGCGTCGCGGGGGTCCAGGGCAATGGCCAGACCGAGCTCGCCGAGGTCATCCTCGGCCTGGAGGAGGCCGACTCCGGCACCCTGCGGCTCGACGGCGAGGACCTCGCGGGCAAGGGAGTGAAGCAGCGGCTCCGCGCCGGGATCGGCTTCGTCCCCGAGGACCGCTCGACCGACGGCGTCGTCCCCAGCTTCTCCATCGCGGAGAACCTCGTGCTCGACCTCTACGACACCGAGCCCTTCGCCCGGGGCATCTCCATGAGCCCGGCCACCGTGGCGAGCAACGCCGAGCAGCGCACCGAGGAGTTCGACGTGCGGCTCAGCTCGATCCACGACCCCATCTCCACCCTCTCCGGCGGCAACGCCCAGAAGGTCGTCCTCGCCCGCGAGATGTCGCGGCCGCTGCGCCTGCTCGTCGCCTCACAGCCGACCCGGGGCCTGGACGTCGGCTCCATCGAGTTCGTGCACCGACGGATCGTCGCCGAGCGCGACAACGGCACCCCGGTCATCATCGTCTCGACCGAGCTCGACGAGGTCCTCGGTCTCGCCGACCGGATCGCCGTGATGTACCGCGGTCGGATCATCGGCGTCGTCGACGCCGTCGGCGAGGACGGCACGCCGGTCAACCGTGACGTCCTCGGCCTCATGATGGCCGGCGTGCCGCTCGAGGAGGCCCGCGAGCAGGCCGCCCAGCACCACTCCGTGCTGGGGCGGGCCGACCTGGACGGCGACGGCATACCTGACGCGCAGCAGCGCCGGCCCAGGGACGAGGACCACGATCAGCACGCCGACCCTGCCCCGACGACCACGGAGGAGCAGCCGTGAGCGACCAGCCCCACGCCAGCCAGTCCCACGGGCCCGACGCGGGGGAGGAGCAGTCGGTCACCGCCACGCCACCCGGTGACACCGGCGGCAGCGGGCCGACGCTGCGCGAGCAGGAGCGCCCCTCGGTCCTGCACCAGATCCTCTCCGGGAGCGCCCTGATGTCGGTGCTCGCCGTCGTGCTCGCGCTCTTCATCGGCGGCCTGCTCATCGCCTTCGCCGACGAGGACACCCGCGAGGCCGCGACCTACTTCTTCGCCCGGCCGCTGGACACGATCTCGGCCGGGTGGACCGCCATGTGGGAGGCCTACGTCGCGATGTTCCGCGGCTCGGTCTTCGACTGGCGGGCCGACACCCTCGCCGGGATGGTGGACCCGCTCACCGAGTCGATGGTCTTCGCCGTCCCGCTCATCCTGGCGGGCCTGGGCATCGCGATCGGCTTCCGCGCGGGCCTGTTCAACATCGGCGCGCAGGGGCAGATCATCGTCGGCGCCATCGTCTGCGCCTGGCTCGGGTTCGCCTTCGACCTGCCCCCGGTGATCCACCTGCTGGTGGCGATCATGGGCGGCCTCGTCGGCGGCGCCGTCTGGGGCGGGATCCCGGGTGTGCTCAAGGCCCGGTTCGGCGCCAACGAGGTGATCGTCACGATCATGCTCAACTACATCGCGGTCTACCTCATCAGCTACATGCTCAAGCAGCCGAGCTTCAACCCGGGGCGGACCGGGCAGCGCAGCCCGGCGGTCGGGGCGGACGCGACCTACCCGCTCCTGGTGCCGCAGTGGCTGTGGCCGGACAACGGCTTCCGGCTGCACTGGGGCTTCGTCGTGGCCATCCTCGCCACCATCGCGGTGTGGTGGCTCATGGAGCGCTCCACCGTCGGCTTCCAGATCCGCGCCGTCGGGGCCAACCCGGCCGCCGCCCGCACGGCCGGCATGTCGGTCGGTCGGATCACCGTCATCACGATGGTGCTCGCCGGCGCGCTCGCCGGGCTCGCCGCGACGGCGCAGGTGCTCGGCACCGAGCGTTCGCTCACGGCCGGGGTCGCCGCCTCCTTCGGCTTCGACGCCATCACCGTGGCGCTGCTCGGGCGCTCCCGCCCGTGGGGCACCTTCTTCGCCGGCCTGCTCTTCGGCGCGCTCAAGGCCGGCGGCTTCCTCATGCAGTCGCTGACCGCGACCCCCATCGACATCGTGCTCGTCGTGCAGTCGCTCATCGTGCTGCTCATCGCGGCCCCGCCGCTGGTGCGCAGCGTCTTCCGGCTGCCCGACCCCGACAAGCCGCGACGCAGACGCGTCTCCCGCGGCGACGCGAAGACCCAGGAGGCCACGGCATGAGCACCCCCACGCAGGCCCCGGCACCGACCACCCCCTCCGAGGGCGAGGGTCCGGCCCGCGGTCGCCCGAAGGTCGGCATCAAGACGACCGTCGTGTATGCCCTCGCCGCCCTGGTGACGCTGCTCGCCTGGGTGCTGGACACCCCGGCGGACGCCCGGACGACGTTCCAGTTCGGCACCGGCGGCGACCTGTTCCGCATACCGAACATCCCGCTGCCGGCGCTGGCCACCCTCGTCGTGCTGCTCGTCGTCATGCTCGCCGCGACGGCCTTCGCGTGGGTGCGCTACCGCGCCCGCCGGCCGGTCCCGGTGTGGCTGCACGTCGTCGTCGGCGCAGCTTCGTCATCTCCTTCCTGACCTTCGTCGGCGCCGGCCGCAGCACGGTCATCCCGATGGTCTCGCTGCTCGCGGGCGCGCTGGCGCTGTCGGTGCCGCTGGTCTTCGGCGCGATGTCCGGCGTGATCTGCGAGCGCTCGGGCATCATCAACATCGCCATCGAGGGGCAGCTGCTCATGGGTGCCTTCGCCGGTGCCGTGGTCGCCTCGGCGGCGGGCTCGGCCTACCTCGGTCTCGTCGCGGCGCCGATCGCGGGCGGTCTGGTCGGGGCGGCCCTGGCGTGGTTCGCGGTGTCGTTCCGGGTCAACCAGATCATCGTCGGTGTCGTGCTCAACACGCTCATCATCGGGCTCACCGGCTTCCTCTTCTCCACGGTGCTGTCGGACGACAAGGCGCTGTGGAACACGCGGATGCCGCTACCGCGCATCCGGATCCCGCTGCTGGCCGACATCCCCGTCATCGGGCCGGTGCTGTTCAACCAGACGATCCTGGTCTACCTCATGTACGTCCTGGTCATCGGGCTGCAGTTCATGCTCTTCCGCAGCCGCTGGGGCCTGCGGACGCGCGCCGTGGGCGAGCATCCCAAGGCCGCGGACACGGTCGGCATCAAGGTCAACGTGCGCCGGGTGTGGAACACCATCCTCGGCGGGGCGGTCGCCGGCCTCGGCGGCGCCTTCTTCACCGTCGGCTCCGGGCTGGCCTTCGGTCGCGAGATGTCCGCCGGGCAGGGCTACATCGCGCTGGCCGCGATGATCCTCGGCAAGTGGAACCCGTGGGGCGCCGTCATGGCGGCGCTGCTCTTCGGTTTCTCCAAGAACCTCGGCAACGTGCTGTCGACCATCGGCAGCGGCGTCCCCTCCGAGCTGCTGCTCATGCTGCCCTACGTCATCACGATCCTGGCCGTCGCCGGCTTCGTCGGACGGGTCCGCCCGCCGGCCGCCGAGGGCGTGCCCTACACCAAGAGCTGAGAGGGGCATACCCCGTGCCGGAGCAGATCGACTGGCAGCCGCTGCACGACCGGGCGGTGGAGATGACCCGGCGGGCGTATGCGCCGTACTCTGGCTATCCCGTGGGCGTCGCCGGCCTGGTGGACGACGGCCGGGTCGTCGCCGGGTGCAACGTCGAGAACGCCGGCTACGGCGTCACGCTGTGCGCCGAGTGCGGCATGGTCTCCGACCTGGTGGCCGGCGGCGGCGGACGGCTCGTGGCGGTGTGGTGCGTCGACGGGCGCGGCGAGACCATCATGCCCTGCGGCCGGTGCCGGCAGCTCGTGTGGGAGCACGGGGGAGCGGAGTGCCTGCTGCAGACGCCCGAGGGCGTGCTGCGCATGGACGAGGTGCTGCCCCAGGCCTTCGGCGCCGAGGACCTCGACCGCTCCTGACGCCCGGCCTTCGCGGCCTCCCCTGACTCACGGGCCCGGCCCCCCGCCCCCGGGCCCGCACATGCTCGGCTCCCCGGCTCTGGGGACCAACGTCAGGCTAGCCCGACTTGCATGAGGAAATATGCCGATGAAGGTCGGGCTATCCCAACGTTGGTTCCGGGTCCCGGCGGCGACTGGACACCGCACATAACGTGCGCCCCGGTGGTCACCGGCTGCCGGGAAATGCTCATCTGCTGGGCCTATGAGCCCGGCATACGGGGATTTCCTGGCGCTGCGATGCGGGTGGGGGGCGTGTGACTGCTGCCGCGTGGCCGAGGGTGGGAGGCGCGCGACTGCCGGGTGGACGCGTGTGGGGTGCCGGCGGGACTGGCAGCGCGCGACCCCCGGGTATGCGCGGGCGCGGCTCAGGCGGAGCCGGGATAGCCGCCGAGCAGGCAGGCACGGGGGAGGCCGGCGGACATGGCCAGCCGGCCGGCCTCGGGGCTGCGGGCGACGTAGAGCGCCCGGCCGCCGATCTGGGCGACCCGCTCCTGCAGCGTGGCCAGGGTGCCGGCGTCGACCACGACCCGCCCCTGCTCGGGCGGCAGGAAGGGCTGCTCGCCGAAGGTGCCACCCCGGTCGGTGCGGGCCACGGTCGTGACGTCGACGGGTCGCTGACCCATCGCCTCGGCCAGCAGCCGTAGCGTCCCGGCCGCCTGCCCGGTCGGCTCGCCCCCGTCGACCGGCACCGAGAAGCGCACCTCGTCGCCGGACCCGATGATCTCCTGCAGCACCCATCGGGCGGTCCGCTGCCGGGTCATCACGGCATACGTCAGCGCCGGCTGCTCACCGTCGAAGCGTGCCTCCGTCGCGACGACGAGCGCCTGCGGGTCGAGCCCCACGGCCAGGCTGGTGGCGGCCGACATCGTGGCCTCGATGCGCGGCGTCGAGACGATCGCCACGACGCGGTCGTTGCGGACCGCCACCATCGTCGGGAACATCGGCTGCGGTGACGGCGTCCCAGTCTGGGAACGCCGCAGAAGATCGGTCACCGGAGGAGCGACGAGGGTCATGAGGTCAGCCACGAGCACGCCGCTCAGGATGTCACACGAGGTCGGTGCGACCACCGGTCGCACCGAGGGAGCGGCACGATGTGCCCCATGAAGGGCAAGCAGGTGCCGTGGGCCGGGATCATCTTCGCGATCATCCTGCTCAACATCTTCACCGACCTCGACCTCCCGGTCATCCCGATCATCATCGGCGCGGTGATCTTCAGCATGGTCACCGGCCCGCGGCGGGCGCGGCAGGTCGGCGGTGGACGGCCGCAGGGGCAGCAGCCGCCCGCGCCGCAGCAGGACCCGGCAGCACGAGCCGAGGACGACGGCCGGCTGCCCCGGATCGACGTGCCGCGCTTCCCCGGAGAGTCATCGCCCCCTCCGCTGCCCGGCCAGGGCCCGAGCGGCGCGGACCAGCCGACGTCCGAGCCGCCGCCCACCCGACCCGCTGCCTCGCCGACGCCCGGCGCCGCGGCATACCCCTCCAGCACGTCGACCGATCCGGTCGTCTCCCTCGGGCAGCTGCACCTGGGCCGCCTCGCCCGTGAGCTCGACGCCGCGGCGCGCACCGGCTCCGACGCGGACACGCAGCGACTCCTCGGCGAGATCGAGGAGATGACCCGCCGCTCGCTGATGATGCTCGACGGGGCCAGCGGCGTGCCGGGCAGCGGGCGCAAGGAGTTCGAGGCGGGGCTGCGCCGGCTGGAGCGGGAGGTCTCGGCGGCACGCGGGGAGCAGCCGCCCGGCGGCAAGGTAGCGCGCGTGGTCCAGACGTGCAGCGCGCTCGGGCAGACCGGGCGGTATGCCCGAGCCCACCGGCTCGGCTTACCCGGCGGCGGCGAGGATCGTCGATAGGCCACACTGGCCTGCATGAGTGAGTCCTTCGACGCCGTCGACATCATCCGCACCAAGCGCGACCGGGGCGAGCTGAGCCCCGAGCAGATCGCGTGGGTGATCGACGCGTATACCCGGGAGGTCGTCGCCGACGAGCAGATGGCGGCCCTGGCCATGGCGATCCTGCTCAACGGCATGGACCGCCGCGAGATCGGCGACTGGACCAGCGCCATGATCGCCTCGGGGGAGCGGATGGACTTCTCCTCGCTGTCCCGGCCGACGGCCGACAAGCACTCGACCGGGGGCGTCGGCGACAAGATCACGCTGCCCCTGGCGCCGCTGGTCGCGGCATGCGGCGTGGCCGTGCCGCAGCTGTCCGGGCGGGGTCTGGGCCACACCGGCGGCACGCTGGACAAGCTCGAGGCCATTCCCGGCTGGCGGGCGGCGCTGTCCAACGAAGAGATGATGGACCAGCTCGAGGATGTCGGTGCCGTCATCTGCGCGGCGGGGTCCGGCCTGGCCCCGGCGGACAAGCGGCTCTACGCCCTGCGCGACGTGACCGGGACCGTCGAGGCGATCCCGCTCATCGCCTCCTCGATCATGAGCAAGAAGATCGCCGAGGGCACCGGCACGCTCGTGCTGGACGTCAAGGTCGGCTCCGGGGCGTTCATGAAGACCCAAGAAGACGCGCGCGAGCTCGCCGAGACGATGGTGGCGCTGGGGCAGGACGCCGGCGTGCACACCGTCGCCCTGCTCACCGACATGTCGACCCCGCTCGGGCTCACCGCCGGCAACGGCGTCGAGGTCGCCGAGTCGGTCGAGGTGCTCGCCGGAGGCGGCCCGCAGGACGTCGTCGACCTCACCGTGGCACTGGCCCGGGAGATGCTCGAAGGCGCCGGGGTCACCGACGTCGACCCCGCGGACGCGCTCGCCGACGGGCGCGCCATGGACGTCTGGCGGCGGATGATCGAGGCCCAGGGTGGCGACCCGGACGCCCCGATGCCGGAGGCGAAGGAGAGCCAGGAGGTCCTCGCGGACGCCGACGGGGTGCTCACCCGGCTGGACGCGCTCGCCGTGGGCGTCGCGGCATGGCGGTTGGGCGCCGGTCGCGCCCGCAAGGAGGACCCGGTGCAGGCCGCCGCCGGCGTGGTGCTGCACGCCAAGCCCGGCGAGGAGGTCAAGAAGGGTCAGCCGCTCCTGACGCTGCACACCGATGAGGAGCAGCGGCTCGGCCGGGCGACCGAGGCGCTGGAGGGGTCCTGGGCCATCGGCACCGCCGACCAGGTCGAGACCGCCGACAGCATCGTCATCGACCGCGTGAGCTGACCCGCCGCCCGGTCACTGCGACCGGACGCACGGTATGCACGGACCGGCCGCGCGGTATGCACGCGCTGGCCGCGGTCGGTCGATGCACGTGCGCGGTCGGTCGACCCAACCGCACGGTCAGTAACCCTCGCCGTCGGCGCCGGGAGCCTCGCGCCCGGCTCGGGCACGACCAGCGTCCCCTCCTCCTCGCGCTCGCGCGCTCCCGCGAGCAGGGCTTCGGTGGAGGAGGTCCCGATCCGGGTGACGCCTTCGGCGACCATCGCCAGCAGGGTGTCGATGTCGCGGACCCCGCCCGAGGCCTTCACCTGCATCGTGTCCGGGATCGTGGCCCGCATGAGCCGCACGTCCGGCAACGTCGCGCCACCGCCGGCGAAGCCGGTCGAGGTCTTGACGAAATCCGCCCCCGCGTCCTCGCTCGCCCGGCAGGCCGCCTCCTTCTGCGCCTCGTCGAGCAGGGCGGTCTCGAAGATGACCTTCACCAGGACTCCGGCCGCGTGGCCGGTCTCGACGACCGCGGCGATGTCCTGCTTGACCGCCTCGACGTCACCACCGCGCAACCGCCCGATGTTGAGCACCATGTCCAGCTCGGTCGCGCCGTCGGCCAGCGCCTGGCGCGACTCAGCCACCTTCGCGGCGGTCGAGGTGGTGCCGTGCGGGAAGCCGATGACCGTGCATACCCGGGTCTGGTGCCCCTCGACCGCCTGCAGCGCCAGCCGGACGTCCGAGGGCCGGACGCACACCGACCAGATCTCGTCCTGGGCCAGCTCGCGGCAGGTCTGCTCGACCTCCTGCGGCGTGAGCTCGGGCTTGAGCAGCGCGTGGTCGATGAGGTCGGCGACGTCCTGCGCGGTCAGGCTGGTCCCGGGGGCGATGATGTGCGACATGACCACCACTCTAGGATCACTGCTATGCCGACGATGCTGCGGCCGGTCCGGGTGCCCGGGACCGGGGAGAAGCTGATCCAGGAGCTGGCCGGTTCCGCGAGCACCGGGCACGACGGTGTCTCGGTCGCGCGGATGACCGCCCCGGCGGGGTGGGACGAGCCGGGCCAGCGGCCCGAGTTCGACGAGGTGACCTACGTCCTGGCCGGTCACCTCGTGGTCGAGCACGAGGACGGTCAGATCGACGTGGGCGCGGGGGAGTGCGTGCTGACCCGCGCCGGGGAGTGGGTCCGCTACTCGGTCGGACCCGGCGGCGCGGAATACCTCGCCGTCTGCGCCCCCGCCTTCACCCCCGAGCGGGCGCACCGCGATGAGTGAGCTGGGCGCCGAGCAGATCCGCGCGCTGCCGAAGGTGCTGCTCCACGACCACCTCGACGGCGGCGTGCGCCCGGCGACGGTGCTCGAGCTGGCGCAGGAGCAGGGGTATGCCGCGCTCCCGGCCGACGACGTGGCGTCCCTGTCGGCGTGGTTCGCCGAGTCCGCGGACAGCGGCTCCCTGGTGCGCTACCTCGAGACCTTTGCCCACACCGTCGGGGTGATGCAGACGGCAGACGCCCTGCGGCGCACGGCCCGCGAGTGCGTCCTGGACCTGGCGGCGGACGGCGTGGTCTACGCCGAGGTCAGGTATGCCCCCGAGCAGCACCTCGAGGGGGGCCTGGGTCTCGACGAGGTCGTGGCGGCGGTCAACGAGGGGCTGCGGGACGGCGAGCGCGAGGTGGCGCAGGGTGAGGCGGAGGCACCGGCCGGACGCATCCGGGCGCGGGCGATGCTCACCGCGATGCGGCACGCGGCGCGCAGCAGGGAGATCGCCGAGCTGGCGGTCCGGCACCGTGACAGCGAGGTCTGCGGCTTCGACATCGCCGGCGCCGAGGACGGCTTCCCGCCCACCCGGCACCTCGGCGCTTTCGAGTTCCTGCGGCAGGCCAACGCGCACTTCACCATCCACGCGGGCGAGGCCTTCGGGCTGGCCAGCATCTGGGAGGCGATCCAGTGGTGCGGGGCCGAGCGGCTCGGGCACGGCATCCGGATCGTCGACGACATCACCCTCGACGGCTCCCCGGTCACGGACGACCTCGCGGCGGCCATCGCCCGGGCGCAGGAGGAGCCGGGCGCCTTCGCGCTCGGCGAGCTGGCGGCCTACGTCCGGGACGGCGGATCCCGCTGGAGATGTGCCCGAGCAGCAACGTGCAGACGGGTGCGGCGCCCTCGATCGAGGAGCACGCGATCCGGCTGCTGGACGCACTGCGCTTCCGGGTGACGCTCAACACCGACAACCGGCTGATGAGCGCGACGTCGATGAGCCGCGAGGCGCAGCTCCTCGTGGAGCGCGGCGGCTGGGGCCGGACCGAGCTGCGGCGGGTCGCCGTCAACGCGATGAAGTCGGCCTTCCTGCCCTTCGACGAGCGGCTGACGATCATCGAGGACGTGCTCAAGCCCGCCTACGACGGCTGACCGAGCACCCGGGCGCGCAGGGCGTCGGCGCGCTCCAGCCGCTCCTCGTCGCGGCGCCGCCGCTGCGCGAGCACGCTGGCCATGACCTGCTCCGGGTGGGCGCCGGCCGGCGGCGGGGGAGCGACGTGGCCGAGCACGGCGGCATACAGCTCGCTGCCGGTCTGTGCCCGGGCGGCCGGGGTGAGCGTCCCGGCCCGGGCCAGGAACTGCCGGGTCGCCACGACGAGGCTGTCGGGCAGCACCCCGATGTCGGCACCGGCCACCCAGTCGGCCAGCTCGGGGGCCGTCTGCGGAGGGGTGAGCATGCGCAGCCGCACCCGGTCGTGCACGACGTAGGTGCCGGCGAGGAAGTCACCCAGGCGCTTGGCCCGCTCGTTGGTCATGGCGGTGATGAGCGCGACGCTGCCGAGGGTCATCCAGAGCTCGACGGTGCCGGCCAGCGCGCGGATGATCGCGTGCCGCAGGCCGATCGGGCCCGTGTCGTCCCGGACGGTCCGTAGCCCCATGACCATCTTGCCCACGGTGCGGCCACGGGTGAGGGTCTCCAGCGTGATCGGCACCCCGGCCATGACCAACGCCACCACGACGATGACGAAGACCTGCCCGAGGGCGGCGTCGGCGGCGAAGACCTCGCCCGGCACCAGCCAGACGAGCAGGAAGACGCCGACGGCCACGAGGAGCAGGTCGATGATCCCGGAGACCATCCGGGTCGGGACCTGGGCGGCGGGCAGCTCGATCTCGACCGCCTCGCTGGTCACGAAGCGCTGGGCCTCGAAGATCCCCCGCGTCGCCATGGCCGCACTCTATCCCTGGGTCCGGCGGTGATGGCCTACCGTGGTCCCGTGGACCTTGATGCGCTGGTGGGGCGGCGGAGCGCGGCGTGGGAGCGGCTGGACCGGCTCTCGCGGGAGCGCCGGCTGGACGGCGCGCAGGCCGACGAGCTGCTCGACGGCTACCAGCGGGCCGCCACCGACCTGTCGGTCGTGCGTTCCAGCGCCCCCGACGCCACGGTCGTGACGCACCTGTCGACCCTGGTGGCACGTGCCCGGGCCCGCGCGGCGCGCGTGCCGACGATGTCCTGGGCGGGCATCGGCCGCTTCTTCGCCGAGGACTTCCCGGCCGCGCTCTATCGTTTGCGGTGGTGGTGGGGGATCACCGCCGCGGCCAACGTCGTCGTCGGCCTGGTGCTGGGGTGGTGGCTGGTGCAGAACCCGGTCGTCGAGCAGTCCCTGCTCAGCACCGAGCAGGTCACCGAGCTGGTCAACGTCAGCTTCGAGTCCTACTACTCCGAGCACGCGGCGAGCAGCTTCTCCACGCTGGTCTGGGTCAACAATGCCTGGGTGGCGGCGCGCTGCATCGGCATGGGCGTGCTCGGTGTGCCGGTGATCTGGCTGCTGTGGCAGAACATCGCTAACGTCGCGGTCATCGGCTCGCTCATGCACCGGCACGGGCGCGCCGACGTCTTCTGGGGGCTCATCACGCCGCACGGTCTGCTCGAGCTCATGGCGATCTTCGTCGCGGCCGGGGTCGGGCTGCGGCTGTTCTGGGCCTGGGTCGCGCCCGGGCGCCGGACCCGGCTGGCCAACCTCGCGGCCGAGGGGCGCACCGCGGCCGGTGTCGCGATCGGGCTGGTCTTCGTCCTGCTGCTCTCGGGCGTCATCGAGGGCTTTGTCACGCCCTCGCCGCTGCCGACGTGGGCGCGGGTCGGGATCGGTGTCCTCGCCCTGCTGCTCTTCTTCGTGTATGTCTTCACGCTGGGCCGGCGGGCGGCGCTGCGGGGTGCGGACGGTGACGTCGGCGAGGAGCTGCAGGCGGCCTCCGCGCCCACCTCGGCCTGACCGGCACACCTCCCAGGCGTAGGACGAGGCAGTCCGTGACCGGGAGGCCGAGGCGGTGCCGCCGGTCGACGCAGACCGTGGGGCCGGTCGGGGGAGCGGGAGGGTCAGAGCAGGCCCTGGGCCTTGAGCGCCAGGTAGTGGTCGGACAGGGCCACGGGCAGGTCCTCGGGCGACTCGTCGAGCACGGTGACGCCGAGCTGGTTCAGCGCGACGGCGGTGCGGTGCCGCAGCGACTCGGTGCGCTCGGCCGCGGCGGCGGCGTAGGTCTGCTCGACCCGGTCGGTGCCGGTCCGGATGTCCTCCAGGGCCGGGTCGGCGACCGAGGCGACGACGACCCGGTGGTGCGCGGTGAGGCCGGGCAGCACCGGCAGCAGGCCCTCCTCCAGCGCGGCGGGCTCGAGCGGGGTGAGCAGCACGACGAGCGCGCGGCGGCGGGTCAGTGAGGTCACCGCCCCGGCGAGGAGGGGCCAGTCTGCCTCGAGCAGCACCGGCTCCAGCGGGGCCATCGCCGTGACGAGCTGGTGCAGCAGCCCCGAGCGGCCGGCCGTGGTGCCCGACCCGACTCTCGCCCGGATGCTGCGGTCCCCGGCGACCAGGTCGACGCGGTCGCCCGCCCGGGAGGCGAGCGCCGCGAGGAGCAGGGCGGCGTCCATCGCGGCGTCCAGCCGCGGCTCGTCACCGATCCGGGCGGCGCTGGTGCGGGCGGTGTCGAGGACGAGGATGACGCGCCGGTCGCGCTCGGGCTGCCAGGTCCGCACGACGACGTGCTGGCGCCGCGCCGTGGCCCGCCAGTCGATGGAGCGCACGTCATCGCCCTCGACGTAGTCGCGCAGCGAGTCGAACTCGGTGCCCTGACCCCGGGTGCGCACCGCGGACCGACCATCGAGCTGGCGCAGCTGGGCGAGCTTGGCCGGCAGGTGCCGTCGCGAGCGGAAGGGCGGCAGCGAGCGCACCACCCCGGGCACGGGCGTGGTCCGCTGGCGTCCACCGAGGCCCAGCGGGCCGAAGGTGCGCACCGTCACCCCCACCGCAGGGCGGTCGCCGCGGCGGGTCGGCCGCAGCGCGGTATGGACCGTCCGCCGCTCACCGCCCGGCAGGTCCAGCGGGTGCCGGGTCGGCTCCTGGGCACCGGCCGAGGGGACCCACGCGTCCCGGAGAAGCCCCCGGACACGTCGCGAGCCGGGGTTGGTGACCGTCAGCGTCGTCCGCGTCTCCTCGAGCAGCCGCACCTGCGGCACCGGGGCGCGCTCGAGCAGCAGCGATCGCGGCGCGGGCGCCAGGGCGACGTCGGCGGCGACCAGCACCGCGACCCCGAGCAGCCACGCCGCCGCCACGGCTCCGGCGGAGTCCGGCCACAGCACGACCGGCACCAGCCCGAGCAGGGCCAGTGCCACGACGGGACCACGGACGACCATCGCAGTGCCTGGTCAGCGAGGGACGGGGACGCTGGAGAGGACCGAGTCCAGCACCGAGTCGCTGGTCACGCCCTCGAGCTCGGCCTCCGGGCGGAGCGCCACCCGGTGCGCCAGGGTGGCCCGGGCCAGCGCCTTGACGTCGTCCGGCGTGACGAAGTCGCGCCCGGACAGCCACGCCCAGGCCCGGGCCGTGCCCATGAGGGCGGTGGCCCCGCGAGGCTGACGCCGAGCTGCAGCGAGGGCGCCTCGCGGGTCGCCCGGGCGAGGTCGACGACATACCCGATGACCTCGGGGGAGACCTGCACCTCCCGGACGGCGGCCGCACCCGCCGCGAGGTCCTCGGGGGTGGCGACCGCGCGCACCCCGGCGGCAGCGAGGTCGCGCGGGTCGAAGCCGGCCGCGTGCCGCTCCAGCACCTTGGTCTCGTCCTCGCGCGGCGGCAGCGGCAGCGTGACCTTCATGAGGAAGCGGTCCAGCTGGGCCTCGGGGAGGGGGTAGGTGCCCTCGTACTCCACCGGGTTCTGCGTCGCCGCCACGAGGAACGGGGTGGGCAGCGGACGGGATGTCCCGTCGACGGTGACCTGGCGCTCCTCCATGGCCTCGAGCAGGGACGACTGCGTCTTGGGCGGGGTGCGGTTGATCTCGTCGGCCAGCAGCAGGTTGGTGAAGACCGGGCCGGGGCGGAACTCGAACTCGCCGCGACCGCTGTCGTAGACCATCGACCCGGTGACGTCCCCGGGCATGAGGTCGGGGGTGAACTGCACCCGCTTGGTGTCGATCGACAGGGCCGCGGCCAGCGTGCGCACCAGCAGGGTCTTGGCGACGCCGGGCACACCCTCGAGCAGGATGTGGCCGCGGGCCAGGAGCGCGACGATGAGACCGGACACGGCCTGGTCCTGCCCGACCACGGCCTTGGCGACCTCGGCGCGGACGGCGTGGAGCGCCGTGCGGGCGGCCTCGGCACGGTCGGCGGAGGGGCCGGGCGAGGTCGGGGCGGGCCCCTCCGGCGGCGTCGTCGGGTCGTGCTGGTCGGTCATGGTGTCCTCTCGCGAGTCGGTCGGGGCGCTGGTGCGCCACCAGGAGCGGGTTCGGGGGTCGCCGGTCCGGAGACGGCCGGTGCGGCTGCCCGCGTCGTGGGTCGCCGCACCTGCGCCTCGAGGTCGTGGATCTCCCGGACCAGGCGCACGAGGGAGGTGTCGTCGGGCAGCGCGGGCGGGTCCACGAGCAGCCGGCGGGCCCGGGCGTCGTCGGTGTCGGTGGCCCCGCTCACCGCCCGCACCAGGGCGTCCGGGCCGGCACCGGTCGGCAGCCCCAGCACCGGCGCGATCCGGCGTCGCGCCCCGGCCTGGACGGCGCGGGCCGCGTGGTCGCGGTCGTGCGCCTGGTGATAGAGCCGGCCGCGGCTGAGGGTGGTCTCGGTGGCACGCACCACGGCGGGCAGCGGCTCGGTGACCACCGCCCCGAGGCGTCGTCCCTGCCAGAGGGCGAGGGCCAGCACACCGCCGGCGACGACCCACAGCGCGGCGGTGAGGTTGCGGGGCAGCACGTCCCACAGCGAGGAGGCGGCGTCCAGCCCGGCGTCGCCCGGTTGCGGCAGCACCCAGAGCAGCCGGTCGCTGGCACCCAGCGCACGCAGCGCCAGCGCCGCGTTGGCCTCCTCGGTGATCTGCGCGTTGGTCCAGGCCGGGCCGGTGCCGGCGATCACCGTGACCGGCCGGTCCGGCTGCGCCTCGAGGACGAGCAGGGCGCCCTCGCGCGCGCCGCCGGCGTTGTGACCCGCCCCAGGCGGGTAGCACGCCGTGGTCCCCGCCCGGTCCTCGCCGCCGGCCGAGAAGAGCACGTCCCACCCGACGACCCGGTCGCCCTCGCGGACCAGCGGGTGCGAGCAGTCCGCGGCGACGGAGATGCCGGACCCGCTGCTCGTGTCGATGTCGAGCCCGAGCGCTGCGCCGACGTCGCGGCCCGGGTCGTCGGTGAGCACGACCAGGCGGTCGAGTCCCGCGGTCGCCAGCTCGGCGAGCAGGTCGGGCCCGCTCTCCGGCCCGAGGTATGCCGTGTGCGGCAGCAGCACCGACGTGCCGGGACCGAGGTCGGCCGGGTCGAGCTCGCTGGTCCCGGCGACGATATCCACCTCCACGCCCTGGGACACCAGCACCTCGTGCAGCGCCTGCGCCCCGTCCGGGCCGGGGTTCATCGGGTGCAGCAGCTCACCTGAGCGTGGGGTCGTCAGCATCGCTGCCACGACCACGGCGGCGAGGGCGAGCAAGGCCCACGGGGCATACCGGCGCAGCGCCCTCACGACGGCACCGTCGAGCGCGGTGCAGCCGCCGCGAGCTCGGGTCGTGAGTCCAGCAGCCGCTCGTCGAGCGCGAGCACGGCCTGCGCCTGCTCGGTGCTCGCGCGGTGGTCGCCGTAGCGGACCGCGTCGAAGACGTCACCGGCCCGCCGCAGGTCGTCGGCGTGCACCGGGAAGACGGGGGAGAGCTCCTGGGCCACCTCGTGCGCGGTGCGGCCCGGGCGGTCGTCGAGCAGCGTGCGCTCGATGGCTCCGGCGGCGAGCGCCCGGTAGCCGTCGAGGACGGCCTCGTCGACCCGTCCCGCCGACAGCGCCTCCCGGGCGCTGGTGCGGTAGTCGGCCGCGGAGCGCCGCACACCGCCCAGGACCGGTCCCGCAGCGGTCTGCGGGGCGAGCCGTCCCGCGCGCCACCGGTCGCGGCTGGCGAAGACCAGGACGGCCGCCACCGCGCAGAGCACCAGACCGAGCACCGCCCAGGTCGTCCACGGGGGCAGCGCGCCCAGGTCGGGGACGTCCGGCAGCTGCTCGACGAACCATCTCCAGGCCCGGGTCAGCCAGGGCTCCTGCAGCCGGTAGTCGCCGGACTCCAGCTCCTCGGTCAGCAGGCGTCGCGCCTCGTCCCGGTCCGGGTCGAGCGGAGCGGCGGGCAGGGTGTGTCCCGCCTGCCGGGGCCAGGGCATACCTGTCTTCCTGGTCAGCCCGACCGCTGGGCGGCCCGCGCCTGCGCCGACCGCACGAGCGAGACGTCCAGACCCTCACGCCGGATGCGCTGGTCGAGGTAGAGCAGCGCGGTGACGCCGGCGGTGAACGGGATGGTCAGGGCACCCACCACGAGCTGGAGCGCGTGGTCGGTGACGAGCGCGGCCGGGCTGAGCGGGTCGAGCCAGGCGGGTCCGAGGGCCGCGATGAGGGCACCGGTGATCGGCACCTGGATCACGCCGGCCAGGATCGCGGTGACGATGCCCGCGAGCATCGTGATCCCGACGATGCGCCAGCCCTGGCCGCCCGTGGAGAGGGTCCAGGCGCGGGCGATGCCCCGCCAGGGGCCGACCCGCTCCAGCACCACCGGTGCCGGTGCGAGGCTGAGCCGGCAGGCCGCCCACACGAGACCGACCAGCGCCCCGAGGCTGAGCAGGACGACGAGGAGGACCGACAGCGCGCTGTCCCCGAGCGCCGCGACGATCAGCACGATCAGCAGGACCAGGGCCACGGCGGCGATGACGGTCATGAGGCCGATGAGCAGCACGGTGCCGACGAGCGCGAGCAGCCGGCTGCGGACGGCCCGCCAGGTGTCGCCCAGACCGGCGCGGTCGCCGAGGACGGCCTCCCCGACGACGTGCACGATCATGCCGGTGAGCGTGATGGAGGACAGGCCCGAGAAGATCGCCCCGAGCGTCAGCTGCAGCGCCTGCACGTCGAGGTCGCTCATGCCGGTCAGCACGTTGCCCAGGAGCAGGGAGAGCAGCAGCGAGGGGACGAGCAGGACAGCGAGCACGATGAAGCCCATGCCGATGGTGGCCTCGGGGTTGCGTCGCATCGTCTGCAGCGCACCACCGAAGATGTCGCCCAGGGTGAGCGGGCGCAGCGGCACGACGCCGGGCTGGTGCATCCGGGCGAGCTGCTCGGGCGGCAGCTGCTGCCACTGCGGCTGCTGCTGCGGTGGCTGCTGCCACTGCTGCGGGGGAGCCGGTTGCTGCCACTGCTGCGCGCCCGGCGCCTGTCCCGGGGGCGGGTCCATCGGGCCCGGGGGTACCGGCGGCGGCAGGGGCGTGCGGTCGGGTGGTCCCTGGCCGCCGGGCGGCGGGCCGAAGGGTGGCTGGGTCATCCCCCTGCTCCTCGGTCGGTCTCTCGTGGCTGCGTCGCCGGTGGTCGCTGGAGTCCCCCGGCCCGAGCCTCTGCCTCGCGTGCGGTCATCGGTGCGGCACCGAGCGCCTGCTGCGCGGCCACGATACCCGGCTCGGCGCGGCGCAGGACGTGACCCCGCCGCCACAGGGTGAGCGGGGGCTTGCGGCGCTGGGCGAGGTCGCGCGCCAGGCGCCGGGCGAAGGTCTTCCAGGCTGGTTGCGGATGCACCAGGCGCCCGCGAGCAGGCCGCGCTCGCGCAGCCCGGCCACGACGTGGGCGGCGAAGATCCCCTCGGCGACGACGACGGTATGCCCGTCGCGGCGCACCTCGTGGGTGCCGCTGACGGCCGAGCGGCTGATGTCGTAGACCGGCATGTGCGCGGTGCCCTGGCGGCACAGCTGCTCGAGCGCGTCCAGGGCGGCCTCGCCGTCCCACGAGTCGACGTGGTCCCAGTCCGGCAGGCCGAGAGGACTCATCGGCAGACCGGCGTCCGTGCCCTCGCGGTAGAAGTCGTCGAGCTGGACCACCGGCCAGCCGTGGCGGGCGTGCAGGCGGGAGGCGAGCCGCGACTTCCCGGCGCCGCTGGGGCCGGCGAGGACGAGCACGCGGGCAGGAGGAGGGGCCGGGTCCATGGGCGGACAGTCTAGGAGGGTGCCCGACGGGACCCGACGGCTGCTCAGGCGAGGATCGCGACGAGCGCCAGGCAGATCGCCGCCCCGAGGACGACGATCGCCGGCCAGGCCAGCCGCGTCCGCGCCGCCTCGAGGCCACCGTGCAGCGCTCCGCCGTCCAGCCGCCAGCGCTGCAGCGCGCGCTGCGCCTCGTCGGCCACCCCCTGTGCCGTCGCTCCCGCGTCGCCGCGCCGGCGGGTGGTCTCGGCGAAGTCGTCGATCTGCTGACGCCGGACGCGCTCCCGCTTGGCCGGCACGGCCCAGGCGCTGTGCCGCCGGCCGGCGGTGTCGTGCAGCTCCAGCGCCCACTGGTGGGTGATCTCGTCGACGGCGGCGAAGGGCACGGACGTGTCGGCCACGACATTGGCCAGCAGCACGCCGTCCTCGCGCAGCACGACGTGCGGTCGCAGGAAGAGCGCCCAGGCCACGGCGGCGATGCCGAGGACGAGGGCGACCGCCCCCAGCAGTCCCTCGGTGCGGCCCGACCCGACGTCCCAGATCGTCAGGGCGGCCAGGACCGCGGCACCGGCCACCATGAGCCAGCCTAGGATGCGGGCCGGAAGGGTTCGGTAGACACCGATGACCTCACCGGTGAGTCCCTGGTCGTCCTGCTCCACGCACCGATCCTAGCCCGGTGGGGGCAGGCTCCCGTGGTCTCAGACGGCGGTGAGCTCCTCCATGCCGGCGCGCACGGACGCGAGCCGTCGGGCCGCCTCGTCCCGGGCCGCCGCCAGCGCGGCCCGGTCCTCGACGGGCACGACGGCCTCGAGGTAGACCTTGAGCTTGGGCTCGGTGCCGCTGGGCCGCACGATGACCCGGGTGTCGTCCTCGAGCAGGAAGCGCAGCCCGTCGGTCGGCGGCAGCCCGTCGACACCGTCCGCGAGGTCCTCGGCCCGGGTTACCGGGACACCGCCCAGCTCCTGCGGCGGCTGCTCTCGCAGCCGCGCCATGACCGGCGGGATCTGCGCCAGGTCGCTCACCCGCACCGAGAAGGCGTCGGTCTGGTGCACGCCGTGCCGCTGCGCCAGGTCGTCGAGCAGGTCCGCGAGAGTGCGGCCCTGCTGCGCGAGGGTGGCGGTCAGCTCGGCGGCCAGGAGCGCCGCGGTGACGCCGTCCTTGTCCGGCACGGTCGCCGGGTCGACGCAGTAGCCCAGGGCCTCCTCGTAGCCGTAGGCCAGCCCCGGGACCCGGCCGATCCACTTGAACCCGGTGAGCGTCTCCTCGCCCCGCAGCCCGGCATACCGGGCCATCGCGCCGAGCAACCGGGAGGAGACGATGGAGCGGGCGAGGACCGGGCGGTCGCCGCCGGCGCGCCCGCGGTCGACGACGTGCTGGCCGAGCAGCGCACCGACCTCGTCGCCGCGCAGCATCCGCCAGCCGTCGCCGTCGCGGACCGCGAGCGCGCACCGGTCGGCGTCCGGGTCGTTAGCGATGACGAGGTCGGGGCCGACCTGCTCGGCGAGCTCCAGGGCGGCGTCGATGGCCCCGCTCTCCTCGGGGTTCGGGAAGGCGACGGTCGGGAAGTCCGGGTCCGGCTCGGCCTGGGTGGCCACGGGAGCGGGGGCGGGGAAACCGGCCTGCTCGAAGGCCCGGCGCACGACCTCGGACCCGACCCCGTGCAGCGCGGTGTGCACCACCGACAGCTCGCGCGGGCTGGTCGGGTCGAGCACGGCGACCGCGGCCGCGAGGTAGGACTCGAGGACCTCCTCGCCGAGGGTCTCCCAGCCGTCCTGCGCGAGCGGCACGTCGGCGGTCGCGGTGACCGCGTCGATCTGCTCGGCGATGTCACGGTCGGCGGGAGGCACGATCTGCGAGCCGTCGCCAAGGTAGACCTTGTAGCCGTTGTCCTCCGGCGGGTTGTGGCTCGCCGTCACCATGACCCCGGCGTCGGCCCCGAGGTGGCGGATCGCGAAGGCCAGCACGGGCGTGGGCAGCGGCCGGGGCAGGACCATCGCCCGCCCGCCGGCCGCGGTGACGACGGCAGCGGTGTCGCGGGCGAAGACGTCGGAGTGATGGCGTGCGTCGAAGCCGACGACCACGGCGGGGCCCGGGGTCGCGTCGCCGGACTCCGCCAGCCGCGCCCGGAGGTAGGCCGTCAACCCGGCCGCGGTGCGGATGACGACCGAGCGGTTCATCCGGTTGGGCCCGGCCCCGAGCCGGCCGCGCAGGCCGGCGGTGCCGAACTCGAGGAAGGCGCTGAAGCGGTCCTCGAGGTCCGCCAGCGCGGTGTCGTCGCCGCCCTCGGCGGCGGTGAGCACCTGCTGCAGCTCCTCGCGGGTCGCCGGGTCGGGGTCGTCCTCCAGCCAGGTGCGGGCGGTGCGCAGCAGGTCGGTCGGGTCGCTCACGGGGGTCACCTCTCGTGCGTGTGGGTGGGGCGCGTCGGGGCGGTGGCGCTCAGATGCGCTCGACGATGCGTGCCAGCAGCTCGCCGCAGCGCTGCGCCGCCGCGGCGCCGGCGTCGATGACCTCCTGGTGGTCCAGCGGGGTCTCGCTGATCCCCGCGGCCGGGTTGGTGACCAGGGAGACCCCCAGCACCTCGAGCCCGGACTGCCGCGCCGCGATCGCCTCCAGGGCGGTCGACATACCGGCGAGGTCACCCCCCATCACCTTGGCCATCTGGACCTCGGCCGGGGTCTCGTAGTGCGGCCCCGGGAACTGGACGTAGACGCCCTCGTCGAGGTCGGCGTCGACCTCACGGGCGAGGTCGCGCAGGCGGGGGGAGTAGAGGTCGGTGAGGTCGACGAAGTTCGCCCCCTCGACCGGCGAGGTCGCGGTGAGGTTGATGTGGTCCTTGATGAGCACCGGGGTGCCCGGGGCCCACTCCGGCCGCAGTCCGCCGCAGCCGTTGGTGAGGACGATGGTGGAGCAGCCCGCGGCCGCGGCGGTCCGCACGGCGTGGACCACGGAGCGCACCCCCTTGCCCTCGTAGAAGTGGGTGCGCGTGCCGTAGACGAGCACACGCCGGCCGTTCGCCAGCGGGATCGAGCGCATCGTGCCGGAGTGCCCGGCGACCGCCGCCGCGGCGAAGCCGGGGACGTCGGCGTGGTCGATCTCGGCGTCGGCCTGCCCGAGCGCGTCGGCGGCGGGCTTCCAGCCGGAGCCGAGGACGAGCGCGATGTCGTGCTGCGGCACCCCGGTCCGCTCGGCGATGACGTCGGCCGCCGCCTGCGCCACCTCCAGCGGGTCGGTCGCGGGGTCCTCGAGGGCGAGGTCTCGGGCTGCACCAGTAGTCACGGGCCCAGGGTAGCGATGGTTGGATAGGGGTGTGAGTGCTGGCAACAAGTCCGTCGTCGTCATCGGTGGTGGCCCCGGCGGCTACGAAGCCGCCCTGGCCGCCGCGCAGCTCGGTGCCGAGGTGACCGTCGTCGAACGCTCCGGGCTGGGCGGGGCCGCGGTGCTCACCGACTGCGTGCCGAGCAAGGCGCTCATCGCGACGGCCGACTTCATGGACCGGTTCAGCGCCGCCAAGCGGATCGGCGTGCACTTCGACGGCGCCCAGGTGCCGGGCGACCAGGGCGTCACCGCGCACATCGCCGACGTCAACTCCCGCATCCTCGACCTCGCCCGGGCGCAGAGCCGCGACATCGGTGAGCGGCTGGAGTCAGCCGGGGTCGAGGTCGTGCAGGGCGCCGGCAGCCTGCTTCCGGACGGCCGGGTGCTGATCGTCGAGGGGGTGGACGAGGTCGAGTCCGGCGAGGAGCCGGCCCCGCACGACGACGACTGCGGCGACGCGCATACCCGGCGTGAGGTGGAGGCCGACCTCGTGCTCGTCTCGACCGGTGCCCGCCCGCGGGTGCTGGACTCGGCGCAGCCGGATGGCGAGCGCATCCTCACCTGGCAGCAGATCTGGGACCTCGAGGAGCTGCCCGAGCACCTGGTGGTGATCGGGTCCGGCGTCACCGGCGCCGAGCTGGCGCACGCCTACCTCGGGCTCGGGTGCCAGGTCACGCTGATCTCCTCGCGCGACCGGGTGCTGCCGGGGGAGGACGCCGACGCGGCCAACGTCGTGGAGGAGGTCTTCCGGCGCCGGGGGATGACGGTGCTCAACCGGTCGCGCGCCGGAGCCGTGCGCCGCGAGGGGGACGGCGTGGTCGTGACCCTGGAGGACGGGCGCGAGGTGAGGGGGAGCCACGCGCTGCTCGCCGTCGGCTCGATCCCCAACACCTCGGACATGGGGCTGGAGGAGGCCGGTGTCCGGGTGAGCCCGTCCGGGCACATCGAGGTCGACCGGGTCTCGCGCACCAGCGCGCCCGGGGTGTATGCCGCGGGGGACTGCACCGGCGTCTTCCCGCTCGCCTCGATCGCGGCGATGCAGGGCCGGATCGCGGTGGCGCACTCCCTCGGTGACGCGGTGGCGCCGCTGTCGCTGGGCAAGGTGAGCTCCAACATCTTCACCGACCCCGAGATCGCCACGGTCGGCGTGAGCCAGGCCGACGTCGACGAGGGGCGGGTGGACGCGCGCGCGGTCATGCTGCCGCTGACCAAGAACCCGCGGGCCAAGATGCAGAACCTGCAGGACGGCTTCGTCAAGCTCTTCGCGCGCAGCGGCAGCGCGACGATCGTCGGGGGAGTGGTCGTGGCTCCGCGCGCCAGCGAGCTGATCTTCCCGATCGCGCTCGCCGTCGCCAACCGGCTCAACGTCGACCAGTTCTCGGCGACCTTCACGGTCTACCCGTCGATGAGCGGCTCGCTGTCCGAGGCGCCCGCCAGCTGCACGAGATCGCCGACTGACCCGGCCCGAGGCATACCACCGGGCGTCGCGTGTGGTTGTCCTGGGCAACCATGGGCGGCGCTCGGTGGGGGAGGGCGGACGGTCGGACGGGGGTGTCCGGTCAGTCCTTGAGCTCGCAGATGGCGGCGCCGTTGGTGACGGTGTCGCCGACGGCGGCGGACAAACCGGTGACGGTGCCGCCCTTGTGCGCCTTGATCGGCTGCTCCATCTTCATCGCCTCCAGCACGACGACGACGTCGCCCTCGGCGATGCTCTGGCCCTCCTCGACCGCGATCTTGACGATCGTGCCCTGCATCGGCGCGGTCACCGCGTCACCCGAGGCCGCCGCCGCGCCACCGCCGCCGCGGGAGCGCTTGGGCGCCTTGCGCCGGCCGCCGCCGGACGAGGCACCGCCGCCACCGCCGAGCGACAGCCCGGCCGGCAGCGAGACCTCGAGCCGCTGGCCGCCGACCTCGACGACGAGGTTCTGCCGCTCGCCCTGCTCGCCCGGGTCCTCGGCGGTCGGCCCGGAGTAGGGCTCGATCGTGTTGTCGAAGTCGGTCTCGATCCAGCGGGTATGCACGGTGAAGGGCTGGTCCGTGTCCTCCGGGGCGAACGCGGGGTCGTCGACCACGGCCCGGTGGAAGGCGAGCACGGTGGGCATACCCTCCAGCTCGAACTCGGCGAGCGCCCGGCGCGAGCGCTCCAGCGCCTGCTGCCGGGTCCGCCCGGTGACGATGAGCTTGGCGAGCATCGAGTCAAAGGCTCCGGCCACCGCGTCGCCCTCGAGGACGCCGGAGTCGAGCCGCACGCCAGGTCCCGACGGGGGCCGGAAGACCAGCGCCGTCCCCGGCGCGGGCATGAAGTCGCGACCGGCGTCCTCGGCGTTGAGCCGGAACTCGAAGGAGTGCGCGTGCGGCACCGGGTCGTCGTAGCCAAGCTCCTCGCCGTCGGCGATGCGGAACTGCTCGCGCACCAGGTCGACGCCGGTGACCTCCTCGGTGACCGGGTGCTCCACCTGCAGCCGGGTGTTGACCTCCAGGAAGGAGATGTCACCCTCCGGCCCGACGAGGAACTCGCAGGTCCCGGCGCCGACGTAACCCGCCTGCCGCAGGATGGCCTTGCTCGCCCGCACCAGCTCGGCGTGCTGCTCCTCGCTCAGGAACGGTGCCGGCGCCTCCTCGACGAGCTTCTGGTTGCGCCGCTGCAGCGAGCAGTCGCGGGTCGAGACGACGACGACGTTGCCGTGCTGGTCGGCCAGGCACTGGGTCTCGACGTGCCGGGGACGGTCGAGGAAGCGCTCGACGAAGCACTCGCCGCGGCCGAAGGCGGTGACCGCCTCGCGCACGGCGGAGTCGAACAGGTCGGGGATCTCCTCCATCGTGCGGGCGACCTTGAGGCCACGGCCCCCGCCGCCGTAGGCCGCTTTGATCGCGACCGGCAGGCCGTGCTCGGTCGCGAAGGCGACGACCTCGTCCGGCCCGTCGACCGGGTCGGTCGTGCCGGGCACGAGCGGCGCCTCCGCCTCCAGCGCGATGTGCCGGGCCTTGACCTTGTCGCCGAGCGAGTCGATCGCCTCGGGGGAGGGGCCGATCCAGGTCAGCCCGGCGTCGATGACGGCCTGGGCGAAGGAGGCGTTCTCCGCGAGGAAGCCGTAGCCCGGGTGCACCGCGTCCGCCCCCGCCTGCCGCGCGACATCGAGCAGCTTCTCCTGCAGCAGGTAGGACTCGCCGGGGGTGCTGCCCCCCAGCGCGTAGGCCTCGTCCGCCACCTTCACGTGCAGCGCGTCGCGGTCGGGCTCGGCGTAGACCGCCACCGAGCCCAGGCCCGCGTCGGCGCAGGCGCGGGCGATGCGCACGGCGATCTCGCCGCGGTTGGCTATGAGGACCTTGCTGATCGGCATGGGGGTCACCCTAGCCCCAGGGGTATGCCCGACGCGCGCGACTCCGGCGCGCGCCCGCAGACCTCGCCGGCAGCGGTCGCCGCTGCTCAGGACAGCCGCGCGACGTCCTCGGCGCAGCGCTGCTCCAGCTCGCCCAGCTCGCGCAGGCTGTCCTCGATGTCGCGGCGGCGGCGCTCGAGGTCGGCCCGCCGGTCGCCGATCTGCGAGAGCAGGTAGCGCAGCTGACCGACCTCGCCCGGCTGGTCGTCGTACATGTCGAGGATGGTGGCGATCTCCTCGAGTGAGAAGCCCAGTCGGCGCCCGCGCAGGATGAGCGCGAGGCGGGTGCGCTCGCGGCGGTGGTAGATGCGGCGCTGCCCTTCGCGGTCGGGCCCGAGCAGGCCGAGGTGCTCGTAGTGGCGCAGCGCCCGGTGGGTGACGTCGTAGTCGTCGGCCATCTGCGCGATGGTCCACGTCGTGGTGGCGTCGGTCATGGTTGTCCTTACGTCAAGTCGTCCGGGACCATCTTGCTTGACCTTCGCGTCAACGTCAAGCACGATGGAGGGACGGTGCCGGGAGCCCCCGTCACCCCCCGAGCGCGAGCGAGGATGCGGACGGCGATGTTCGAACTGACCCAGGATCATGAGGAGTTCCGCGGCCTGGTCCGCGAGTTCGCGCAGGGGGAGGTGGTGCCGCACGTGGAGAAGTGGGACATGGACTCCCACTTCCCGACCGAGCTCGTGCCCAAGATGGGCGAGCTGGGTCTGTTCGGTCTCAACGCCCCCGAGGAGTTCGGCGGCGCGGGCACCGAGCACGGCGGCTTCACGTATACCTGCCTCGCGATCGAGGAGCTCGGTCGCGTCGACCAGTCGATCGGCATCACCCTGTCCGCCGGCGTCGGTCTGGGCATCAACCCGATCCTGTCCTACGGCACCCAGGAGCAGAAGGAGCGCTGGCTCCCCGACCTGCTCGCCGGCAAGACCCTCGCGGGTTTCGGGCTGACCGAGCCGGACGCCGGCTCGGACGCCGCCGCCAGCAAGACCCGCGCCCGGGTCGAGGACGGCCAGTGGGTGGTCAACGGCGCCAAGGCCTTCATCACCAACTCCGGCACCGACATCACCTCCGTGGTCACTGTCACCGCCAAGACCGGCGAGGACGAGCATGGCCGGCCGGAGATCAGCGCGATCATGATCCCCGCCGGCACCGACGGCTTCGTCGTCGAGCCGTCCTACCGCAAGCTCGGCTGGCACATCTCCGACACCCACGGCCTGAGCTTCGAGGACTGCCGGGTGCCCGAGGACCACCTGCTCGGCGAGCGCGGCGAGGGTTTCAAGCAGTTCCTCAAGACCCTCGACGACGGCCGGATCGCGATCTCGGCGCTCGCGCTCGGCTGCGCCCAGCGGATGCTCGAGGAGTGCACGGCCTACAGCCAGGAGCGCACCGCCTTCGGCAAGCCGATCGCGGTCAACCAGGGCGTCTCCTTCCAGATCTCGGACCTGGCGGTCATGGTCGAGGCGGCGCGGCTGCTCACCTACAAGGCGGCCTGGCTCAAGGACGAGCAGGAGGCCGGGCGCCGCTCGGTCGCCGAGGTCAAGCAGGCGGCGGCGGTCGCCAAGCTCTACTCCACCGAGGCCGCGGTCAGCTCGACCCGGATCGCCACCCAGCTCTTCGGCGGCAACGGCTTCATGGAGGAGTACCCGGTCGCCCGCTTCTACCGCGACGCCAAGATCCTCGAGATCGGCGAGGGCACCTCGGAGGTGCAGCGGATGGTCATCGCCCGCGGTCTCGGGCTCCCCGCCCGCTGACAGCCGTCGGTGGGTGCTGACACGATGACCGGCATGAGCGACGACGCCGCCTCCGCCGGCGACCCCCGGGTCGCGACCTGCGCTCGCGGCTCGCGACGGCACACCAGGCCTCGGCGGAGCCCAGCGAGCGGGCCCGGGCCAAGCTGGACGGCCAGGGCAAGCTCTACGTCCGCGAGCGGATCGCGCTGCTCTTCGACGAGGGCAGCTTCGTCGAGGACGGTCGGTATGCCAACGCCACCGCCGAGGGTCTGCCGGCCGACGGCGTGGTCACGGGCCGCGGCGAGGTCGACGGGCGCGCCGCGATCGTCGTCGCCAACGACCCGACGGTCAAGGCCGGGTCGTGGGGTGCCCGGACGGTCGAGAAGATCATCCGCGCCACCGAGGCCGCGCTGCGCGAGGAGCTGCCGGTCTTCTGGTTCGTCGACTCGGCGGGGGCGCGGATCACCGACCAGGTGGACCTCTTCCCGGGGCGTCGCGGTGCCGGGCGGATCTTCCACAACCAGGTGGCCCTGTCCGGCAAGGTGCCGCAGATCTGCTGCCTCTTCGGGCCGAGCGCCGCGGGCGGCGCCTACATCCCGAGCTTCACCGACCTGATCATCATGGTCGAGGGCAACGCTCGATGTACCTCGGCAGCCCGCGGATGGCCGAGATGGTCGTGGGGGAGCGGGTCTCGCTGGAGGAGATGGGTGGCGCGCGGATGCACTGCACCGTCTCCGGGGTCGGCGACCTGCTCGCCTCGGACGACACCGAGGCGATCGAGCTGGCCCGGCACTTCTTCTCCTACCTGCCCGAGTCGTGGCGCGCCCCGGCGCCCGCCTACGAGGGCGAGGAGCCCGCGGTGCCGCTGGGCAGGCATACCGTCCCCGAGGCGGAGTCGGTGCCCTTCGACGTGCACGACGTCATCGAGGGGCTGGTCGACGACGACAGCTTCTTCGAGATCAAGCCGCTCTTCGCCGCCGAGCTGGTCGTCGGGCTGGGACGGGTCGACGGGCAGAGCGTCGGGATCGTCGCCAACAACTCGGCGGTCAAGGGTGGGGTGCTCTTCACCGACTCGGCTGACAAGGCCGCCCGCTTCATCTGGCTCTGCGACGCCTACGGCATCCCCCTGATCTACCTCGCCGACGTGCCGGGCTTCATGATCGGCTCCGAGGTCGAGCGCGGCGGCATCATCCGGCACGGCGCCAAGATGGTCTCCGCGGTCTCGGAGGCGACGGTGCCGCAGCTGTGCGTGGTGCTGCGCAAGGCCTACGGCGCCGGGCTGTATGCCATGGGTGGCCCCGGCTTCGGCCCGGACGCGACGATCGCGCTGCCGACGGCGCGGATCGCGGTGATGGGCCCCGAGGCCGCGGTCAACGCGGTCTACGCCAACAAGATCGCCGCGATCGAGGACGAGGGTGAGCGGCAGGCCTTCATCGACGCTAGGCGTGCGGACTACCTCGAGGACGTCGACCTCGAGCGGCTCGCCGCCGACCTCGTCATCGACGCGATCACCGAGCCGGAGGACCTGCGCGCCGAGGTCGTGCACCGGCTGCGGTATGCCGCGCGCCGCGACCGGCACTTCTCCGCCCGCCACCGCAGCATCCCCCCGGTCTGATGGCTGCGGGGCGTCGCCCGGCGGGCCGCACCAGGGTTGCGGCGGGGATCGGTACGCTCATGATCCTGGCGGGGCTGACCATCATCCTCTTCACACCGCGCAGCTTCGGGTGGTTCGCCGACCAGCCGATCGAGCCCGCCCGGATCGTCCTCTGGCAGGACGTCGCCGCGATGGTCCTCGTCGGCCTCGGCGCCGTCGTGCTGGGCGTCGCCTGCTACCGCTGGGGCAGAACGCGCTGAGGCCGGCGATGCGCCCGGGCTGATCGGCTCAGGCGTTCATGTGAACGCTGGGGCCGACGACACGCCTCACCGGCGCGGCCGGGGGCGAGCACGTGGACGCCACCCGGCGTGGGAGTGGCCGTCGGCTAGCATCGGCGCCATGCCGCTGACGTCCCTGGTCCCCGACTCGTGGCAGAAGTCCTGGCGCAAGCGGGAGGTCCTCGACACCTACGTCTTCCCGGTCCACGGGCCCGGACCGGCGCCCGACCCTGCACGCTCGCTCGAGGACGCCACCGAGGAGGTCCTGGACCAGATGCGGCGGGACTACCCGGACGACCTCAACGAGCGCAAGCACGCTCTCCTAGTGGAGCGGCTGTCCCACCCCGCGGACCGTACCCTGGTCATCCGCGACGAGCACGGCGAGCCCTGCGGCTACTGCCACATCACCACCGGTGACACCGAGAACGCCCGGATCCACCTCAGGCTCAGGGTCGGGCGGCGACAGGCATACCTCTGGGACGACCACGTCTTCATCGCCCACCGTCGGCGCGGCCTGCACGCCTTCTCCATCGCCCGCCGGCTGGAGCTGCTGGCCGAGGACGGACGGACGCAGGGGGTGACGATGATCTCCCGCAAGAACACCGCCTCCCGCGCGTCCTACGGCGCCTTCGGCGCCCGCCGCACCCGGCAGCACGTGTTCCTCAAGGACCGCCAGCGCACCCTCACCTTCCCGACCTGGGTGGAGATCCCCGCCCGATGATCGAGACGTCGATCTGCCGCACCACGGAGGACCTCGCCGCGCTGCGCGAGGAGTGGGAGGCGCTGGAGCGGCCGGGGGAGTCCTACTACACCTCGCACCGCTTCGTCTCCGCCTGGTGGGAGAGCTACCGGCACGCGCCGGGCTACCGGCTGCACGTCGTGCTCGTCCGCCAGGAGGGCCAGCTCGTGGGCGTCGGGCCGTTCGCGTTCCGCCCCGAGAAGCGGGAGGGCCAGCCGGTCACCGTCCTGCGCTGGGCCAGCCACGGCGACTACATGGCCGCGCTCCACGCGCGCGGGGAGGGCGTGGCCAACCCGAAGACCGTCTCCGGGCTCATTTTCGACGAGCTCCAGCGTGTCGTCGACGACGACGAGGCGCAGGTGGTCCAGCTCACCGGCATACCGTCGGAGTCTGACTTTGCCTGGCACATCCGCACCTCGCAGCAGCACCACCAGCGGCTCGCCTTCCTCATCGAGAACCCGTGGATCGACCTGCGCGAGCCGTATGCCGTCCCCTCGCACGCCCGGAAGTACCGCGGGAAGCTCGAGCGCGAGCACGAGGTCCACCTGCACACCTTCGCCGGTGACGAGCACGGCATCCTGGACCGGATCGCCGAGGTCCACCGGGCGGAGAAGAACCACCTCGTTGAGGCGCGAGGGCGGTCCGAGCGGCACTCGCTCTACGACGACGACCGGCGCACCGAGCACATCCGGCAGGTCTTCACCACCACCGACGACGCGCTCACCTTCGCCTACCTCGATTCGGCCGACCCGGCCACCGGCCGCGTGCTCGGCTACCGCACCGTCTTCCGCGACGGACGCCGCCTCTTGTCGTGGAACAGCGCCTACCTGCCCGAGCTGGAGCGCTACCGCCTCGGCAAGGTGCTGCAACTGGCGATCTTGGAGCACGTCACCCAGCACGACCTCGCCGACGAGTTCGACCTCGGCGCGGGGAAGTATCCCTGGAAGTTCGAGTGGACCCCGCACCAGCGACCCACCTACCGCTACCTGCTCAAACCGCCGCGCCCCGCGCCACCGAAGCCCGCGCCGGCGAAGCCCGCGACCGGGAAGGATGCGTCCCCCGCCCTGGCGCAGAAACCCCCGGCGAAGAAACCGGCGGCCCCGAAGCCGCCGCCCGCGCCCGAGGCGCCGCCCGGACCCACCGCCGCGCAGCTGGCGGCGCAGAGCCAGCCGCGGTGGCGACGCGCCGTGCGCCGGGGGGCCCGCGCCGCCATCGCCCGGATGCCCGCTCCCGCCGCCGCACAGGCCAAGCGGGTCGCGCGCACGCGGCGGCTGCGTCGCGAGGTGAGCGTCTGGTACGTCCCGCACCCCGACGACGAGTCGATCTTCATGGGCGGCTCCATCGCCGCGCTCCCGGACCACCGGCACGTCCTCGTGCTGCTCACCGCGGGGGAGGGGTCGCAGGCGATCCACAGCCTGCGGCGCCGGCTCGGGCAGGACATCGGGCTGGAGGAGTTCGTCGCCGCCCGGGACCGCGAGTTCGTCGCCGCCGTGCAGCGCCTGGGCGTCGACCCCGCCGACGTGTACCGCGCCGGGCTGCCGGACGGCGCCCTGTCCGAGGACGCCGTGCTCGCGGTCATCCGGCGGCACGCCCGCCGGCACCCGCGGGCCGCGCACCGGACGATGAGCTACCTCGACCCGCATACCGACCACGCCACCGCTGGGCGCGCCCTGCGTCGCGCGCACCGGGAGGGCCTCGTCCGCGACGCCGGGTTCTACCTCCCCGTGCCGCAGGTGGTCGACGAGCGGGCCGACCGGGTCACCCTCGCCGACGCCGCCCGCGCGGCCAAGAAGGCGGCGCTCGCGGAGTACCGCCTCTGGGACCCGGAGCAGGGGCGGTACGCCATCGGCCGCCGCAGCGTGAGCGAGCTGGTCACCTACCACCACCGCACCCCGGACGAGCGGGTGCACGGGCCCGACCTGGACTGAGCGAGCTCGCCGCACCGCGCCGGTGTGCTTCACAACACTTAGCACGACAACTAAGTGTCTGCTATCCTCGCGGCATGAACACCCTGGAGGCCGCCGCGGCAGCCGTGGCGAGCGAGCCGCGACGCCGGCTCCTGGAGCGGCTGGCCGAGGGTCCCGCGACGGTGTCCGATCTCGCCGACCACGTCGGCATGAGCCTGCCGAGCGTGCTCCGCCACCTCGAGCGGCTGGAGGACGGCGGGCTCGTCAGCCGCAGCAAGCGGGGCCGGACCGTCCACGTGCGGCTGGTCCCGGGCGCGCTCGAGCCGCTCGCGCAGTGGGCGATGCGCACCCGCCTCTTCTGGGGCAACCACCTCGACCGGTATGCCGCGCACCTCGGTGAGCGGCCCGGCACCACCACGGCAGGGGAGACACCATGAGCGAGTCGACGATCACCATCAGCCGGCACGTGCCGGTCGACGCCGCACGGGCCTTCGCCGCTTGGATGGATCCCGAGGAGCTGGCGAGGTGGTGGTGGCCGCAGTGGCCGGACACGACCTACGCGATCGAGCCCCGGGAGGGGGGAGCGGTGCGGATCTACAGTGCTGAGGTGGGGATGGGGGTGACCGGCACCATCACCACCTATGACCGGCCGCGCAAGTTCGCCATGACCTGGGTCTGGATCAGCGACGGGTCCGAGGCGCAGGTGGAGGGAGAGCCGGTGGTGGACACCGTGCAGGTGGTCTTCGACGAGGGGTCGGACGGCACCGAGGTGACGGTGCGGCATACCTCCACCGAGCACGTCGAGGGTGGCGGCGCCGAGCAGGGCTGGAACGACGTGCTGGACCGGCTGCCCGGGCACCTGTCCGGCTGAGTCCGTCGTGCCCACCGGGCAGGGCAGGATGGTCGTATGACGGGAACGACGGACCCCTGGCCGGAGGGGATACCTGCCCGGGCGCGGCGGTCGCTGGAGGCGGCGGGCTATGCCGACCTGGCAGGCGTGGCGATGCTCGAGGTCGCCGACCTCTAGGGCGTCGGTCCGGCGACGATCACCCGGCTCGCAGACGCGCTGGAGGCTGCCGGCACCCCGCTGACCGGGGTGGAGGAGGCTCGTCGTCACTGGCGGTCCCAACAGGGTCGGCCGGGGGGGATCGACGAGCAGGCCTTCGGCCTGGAGCCGTTGCTGGAGTGGGCCGACCGCTTGAGGGCGACGCCGAGCTTCCGGCGGAGTAGAGAGACGCCTGTACATCTCTTGGTCCGTCAACGTGTGTCACATGCGTGCTCAGGAGCACAGATGTGACACACAGAACGGCACCAGCGTGCCACTGCTCTATCCCTCAGCGCAGGTGCTCGGCCCACCAGTCGAGGATGTGCTCGAAGCGCTGCAGCCGGTGCCGCGGCTGGCCCGAGCGCGACAGCTCGTGCCCCTCGCCGGGGAAGACGAGCAGCTTGCTGGGCACGCCGTTCTTGCGCAGCCGCGCGAAGAGTCGCTGGCCCTGCTCCAGCGGGCAGCGGAAGTCGCGCTCGGAGTGGATGACCAGCGTCGGTGTGGTGATCCGGTCGGCCCAGGTCAGCGGTGACTGCTCGTGCTGGAAGGCGCCGGCATACTCGTCGGCGAAGAACCAGCCGATGTCGCTGGTGCCAGCGAAGGAGTCCCAGGCGTTGACAGCGCGCTCGCTGATCGCCGCGGTGAAGCGGTCGGTGTGCCCGACCAGCCAGGTCGTCATGAGGCCGCCGTAGGAGCCGCCCATGACGCCGAGCCGAGAGCCGTCGAGACCCGGCAGGGTCAGCGCGTGGTCCAGCAGCGCGGTGAGGTCGGCCACGTCGACGGTGCCGATCGCCTCCTTGACCGCCCGTCCGTGCGCCGCGCCGTAGCCGGAGCCGCCTCGCGGGTTGCCCATGACGACGGCATACCCAGCGCCGGCGAGGACCTGGGCCTCGTCGAAGAGGTTGCCGGAGTACTGCGCGTAGGGGCCGCCGTGGATCATGAGGATCACCGGGTGGCCCGCCTTGCGCCGCGGCTTGGTGGTGGGCCGGACCAGCCAGCCGTGCACCGGGTAGCCGTCGCCCGAGGTCGCGTCCAGCTCCTCGGTCTCGATCGGCGCCGCCGTGCCGGTGAGGTGGCGGGCGAAGTCGGTGCGCTGCGTGAGCGTCTCGCCGGAGCGGCCGACGAAGAGCTCGGAGTATGACTCGCGCGTGCCCGCGACCGCGACGACGACGTCGCCGCCGGCGGCCAGGGCGGTCACGCCCACGTGACCCTCGAGCAGCACCCGGTCGGCCGTCAGGTCACGCACGACGGTGTCGCCGCGCACCTCGAAGGCGGCGACGACCGCGCCGTCGCCGCCGATGACCGGGGCGCAGGCGAGGTGGTCGGTCTCGGCGTCGGTGAGCGCGACCCCCGGGCCGTCGAGCCGGCGCAGCACCGCGTTGCGAGCCACGAAGTCCTGCTTCGAGCTGCCGAGGTCGGCCGCACCGTAGACGGCCGTGCCGTCCGGGCCGACGTGCACGCTGCCGACCGATCCGGTGCCGTCGGTGTGCCGGCGGAAGCCCTTGCCGCGCAGGTCGACCGAGCACACGTCGCTCACGAGGGTGTCCGGGGTCCAGGCGCCGCGCCGGTCGCGCGAGGCGACGAAGGCGATCCGGGTGCCGGCGTGCAGGAAGACGGGCGCGCTGTCGTCACCTCGACCCGAGGTGAGTTGCGTGCTGGGCGGGAGCTCGTCGCGTCCGGGCCATCGGGATCGGGCAGGTCGGCGAGGTCGAGCAGGAAGAGCTTGCTCGGGCGGTCGAGGACGTAGCCGAGCCCGTCGGCCAGGTAGGCGCTGTGCTCGATGAGCCGCGGCGCCTCCTGGTCGGGCTTGACGGCGTCGTCGGTGCCGTAGCGACCTGCTCGGGGATACGGGTGGCATACACGAGCTGCGTGCCCTCGGGGGACCAGGAGACGGAGCCGACGCCCAGCGGCTGGTCGGTCAGGCGTCGAGCGTCGCCGCCGTCGGCAGGCATGACGTGCAGCTGCGGCGGTCCGTCGTCGCCGGCGCGGAGGAAGGCCAGCTGCGTGCCGTCGGGGGAGTATGCCGGTGCCGAGTCCCGCGTGCTGCTGGTCAACCGGGTGGGCCGGGCGTCGTCCGTGCTCAGGTCGAGCCGCCACAGGCTGGTGCGGTAGCGGTTGTCCTCGACGTCCGGCCGCTCACGACGAAGACCACGTCGCGGCCGTCGGGGTGCACCGTGGGGGAGGAGAGCGTGCGGATCTTCGTCAGGTCGCCAGGTTTCACGTTCCTGACCCTACGCGGGGGATCTGACGGTGGGAGCGGCCTCCTCGAGCAGGCGGGTGGCGGTCTACTCGGTGGTTAGCTCGATGACGGTCTCGTCGCTCCCTGTGGCGTCACACCTTGCGCTGAGGGTGGAGAGGGTCTCGCCGTCGGGCACCCGGAAGAGGATTTGCCCCGACAGAGAGGAATCCTGGGTGAGCACCCCGTTGAGCTGTTGTTCGCCTTGTGAGGTGAAGCCATCCAACCGTTGCGCCTCTGCGCCGGCTGAGTCGTGACCGGTGAAGCATGTGGATGCGAGGGCTACGGACGACTGCGCTTGCGGGGTCGCCGTCACCGTGACCTCGACCCCGACGAGCCTGCTGTCCTCGGGTGGTTGTGTCAGGTAGTTCTCCGGCGGCGGCGCAGGATCGGTGACCTCATCCACGGTGACGGCATACGTTGTCGCGACTCCGTCGACCGGAGTGACATAGTCGACCGGGCCCCCCTGGCCACATCCCCCAAGGAGCACGGTCCCGGCGGCAACTACAGCCAGTCTGCGACGACGGTCTCGGATCATGCGTCGAGGATAGGTGACCGGTCCGAATTGGCGCATCGCATCACCAGCGGCCGAACCTGCTGCCATCGCTTGTGTCAGTCACGCTGATCTGTGCGGGTGGGGCTCTGCATGACGTCACCTTCACCGAACTCGGTGTCCATGAGCTTCCACCGGTCCTCCTCGAGCAGGTCGGCGACGGTGTCGCCTTCTTCGACCGCGCAGACGAACGACGCGTCGTCGCTGGCCATCACGATGCGGATCCCGTGCTTGCGGCACTCCTGGGCCATGCACAATGCGACCAGCGCCTGCTGCTCGGTAGTGCCATCGCAACTGGCCATGTGAGGGAAGTAGAAGCACACGCTGAAGGAGGGCTCATCGACTGGCGTGATGTCGATGAAGATCGGCGGCTGCTCGAGCAGCTGGATCTGTGCGCCGGCGAAGGTGGAGTGCAGGGCGGGCAGCATGGCGGTGGGGAGGTCTTCGGGTATGCCGATCTGGTCGCGGTTGAGGTAGAGCACGGGTCAGTTTCGGGGGGACGCTCCTATGGTCTGTCAAGGGCTGTCTGGGCTGGCCTGTGCTCGAGGAGTCGGTAGAGGTCGCGGGCGACGTAGCGCTTGAGGCAGCGTTTGATCTCGCGCGGTGTCTTGCCCTCGGTGGTGCGGCGGGCGACGTACTCGCGGGTGTTCTCGTGGGAACGAAGTCGGGACAGCACGATGGTGTGCAGGGCGCGGTTGAGCTGTCGGTCGCCGTAGCGGTTGAGCCGGTGGCGGGTGGTGACCTGGCCGCTATTGGCGGGGATCGGAGCGGCACCTGCGAGCATGGCGAAGGCAGCCTCGGAGTGGATGCGGCCGGGATGGGACCAGGAGCACAGCACCGTGGCGGCCACGATCGGGCCGACGCCAGGCTGTGCGAGCAGGTCGGGCCGCCAGGAGCGGACGATGACCAGGATGGCTTTCTCGTGCTCGTTCGCCTCCACGGTCAGCGCCTGGACACGGCGGGCCAGTGAGCGCAGCGCGGTGACCGTGCTGAGGGTCTCTACGTCCCAGCCGCCCTGGACGCGTAACCGTGAGGCGATGCGGACCATGGCGAGCAGCTTCTGTCCGCGGAACCGGTCCCGGATGTGCTCCGGTGCGGCGATGACCAGGCTGAACACCTGACGTTGAGCGTCGGCGGAGGCCTGCACCGCCGAGCGTCGCGCGGCCAGCAGCACCGACAACCCCTGCCGGTCACCGCCCGCCCGTGGGGTGCCCAGCCGGGCCCGCGACATGGCCTCCCTGGCAGCCCGGACCGCGTCCAGCGGGTCGGACTTGGCTCCGTTGCGCCGGTGCGCACGCTCGGGACGGTCCAGCTCGACCACCAGCTCCTCGCGGTCGGCCAGGTGGCGGGCCAGGCCGGCGCCGTGCCCGCCGGTGCCTTCGATCGCCCACGCCCGCAGCACCGCGTGCTCGTCGGCGAACTCGACCAGTCGGGCGTAGCCGTCCGCGGTGGCCTCGACGGTGACCTCATCGAGCACTCCACCGGTGCGGGTCTCGATGATGGCGGCCGAGTGGGTGTGCACGTGGGTGTCGACGCCGATGATGACGTCGACCACCTCGCGCAGATCGGTCAGACTGGGCATTGCGTTCTCCTCATTGCCGAACGGGGACGTGGTTCCGGTCCGGGGCGGAGACTCGGCAGGACTGTGATGAGACACGTCCAGGCGCCATCAACGCCAGGACGGTCAAGCTCCTGATCAGGCCAGCTGCTCCGACCGGGCCGGGGCCGACGACCGCGAGCGGACAAGTCCACCCGAAGGCACGAAGCCAGTCAGGTCAGGGGTCACGCTCGTAGTCATCAGCCACAGCCCATCACCATCAGGCTGCAAAGGGAATCCTCACAGTCAGGTCAGGGGGGTGAGTTGGTGGTGGTCGATGTGCCACCGGATGGGGTGGGGTAGCACGATCATCGGCCCGCCGCCGGGCTGGTCGAACCAGGCGTCACGACGCCTTCTTGGGCGTTGCTCAGGGGGGCGCTGACCTGGTAGCGGGTGTAGGGTCCACCGGCGTCGGTGGGTGGTTGGGACCGGTGCGGGAACAGGGTGCCGAGCGCGAACAGGTGGTGCCCGGTGTCGGTGCCGATGACGTCGAGCACGTCTCCGGGGACGGTGCCGGCGGGTCCGGGTGCCCCGTCCCGGGCCCGGGTGCGCGCCAGGATCGCCTCACCGGTAGCCTGGCCACGGGCGGTGAGCTCCTCGGTCGCCGGGATCGAGTGTGCCGGTGGGGCCAGGAGCTGGATGACCAGGTCGGTCGCGGCCTGCTCGCCGCGGGCGTGGCCGTAGGGGCGGAACTGTCCGCGGGAGACCCCGCCCACCGTCCACGCCCCGTCGGTGCCCGGGGGCCGGACCAGCACCCAGGGCCCCGGTGGCGGTGGCGGCCCGTCCGCGTCCGCGACCAGGACGTGAGTGGGGTCGAATCCTGCCTGCTGTACCGCCGCGGCCACTGCGGCCATGGCCTGCTCACGGCTGCTCATCAACGGCCCTCGCTCACTGGGGGCCGTCGGTCTGGGCGGCACGCGCCCGACGCTCGATCTCAGCCTTCTGCCACCGGTCGAAGTCCTCCTCGATCTTGCGCCGCCGCTCATCCGCGGTCGCGTCCAACTCAGCCAGCTCCTCCGGCGACAGATCAGCCTTCGGGTAGTTGGCCTCCTTCACGGCGTCGGTCGCGAGATATTCCAGCGCAGCCTCCAAAGTTCTGAAGTAGCGGTCGCCATACAGCTTCCCACGGTCCTTATAGCGCAGCAGCCACGTCCCGTGGGCAGTTTCCGCCAAGAGGGCCGCGCCACCATCAGCATGAACCTCTGGGTCGCCTCTGAGATATCCGACTGCGGCTCGGGGTAACCCCAACTCTTGACGAAGCTCTCGAAGTTTTGCCATGGTCGTCACTCTTGTGGGCTGCTCGCCGGTCTGGTCCCCATCTCGTGTCATGGCACCTTCTCCAGATACCCGTTGTCTAGATACCATTTCAATCCTCGACCCTCGGGGAACTTGTATTGGGTGCCGCCGCCTGGTTGCTCGAACCAGGCCGCGGTGCGTCCTTCGAGGACACCGTCGAGGGGTTTGAGGACACGGTAGCGGCCGTAGGAGAAGTTCGTGCTCGATGGTGGCATCGCCCGGGCGTCGAACGCGGTTCTGTCCGGCGCGGCGTACTCACCGCTGTCAAAGCCGAAGCGGTCGATGATGTCTCCCGGTTCGAGAGTGCTGGGGATGCGGGGTCCGTCGAACCCGTCGTGGGGTGGGTAGATCCATTCTCCGGTGTCGGTGTCGATGTACTTGTCGTAGAACTGTCGCACGCTCAGGTTCCCGTAGCGGCGGTAGCCGCTGGGGTACAGGTCCCCGTCAGGGCCGGTGCGGTCCAGGCCCTCCTTCGGTTGCATCCACTCCTTGAGCCCGGTGTTCCGGTGCTCAGCTCTCGGAGGGTGACACGCGGGGTATGCCGGCCTCGGGCGGCCGGGCATGCCAGTGCCCTGCGGGGGTGGTCAAGCAGGTTGCCGCGCGTGGGTCAGGGGGTGCTGGTGGGACCTGTGCCTTCCAGGACGTGAAGGACCCGGTCCACGGTGGCCTCATCAGCGGTGGGGGCGAGCACGTGCAGGCGGCCTCCGCCGAGCTCTTCGACCGGCCCGGGCAACGGATCGTGCAGGTCCGGGGACACCCACGTCAACCACCCGGCGGCAGGTCCCTTCTTGGACAGGCCGGCCTGCCAACCCGCCCGGCGCAACTGACTCGTAGTTAAGGCCGCATGGGCCGGACACCAGATTTCCACTAGACGACCAAGCAAGCGCCCTGCCCTGGAACGATCAAGGTTGGCGAGAAGCCGGGTCTGACAGACAAAGACCCCGGTCCATGTATCTGCGCTTCCCCCGACGCTCACGTTGACCACGAGGTCATGCTGGTCTAGCGACTGGATTCCGATGGTCTGACCCAGGGTTGGTATAACTTCACCGGTCGTGTCCTTCGTGTGTACACCGGTCGCCAACGCCGTAGCAAGCGAGTCCGCACCGTCCAAGATGACGTCGCCTGAGGACCAGGACGACGCACATCCCAACTCGTCACGCAGCATTGCCAGACTGTCCCAGACCTGGTTCGCCGACACCTCGACCGAGGCAGGTTCGGAAGACGGCCCCCAGTACAGTCCCAAGTACCACGACATGCGCTTATCACTCCTAACGTGGAGGTTGGATCCGTATCTCGATGTCGAAGATACCGTTCAGGGTGAGCCAGTCCTCAATGCCGCGCGCAGCATGCGCTTCTGCGACGTACCAGACCACCGGGTGGCCGTGTGCAAGGCGTAGCTGGGTTCGGGCCTGTCGAAGCATGCTTGGCCCTCCAGTGCGGGAGACGGCCCACCACTCGTAGGGGGTGCCGTCGGCGCGGAAGAAGCTGTTGTAACCGGGGCCTTTGGCGTCGATGAACTCGCCGTTGGCGTACCCGTCGAACTTCGTGCCGTCGACCACGTAGCCGATGTTGACTGGTTGGCCGGTGATCTGCTCCTGGTAGACCTCTGCCCGGGCGGACATGCTCTCCGTCACTGGTCCCCAGTCCCCGAGACCATCGGGATCGCGCGGTAGCCCCGGTCCTACCCCGCCGCGGTTGTCAGGACTCCCAGCGCGTGCGCCAGGGCTGTCCTGTCCCGACGTGCCCCCGCCACCGGACCCGCTGTCGCCGCGGTCGGCGCGGGATTGCAGGGTGAGCTGGTCGAGCAGGTCGCCGACGGTGGTGTTGCCGGTGACGAACCGGCCGCCGACACCGCCGGGTGCGCCGGCGTAGGCGTAGTGGGGTTGGTACCGGATGGTGGGCACGCCCAGGTTGCGCAGGGTGGCTGCCAGGGGGTCACCGTCGGCGGCGCGTAGGCCGGTACGCACGCCACGGCTGGCGGCGGTCCCGGCCCCGGCGGTGAGCGCGCCGGCCGCGATGTCCGGGGCGAGGCCTCCCAGGAAGTGCCCGGGGTCGTTGACAAGCGAGTTCCAGGACCCGTTGGCCATGCCGTGGATGCGCTGATTCGCGTCGGCGCTTCGATCGGATCCCCCGAGCATGCCTTGCAGAACATCGTAGTTCCACAAGTCTCCCGTGAAATGGGCCAATCCGGAACGGGACGCGGCGGCCGCACCGTCGCCGTTGAGGCCGGCCAGGTCACCGATGCTGGCGACGAAGCCGGTGACCGAGTCCCACGCGCCCCCGGGAAGACGCCCCAGCACGGTCCCGGTGTGGTGGTACGCCCGCGGCTGGCTGGCGGAACCCTCACTCGTGGTCCACGGCTGCGCGTACGGGTGAACCCTTCCAGGGAGCCCCGGGGGAGGTCAGTCGTCCTGGTCCGGGCTGGGGTAGCTGTGCATGATGTCGCCGTGGCCGAGCAGGTTCGGGTCGATGAAACTCCACCGGTCCGGGTTGAGCAGGTCGGCGACGGTGTCGCCTTCTTCGACCGTGCACGCCTGTGCGGCGTCATCGCTGGTCATCACGATACGGACCCCGTGATTGCGGCACTCCTGGGCCATGCACAACGCGACCATTGCCTGCTGCTCCGGCAGGCCGTCACATGTGGCCATCTCGGGCATAAAGAAGGCCACTTCGAATCCTGGGTCAACTGCCGATTCCACCTCGACGGCGATCGGATCGTCACCGCCGAAGAAGTCCACTTCGGCGCTGGGGAATGCTGCCCTCAGAGCGGGCACGATGTCATGCGGCAGGTTCTTGGGCAGCCCCAGCGCATCGCGATTGAGATACTTCACGGTGACCTCTCGACTCTGATCTGAATGTCCACATCCGGGCCAAGTATCCGCCGGGCGCGCTGGTAGATCATCTCGGCTGAGGCTTCCGTGTTGGTGACGAGCTGCAGGCGTGATACCGGGTTCGAGGGGTCGTCCATGACCAACCCGTATCGTCTCATCTCGTCGTCAAAGTCCCTCCAGAGGAAGTCAGGACCACGCCCCTCGTAAAGAGACCGCGGCGATCCAGGTTCGAGGACGTACTTCGCTTCGGCGACCACGACTCCGTCCTCGGCGGCCTCTAGGCCATCGGCCCAGATGGGTCGCTCCCCGGGGGGTCTGAGTCGATACTCGGTGTCTCCGACGGTGGCGCGTTGGTAGTCGTAGGCGGGTCCGCTACCTGTGGAGTGCTTCTGTTCGGGGACGGTGTCGATCCAGTGCTGCATGTCCGCCTGCGACATGAGCATCGTCGGTCGGGACGTGGGATGGAGCTGGTCGAGGAGGTCGCCGATGGTGGTGTTGCCGGTGATGAACCGGCCGCCGATACTGCTGGGGTTGCCGGGTGTGCCGGCGTAGGCGTAGTGGGGTTGGTACCGGATGGTGGGCACGCCCAGGTTGCGCAGGGTTGTTGCCAGGGGGCCACCGTCGGCGGCGCGCAGGCCGGTACGCACGCCACGGCTGGCGGCGGTCCCGGCCCCGGCGGTCACAGCGCCGGCCGCGATGTCCGGGGCGAGGCCTCCCAGGAAGTGCCCGGGGTCGTTGATGAGGGAGTTCCAGCCGCCGCTGGCCATGCCGTGGATGCGCTGATTCGCCTCGGCGCTTCGATCGGAGTCGCTGAACCACCCGGTCGGGTCGTAGTGGAGCAGGTCACCACCGAACTGGGCCAACCCGGAACGGGAGGCGGCAGCGGGCCCGTCGCCGTTGAGGCCGCTCAGGTCACCGATGCTGGCGAAGAAGCCGGTGACCGAGTTCCACGCGCCACCGGGAAGACGCCCCAGCACGGTCCCGGTGTGGTGGTATGCCCGCGGCCGGGACCACCCCACCTGCTCGGAGGCCACACCGGCCAGGATCGTCTCGGCGTCCATGCCGTGCAGCCGGGCGTAGTCCACGCGGGCTTCCCCGACCATCTTGAACGGCTGCCCGCCGTAGATGCCGATGATCGCGTTCGCGCAGGCGTTCTGCGCGGTGAAGACGTCAGCCTGCAGCTGTGCCATCCGGTCGGTCACCGCGAGCTCGAAGTCGGCGGCCTCCTGCTCGGCCTGCTCCTTGGCGTGGTCCACGGTCACCGCGCCGTTGCCGTGCCACTCCTGGGCCGGGGCCGAGGTCGCATCGGCCGTGGCCCACAACTGGTGCGACCGGGCGATGTCGGCCTGCAGGTCGCGCTTGCGCTCCCGCAGCGTGCGCAGCTCGGCGGCATACGTGGACAGCGCCGAGGAGGCGGTGCCCATCTTGGTGAGGAATTCCCCAGCGACCTGCCGCGGGGTGTCCATCGCGGTGAGCACCAGCTCCTGCTCCGGCGCCACGTACTGCCCCGCCAACGCCGCCCAGTCCGCATGCACGTGCTCAGCCGTGCCCGACAGGTCCCTGCCGGCCTGGGCCAGATCCTCACCCAGCGCCTCCACCCGCTCCGGGACATCCAGAACAGGGAGATCGGACGAGGACAGCATCAGTCGCTACCCTCACCCGGCAGCGACGCCGGCGTGGTGGCCTCGCCCGCGGCCTCCTGTGCCTGCGCGGCCATCGTGAGGTCGCCCTCGCGGTAGTGCTGCAGCGCGAGCGTGGTCTGGGTGATGGCTGAACCGGTGCGGTTGTCGACCGCCTCGGTGTCGGGCTGCACCACCTCGGCGAAGAGCTCGTTGAGCGCGACGAAGACCGGCTGGCTGTTGGCCAGGTCGCCGCCGACACGACTCGCGACGTCCGCCAGCCTGGTGTGCACCAGCGTGTAGTTGTTGGCGGTGGCCATCGACCGCTCGATCGTCCCGGCCGAGGCCCGCACGTCGATGTCCCAGCTGCTCATGTGGGTTACCTCCCTGTGGCACGCCACGCCCGGGACAGCCACCTGGGGCTGCCCGTGGGTCAGGCGTCATGCGGTCAGCTGGTCAGCCGATGTTCTGCACCGCGGTGCGGGCGCGCCCCTGCGAGCCGATCGCGGTCTCGTCGTTGCGCGCCATGGTGGTCTTGACGAGGTCGATGATGGAGCGGACCTCCGCCGAGGCCTTGCGCCAGCGCTGTTCGACGGTGTGGTACTCCTCCGAGACCCCATCGGCCTGGAAGTCACTCATCGCCGCGGACACCTGCGCGTCCCGCTGGGCCATGAGCGACTCGAGGCGCCCGATGATGCCGGCGATGTCGGACTGGACCGAGGCGGAGACGCCGGTGTCGTACGAAATACGGTCGGTGGTGGGCATGCTGCTTCCCCTCTTCCTGGAGAATCGAAGTGGTGTGCGTCAGCGGTTGGCGCCGAAGCGGGCACCGTCGAAGTTGGCCTGCGCCGAAGCGGCCGTGGCGTTGTCCGAGGCCTCGAGGTCACCGGTCTGGAACGCGGTGTCCATACCCGCCTGGCCCTCGAGGATGCGGCCCAGCGAGGAGTTGAGGTCGGCACTGATCTCGTCGGTGCGTGCCTTGAACTGGTCGAAGGCCGCCCGGCCGGCACCGTTGAACTTGCCCTCCAGCGGCTCGGCCGCCGCGATGAGCGACTTCACCAGAGCGCCGAGATCCTGGTGCGAACCCGAGGTGTTGGTCGTCAGCGTCGACAACGTCGCGTTGCCCATGTCGAACTTCATGTCTCACCCTCCTGTCTCGTTCTGCCGGGGGTGCCTCACGGACCAGATGACCCCCAGCGGTCGGATCCCTCGACCCGACCGACATACACCACCTATCACAGCACAGGTGACCCACGAGGCCAAACGTCTTGACCAGACCTTTGCCAACTCCATACCCCGACCTGAGCAACGTGAACCCAGGGCCGCGACGTGTCATCATGCAGGGTCGAGGGCTTTCCCGTTCGGCGACCTGCAGAGGGGTATACGGGGTGTACACGTACGACGACCAGGTGATCGATGCCGTTCGCGTGCGTCGGCAGCGGCTGGCGCACGCCTTGCTGCACCGCGACCAGCGGCTGCGTCGGCAGTGGTCCGAACGGCTGGGTGCCTTCCTCGCCAGCGCCTTCCTCGCCGTGCTGGCCTGCGCCGCGTGCGTCGCCGTCTCTTTCGTCATCAACCTGCTCTCGAGCGACGGGGCTCTCCAGCGTCCCGGTGCGCCGACCTCGCCGACGATCCAGGACTCGCCGTGAGCACGGCCGACCCGCACGTGCGGCTCACGGTGGTCGGACGGGTCCGCTCCGCCGATGTCGTCCTGCCCACCGACCAGCCGCCGGCCGCGCTGCTCCCCGAGTTGCTCGACCTGTTGACCGAGCCCGGCGAGGCCGTGCGGCTGCGCCTCTACACCGACGTCGGTCACGAGCTGTCCAGCCACGAACCGCTGGCCGAGCAAGGGCTACGAGACGGTCAGCGGGTGCGGATCGCCCCCGTCACGGATGCGCCCGCCGAGCCCGTCGTGCACGACCTCGTCGATCGGATCAGCGGGGCCGACGTCACCGGGCTGTGGACCCCGACCAGCGCGCGCTGGGTGACCGCTGTGCTCGCCTCCGCCCTGGTGCTCGTCGCAGCCTGGCTGCACGACGACCCTCCGGGTCTGCTCCCCTGGATCGCCCTCGGTGGCCTGGTAGGGGCGGTCGTGGCCCACGCTCTCGCCGCGCGGGCCGTCGCCTGGTGCCTGAGCGTCGTCGCCGCGGTGCTGGGGATCACCGCGCTCGTCACCACCGGCTCGAGGGGGGCAGCTCTCGCCGTCGCGGTGGTCGGACTGGCCACGGCCGGACTGCTCCTCGCAGGCATGCTCACCCGCCACCTGCGTGCCGCGGTCACGGCGGTGATCGCGCTCCTGGCGCTCGCCGGGGTCGCCTGGCTCAGCAGGGCGCTGGGTGCCGATCCGGTCCAGACCGCCGGTGTCGTCGGGGTGGTCACCCTGCTCCTCCTGGGCCTGCTCCCGCGGGTCAGCATGATCGGGTCGGGTCTGTATGCCGTGGACGACCGGATCGTCGACGGGGCGGAGGTGCAGGTGCGCAGCGTCGAGGCGACGGTCGCCGAGGCGTATGCCGCGCTCACGCTCACCGTCGTGGTGACCTGCACCGTGCTCGGGTGCGCGCTGTGGGTGCTCGGCGCCGCCGCTGTCGACGGGGGATGGATCGCGGTCCTCGGTGGACTGCTCGCGCTCGGGGCGGTGGTGCGCGCCCGGCACTTCCCGATGGCAGCTCACCGGCTCGCCATCTGGGGCGCCGCGATCGCCGGAGGGGTGGCTCTCGGCGCCGAGATCGCGCGGTCAGACCCGGCCAGCGCCTTCTGGGTCGCCGCTGCCTGCGTCGTCGTCGCGGCGGGGCTTCTCGGGGTGCCCCTGCTGCCCCGAGGGAGCGACGTCTGGGCCGCCCAGGGACGACGAGCCGCGTCAGCCGTCGAGCGGGTCTGTGTGCTGGCGTCGTTGCCCGTGCTCATCGGGGCCTTCGGCGTCTATGCCGACCTGCTGGGGACCTTCTGATGCGCGCCACCGAGTCCCGCCTCGTGCGCGACATCACCCGCCTCACCCGTCGCCACGCCGAGGGGCCGCTGCGCCGGGTGCTGCGGGCCGGCGCCTCCCTCGTCAGCGCTGACGAGGCACCGGACCGCGCACTCAGCGCCCGCCGGGATGCCCAGCTCCACGTCTCCACCGGCCGCCGGGTGGCGGTCGTGGGAGTCGGTGGCGGCGCGGGTGCGAGCTCCACCTCGGTGCTGCTCGCCCAGTCGTTGGCCCGTTCGCGCGGCGGCGGGGTCGCGCTCGTCGGGGGAGCCGAGGCAGGGGCGCTGCGCTGGCTCAACGGCCAGGCCGGTCCCCGGGGTCCGCTCACCGTCCTCGACGAGGAGCTGGACGGCGCGCTGGGGACCACCGTGACCGAGGTGTCCCGCACCCATGGTGTGACCGTCGTGGACTGCGGGACCTCGCTGCCCCTCGCCCAGACCATCACCCCGCACGTCCTGGTCCTCGTGGCACGGCATACCGTCCGGGGCCTGGAGCAGCTGGACCGCACGACGCGAGCGGTGGGTCAGCGGCAGCGTGTCGTCCCGGTGCTGCGCGAGGTGCCGGACAGCGGGATCTCCCTCTTCCTCCGGCGGGTCGACCAGCGGCTGCGACTCCCGCACGACCGACACGTCGCCGGTGAGGCCGGGCTGTCCCTGGACCTGGTGTCCGAGCCGACCCGGCTCGCCGTCGACGACCTGGCTGGCACCGTCGTCAGGTCGGCGGTGGGCGCGTGAGCACCCGCATCGTCCACCGACCGGCGCGGTCGTCACCCAGCGCTCCGGAGGTCGAGCAACGGGAGGTGGAGCGCCCGCCGCAGCTGCCCGAGGACGATGGCGCAGGCAACCTGCTCATGCTCGTGCCGATGCTGGGTGCGGGCGCCTCGATGACGGTGATGATGCTGTTCCGTGGGTCCGGTCTGGCAGCCGTCGGCGCACTGATGATGATCCTCACGGTCGTCGCCTTCGTCGTCCTTATCTTCAGCCAGCGGGGCAAGGCGGCGCGTCGGCGCCGGATGCTGCGCGACCGCTACCTCACCTACCTGGACCGGCAGGGGGCCGAGCTGTCCGAGGGGGAGGGGAGCAGGGGCGCGGTGAGCCGCGGGGCCGACCCGCACCCCGATGCCCTGCTCGGGTTGGTGCGCTCGCCGCGTCGCCTGTGGGAGCGGCGACGCGACGACCAGGACTTCCTCCGGCTGCGGATCGGCACCGGTGACGCACCGGCCCGCAGCTTCGTCCGGGTCGGTGACGACAGCCCGCTCAGCGCCGACGACGAGTTCATGACGGCGGAGCTGGAACGGGTCGAGCAGCGCTACGACAGCACCCCGGACGCCCCCATCTCGGTCGCTCTCGACAGCGTCGGCCATGTCAGCGTGGTGGGTGACCTCGACTTCTGCCGGCGCGTCGCGCGAACCCTGACTTGCCAGGCGGCCGCGCTCTCCTCGCCGGAGGACCTCGGGATGGCTCTCCTCGCACCCCCCGAGCGCCGACGTGGCTGGGACTGGATGACCTGGCTGCCGCACCTGGCCGACCAGAACCGCGTCACCGACCAGGGGCCGCTACGTCGGATCGCTCCTGACGGATCCCGTCTGGCCGAGGTGCTCCGCCCCGAGCTGCACCGACGTCTCTCGACCGCGGCCGAGATGCGGCGGAACCTGCGCGGAGCCGACGTGGCTGGTGTCCTCTCCCGGCTGTGGGTGGTGCTCGACACCCACGACGCGCGGCCCGCTGAACTGCCCCTGGGCGACCGGGAGATCGGGCCCGGAGCACTCGCGCTGACCGTGGTGCACCTGCTCTCCGACCGCCAGCACGAGCCTGATGACATCACCGTGCGGATCACCGAAGACGGGGCCCGGCCGGGAGTGGTGAGGATCGAGCGGTATGCCCGGCGGGACCAAGCACCCACGGAGCGGACCGCGGTGCTCGACGAGTTCAGCGCATCCTCGGCGGAGGCGCTGTGCCGCTACCTGGCAGGGCTTCGACTCTCACCGGACTCGCTCGAGCACGACTCGTCCCGACAGGCGCTGCGTGCCGCCGACCTCCTCGACGTGGCGGACCTGGAGGACATCGACCTGGGCCGCGCGTGGGCGCCTCGCCCACGCTCGAGCTTCCTGCGCGTCCAGATCGGCACCGACGACCAGGGTGACCCGGTGATGCTGGATCTCAAGGAGTCCGCGCAGTTCGGAATGGGCCCCCACGGGCTGGCCATCGGGGCCACCGGATCGGGCAAGTCCGAGCTGCTGCGCACCCTCGTGCTGGGCCTGTGCACCGGCCACGGGCCGTCCGACGTCAACCTCGTCCTCATCGACTACAAGGGCGGTGCCGCTTTCGCGCCCTTCGAGTCGTTGCCGCACGTCGCGGGCGTCATCACCAACCTCGGCGACGACGCCAACCTGGTCGAGCGGGTCTACGCCAGTCTCGCGGGTGAGGTGCAACGACGCCAGCAGCTCCTCAAGGACGCGGGCAACCTCGCCGACATCACCGCATACCGTCAGGCCCGGGCCCGCGGCCAGGTGACCACCGAGCCCTTGCCGCACCTCGTGATCGTCATCGACGAATTCGGCGAGCTGCTCACGGCACGGCCGGACTTCATCGATCTCTTCCTGTCCATCGGTCGGATCGGTCGCTCCATCGGAGTGCATCTGCTGCTGTCGAGCCAGCGGATCGAGGGCGGCAAGCTCAGGGGCCTGGAGACCTACCTGTCCTACCGCCTCGGCCTCCGGACGCTCTCTGAGGCTGAGTCGCGCACCGTGCTGGAGACGCCGGACGCCTTCTCGCTGCCGCCCGTGCCCGGTTTCGGCTACCTCAAGGTGGACACGACGACCTACACGCGCTTCCGTGCCGGCTACGTCTCTGGCGCTCTGCCGACCGAGGACGAGGGTCTGCTCGAGGACGTCGCACCCGAGGTGCACCCGGTCCCCGACTACGCCGACCTCAGCGAGCCCGAGGAACCGGTCGTGGTCCAGCGGGAGGCGGCGGACGAGGGCGACATGGAGGTGGAGGACGAAGGACCCACCATCCTCGGCACCGTGGTCGACCAGCTCGCCCGTCAACCGCGCGAGACCCGGCCCATCTGGCTCCCGCCGATGCCCGATGTGCTCACCCTGGACCAGGCAGCGGGACAGCCGATGCCGACCCGCAGAGGGTTGCGGCTCGGTCGCGACCGGCCACTGGCCATCCCGGTCGGGTTGCTCGACGACCCGGCCAGGCAGTGGCATGGCCTGCATCACCTCGACCTCGCCTCGGCCGGCGGCCACGTGCTCGTCATCGGCGCCCCACGCTCAGGCAAGACGACCGCACTGCTGACGGTGGCCAGCTCGCTGGCACTGACCCACGGGGTGCGCGAGTGCATCGTCTACGGGCTCGACCTGCTCGGCTCCGGCCTGGCCGCGATCTCCCGGTTGCCCAACGTCTCCGGGGTCGCGACCCGGCTCGACCGGGAGATCGTGCGTCGAACGGTGGAGGAGGTGCACGTCGCCATGCACGCCCGCGAGAGCCTGCTGCAGCAGCACCGGCTGCCGGATCTGGCCACCGCGCGAGAGCGTGCGAGGCACGAGGAGGTCCCCTGGGCCGCCGAGGACATGGCCGACGTCGTGCTGCTGGTGGACGGCATCGGGCAGCTCACCGAGGAGTTCGGGGACCTGGAGAATCAGGTGCGTGACCTGATCCGGCGCGGCGCCGGCTTCGGGCAGCTCACCGAGGAGTTCGGGGACCTGGAGAATCAGGTGCGTGACCTGATCCGGCGCGGCGCCGGCTTCGGGGTGCACGTCGTGGCGACCGCTTCCCGCGCGAACGAGGTCCGGGTCAACCTGCAGACCTACTTCGGCCAGCGGCTCGAGCTCCGGATGACGGATCCGGGGGAATCGGTGGTGGGCCGCAAGTTGTCCGAGACCCTGAGCGCGGATCGGCCCGGGCAGTTCCTCACCTCCGGAGGCCTCTTCGGCCAGCTCGCGTTGCCCCGTCTGGACGGTGAGGCGAGCAGGACCACCGCGGCAGCCGGCCTGGTGGCGCTGGTCGAAGCTGTCGCGGAGGGCAGCCGCGAGCAGGCCTCCAAGGTGCGCCTGCTGCCGGCCGTGGTGCGCGGGGAGGACCTGGAGCCGGCGAGCGAAGGCATGATCCCGCTGGGTCTGTACGAACGAGACCTGAGGACCGCGGTCCTCGATCTCGACGGTGTGGACCGCAACCTGGTCGTCCTCGGCGACAACGGCACCGGTCGCACGGGGCTTCTGCGGCACCTCACCCGCCAGCTCATCGCCCGGCACAGCCCGGACGACCTGGTCTTCGCGGTCTTCGATCCTCGCCGCACCTTCCAGGGCGTCGTGCCCGAGGAGTACCTCGGCGGGTATGCGCCGAGCTCCGGTCTGGCTGAGCGACTCGTGGCGGCGATCCTCCCGGAGCTGCAGAAGCGTGTCCCGGACTCCGTGGACGGTCAGCCAGACTCAGCGCCACCTCTGCCCCGTATCGTGCTGCTCGCCGACGACTACGACGTCCTCACAGCGAGCGGCATCAGCCCCCTGGCCCCCCTCCAGCCGTTCGTCGCGATGAGCCACGAGATCAACGTGTCCTCCTTCATCGCACGGCGCACCGCTGGAGCGTCGCGGGGCCTGCACGAACCGGTGCTGACGACCGTGCGCGAGACGGGCGCGACCGGCCTGATGTTCTCCGGCGACCGAGCCGAGGGCCCACTGCTCGGCAATCAGCGCGCGCAGTCGCTCCCGGTCGGCCGGGCGTTTCTGCTGCGGACCGGGCAACCGGCCGTCACCGTGCAGGTGGTCGATGGCGACGCCTCCTCCGACGACGAGGAACTGTCAGGGGTGGGCTTCGGGGGCTCCTCATGAGCCCGGTCGACCGGGTCCACGTGCAGCTGATCCTCGACCATCCCCCATCCCCGGAAGACGTGCTGCGGGCAGCCGCGGCTGCGGACCCCGCGCTCAGGATCGTTGCCGGCCCCGGCGAGACGGTCGTGCTCGCCCGGCACGACGAGGACCAGGACGTGTGGGTCAGTGTCGACGCAGGACCGCCGGCGTGTGCGGGCCGAGGCGTCGTCGAGGTCGTGGGCTCGCCGGACCTCGCCAGGTCGGTCGGGTCCACGCTCGGAGCTGCCAGCGGCACGGCATACCGCGAGCTCGACCATGGTGGCGACGAGACGTGGGCAGGGCGGGCCGAGATCCCAGCGGATGAGCTGCTCGTGCTGGAGGTGCCTCTGGCGGTCGTCACGTTGGGGCCGTGGCTGAGATCGTTCCACGCCGTGACGCAGGACGCAGTCACGAACGCCCGCTGGTGCTGCGGACCCCCGCAGGCAGCCGGCCCAGCGCCGTGCTGCGTCGATTGCTGCGGGACCACTGGGCCATCTGGGTGCGCGAGGAGCCTGGCGGACCGGTGGAGGGTCTCAGCGGGCTGCCGATGCGCTGGCAGGACGGGACACTCGTCCCTGACCGCCGCGCAGCCGGCCGCCCCGACCGGGACACGGCGAGCCTGCGCGTGCAGGTGCTGCACCCGCTCGACGAGACCCAGGACATCGGCCTGCTGACCTCGAGGGTGATCGAGAGTCTGGACGGGCACCCGGCGTCGGTCGGGCTGACCGAACCCGCTCTGCATCCGTGGGATGCGGGGCTGCTCGCGCAGACGGCGCGAAGCTCGGCCCCGGAGCCGGTGACCTGGGTCGTGGAAATGGGTGAGGCCTCCGGGACCGTGACGCTTACGTCGAGCCCCAGGGGCGTGCTGGAGGACCTCTCGCTCGAGGTCGATGCCGTCGTCGAGACGGTGTGGCCGGCGGTGTCCGACCTGCTCCCGCTCATGATGCTCACGACGCGCGGCGGTGAGCTCACGGGCGCGGTGCTGCATCCGACCGTCCTCCCGGACGTGGAGCTGACCACGCGGGACATCGGCGGTGGCTACGTGTCCGTGGTGACGCACGGGGCTGAAGCGCCGGTCACCGAGCGCCTGCCCTGACCCACGGCGTCGGGGTCCGGCACCACGCGCCGGGAGTCACCTGGGTGCGGGCGAGTCCTCCTGCCGCTCCCAGGTCACCCAGGCCGTGATGTCGCTGTCGGCAGGCCCCGCGACCCGGGCCGCCTCGCGCCACAGGGCCTGGTCCACCTCGGGGAAGTGCGTGGCGCCCTCCGGCTCGAGGTCGACCTCGGTGAGCACCAGCCGGTGGGCGTGCTCGATGGTCTGGGCGTAGATCTGGCCACCACCCGCGACGAAGACCTCACGGTCCCCGGCCATGAGCAGAGCCTCCGACAGGGAGTGCGCGGCCTCGGCGCCCGGTGCGGACCAGTCGTGCTGCCGGGTCACGACGATGGTGCGCCGGCCCGGGAGCGCCCGGCCGATGGAGTCCCAGGTGCCGCGCCCCATGAGCAGCACCCCGCCCATCGTCGTCTCCTTGAAGAAGCGCAGGTCCTCCGGCAGGTGCCACGGCATCGACGCGCCGTCACCGATGACGCCGTTGCGGCCGACGGCCGCGACGAGCGTGAGCCGCTGGTCGAAGCCGTGCGTGAGCAGGGTCGCACGCCGACCGGCGGCCAGCGCCTCCAGCGCCAGCCGCTCGTGCGGCACGACGCGGTCGGGCAGGTCGTCCAGGGGCCACCACTGCAAGCGCGCGGCCCGGTGCGGCTCGGCGACGTGCGGCTCGCCCACCCACCGGTCGGTGCCGACGAAGACGTCGACCCGTTGCTCGAAAGGGTCTGACAGCGCGATGGTCCGGTGCACCGTCGCGACGTGCTCGAGGTCGTCCTCGACCAGCTCGACGCCGATCTCCTCGGCGGCCTCGCGGACCCCGGCGCGCCAGAAGCTCTCGCCCGGCTCGACATGGCCTGCGGCCCCGCAGGCCCACCAGCCGTCCATGTAGGGCGTGCCCCGGCGCAGCTGCAGCAGCACCTCGGTCCCCGAGGGTCCCTGACGACGCAGCACGACGTAGGTCGCGGGCACGAGCGCACCCGGACGGGACCGACGTGCCGCCTCGTCGCGGTGTGCACCCTGCCCGGCGTCCGTCACCGACGACGGGGTCGACGGCTGCGTCATACCGCGATCGGCGCCGTGATCGTCGGCGCGGCGACGTAGTCGCGCACCTCGACGTCCTCCAGCTCGAAACGGTCGATCTCGCGCACCTCCGGGTTGAGCCACAGCGTCGGCAGCGGTCCAGGGCTTCGGGTCAGCTGCTCGGCCGCCTGGTCGAGGTGGTTGAGATAGAGGTGCGCGTCGCCGAGCGTGTGCACGAAGTCCTTGGCACGCAGGTCGGTCACCTGCGCCACCATGTGCGTCAGCAGGGCGTAGGACGCGATGTTGAAGGGCACCCCGAGGAAGGTGTCGGCGCTGCGCTGGTAGAGCTGGCACGACAGCCACCCACGCTGGTCCGGGTCGCCTCGGCCGCGGGCGCGACGTAGAACTGGAAGAGGGTGTGGCACGGCGGCAGCGCCATCGAGTCCACGTCGGCGACGTTCCACGCCGACACGATGTGTCGCCGCGAGTCCGGGTTGCTCCGCAGCCCGCTGACCAGCCGCTGGATCTGGTCGATCGTCCCGCCGTCGGGGGCCGGCCAGGAACGCCACTGGTGGCCGTAGACCGGCCCGAGGTCGCCCTGCTCGTCGGCCCACTCGTCCCAGATCGTGATCCGGCGCTCCTGCAGCCAGCGCACGTTGGTGTCGCCGCGCAGGAACCACAGGAGCTCACCGATGATCGAGCGCAGGTGCAACTTCTTCGTCGTCAGCGCAGGAAACCCCTCGGTCAGGTCGAAGCGCATCTGGTGCCCGAAGACCGACAGCGTCCCCGTGCCGGTGCGGTCCCCCTTGCGCACCCCCTCGGCGCGGATCCGCTCCAGGAGATCGAGGTATGCCTGCATGCCGCACAGCGTAGCCGCGGCCACCGACACGGGTGGTCGGCGGAAGAGCGTGGGTCAGCAGGAGTCCGTGTCAGCCGGCCGACACCAGCGCGACGCAGAGCAGGCACAGCGCCAGGCCGACCGCCTGGCCGGCCTGCATCCGCTCCCGCAGCAGCAGCGCCGCCAGGAGCACCGTGACTGCTGGATAGAGGGCGGTCAGCACGGCGGCGACCGTCATCAAGCCCGTCTGGGTGGCGAGCAGGAAGCACAGCGCGGCGACCGTCGCCATGGCCCCGGCGACCACCCCTCCGCCGACCTCGAGGGGGGTGCGAGGTCGCCAGCTGTCGCCCAGCAGCGAGGCGGTCACCATCACGCTCACCAGCGCCACCGACTGCGTCACCGCGAGCGGCCAGTACCCGGCCACCTCGGGCACCTGCCCGATGGCGGCGAAGAGCAGCCCGAAGCCCATCCCGGCCAGCACGCCGTCGACCAGCCCGTCGGCCAGCCGACCCGGCCCCTCGGGGCCGGTCGCTCGCGGCTCACCAGCCAGATCCCCGGCAGCGCCGCCGCGATGCTACCCAGACGAGCGCACCAGGCGCTCGCCGGTCAACAGCGCGACGGCCACCGGCAGCACGGCAGCGCCGACGCCCGACACCGGCGCGACCACCCCCATCCGCCCCGCGGCGAGCCCGCGGTAGAGGAAGGCGCCGCCCAGCCCGCTGCCGATCCCGGCCAGGCCGCCCCAGGCCAGGTCGGCGGCGGCAGGTTCCCCGGGACGGCCGAGGGCGATGAGCACCGCTCCCGCCATGCCCCCGACCGCGCACATGACGGCCACCGGCCACGGCGAGGTCCGGCGCGAGGCCACGCCGCCGATGAAGTCGGACAGGCCGTAGGCCACGGCGGCGGCGAGCGCGAGCGCGACACCCATGCAGAGGTCTCCTTGGTGCAGTCGGGGAGACCCATCCTCCCCCGTTACGCTGTCGCCCATGAGCCACCCCCACCCTGAGCTGACCGCGCCCCCGCCCCTCCCGGACGGGGGCGTCCGCGTCATACCTCTCGGGGGTCTGGGCGAGGTCGGCCGCAACATGGCGGTCATCGAGCACCGGGGCAAGCTGCTGGTCGTCGACTGCGGCGTGCTCTTCCCCGAGGAGCACCACCCCGGTGTCGATCTCATCCTCCCGGACTTCAGCCCCATCGAGGACCGGCTCGACGACATCGTCGCCGTCGTCCTTACCCACGGCCACGAGGACCACATCGGCGCGGTGCCCTACCTGCTGCGCCTCAAGCCGGACCTCCCGCTCATCGGCTCCCAGCTGACCCTGGCCCTCATCGAGGCCAAGCTCAAGGAGCACAAGATCACCCCGATCACGCTCGGCGTGAAGGAGGGCGACCGCGAGCAGCTCGGTCCCTTCGAGTGCGAGTTCGTCGCGGTCAACCACTCGATCCCGGACGCCCTGGCGGTCTTCATCCGCACCTCCGGCGGCACGATCCTGCACACCGGCGACTTCAAGATGGACCAGCTCCCGCTGGACGGCCGGATCACCGATCTGCGCGCCTTCGCCCGGCTGGGGGAGGAGGGGGTCGACCTGTTCATGACCGACTCCACCAACGCCCACGTCCCCGGCTTCACGACGCCCGAGCGGCAGATCACCCCCGCCATCGAGCGGGTCTTCCACAACGCCGAGCGGCGGATCATCGTCGCCTGCTTCTCCTCGCACGTGCACCGCGTGCAGCAGGTGCTCGACGCGGCCGAGGAGTCGGGCCGCAAGGTCGCCATGGTCGGTCGGTCGATGCTGCGCAACATGGGCATCGCGACCGACATGGGCTACCTGCGGGTGCCCGACGGGGTGCTCGTCGACCTCGGCAAGCTGACCCAGCTGCCCGACGACCAGCAGGTGCTCATCTGCACCGGCTCCCAGGGCGAACCGATGGCGGCCCTGTCGCGGATGGCCAACGGCGACCACAAGATCGACGTCGGCGAGGGCGACACCGTCCTGCTCGCCTCCTCCCTCATCCCGGGCAACGAGAACGCCGTCTACCGCGTCATCAACGGCCTCACCCGGCTGGGTGCCACGGTCGTCTCCAAGGAGAACGCCCTGGTCCACGTCTCCGGCCATGCCAGCGCCGGCGAGCTGCTCTACTGCTACAACATCGTCCGGCCCCGCAACGTCATGCCGGTCCACGGCGAGTGGCGGCACATGGTCGCCAACGGCGACCTCGCCGTCCAGACGGGCGTCCCGCGCGACAACGTCGTCATCGCCGAGGACGGCGTGGTCGTCGACCTCGTCGACGGCCGGGCGCGCATCTCGGGCGCGTCGACTGCGGGTACGTCTACGTCGACGGCTCGCTCGTCGGGGCGGCGGACGAGACGATGCTCAAGGACCGCCGCATCCTGCGCGACGAGGGCTTCGTGACGATCATCGTCGTCCGCGACTCCTCGACCGGGGCCATCGCGGCCGGCCCGGAGATCCAGACCCGTGGCTTCGCCGAGGGCGAGGACGTCTTCGAGCGGGTGCAGCCCAAGCTGGTCGCGGCGCTGGAGGAGGCGCGGCGCAACGGCGTCCAGGACAGCCACCAGCTCCAGCAGGTCATCCGTCGGACGGTCGGGTCGTTCGTCGGCAACAAGCTGCGCCGCCGCCCGATGATCATCCCGATCGTCGTCGACGCCTGACGCCGGCTCCGGGGGGTATGCCGTGCGCCGGGTCCTCGTCGCGCTCGCCTGGGCGTGGTGGCTGGCGGCGGTCGGCCTCACCGCGTTGCGCTGGGTCGACGCCACCGGTCCGGTGCCGGTGCTGCAGTCCGGTCTGGTGCTCGTCGGCCTGAGCCTGGTGCCGCTCGCGGTCCTCGCCTGGGCGTTGGCCCGGCGGCTGCTGCTCGGCGCGGCGGTGCTGCTGGGGCTGGGGCACGCTGCCCTCGCGGCGCCCTGGCTGCTGCCGGACACCGTGCCCGCCGGTCGCGACGACCTCGTGATCGCGACCGCCAACCTGGAGTACGGGCGGGGGAGCCTGGAGGACCTCGCCGCGCTGGTCGACGAGCGCGAGGTCGACGCCCTCGTGCTGGTCGAGATGACACCGGAGGCGCAGGCGCGGCTCGAAGGGTCGGCCCTCGACCGCGCCCTGCCGGTCCGCGCCGGCACCCTCCGGTCCGACGCGGGCGGGACGCTCGTGCTCACCCGCGAGGGCATGGTCGGGTCCGCTGACGACGACACCGGCGCCGACGGCGCGCACGTCATCGACGAGCCGTATCTCTTCGACCAGGTCCGTCTCCCGATCACCCGGGGCGGGCAGACCGTGACGCTGCTCGGGGCGCACACCCGGCCTCCGGCGCTGGCCGGCTCCGCGGCGTGGCGCGAGGAGCTGGGGTGGCTCGGTGAGGACGCCACCGGCATCGAGGGTCCGCTGCTCGTGGTCGGTGACCTCAACGCCTCGACCGGGCACCCCGCGCTGCGCCAGGTCAAGGACGACGCCGGGCTGCGGGACGCGCACGAGGCGTCGGGGTCGGGGTGGGTGCGCACCTGGCCGACGGACGGGCTCCTGCCGGCCTTCGTGCAGATCGACCATGTGCTCGTGCGCGGCCTGGACGTCGTCGACGCCGGCGCGGCGACGGTCACCGGCTCGGACCACGCGGCGGTCTGGGCGCGGCTGCGTCTGCCCTGATGACCGCGGTCGCGCCGGAGCAGCCGGGTCAGTCCTCCGGTTGGTCGGGGCGGCCGAGCCGCTTGCGCAGCTTGGCGGCCTCGTCGGCGATCTCCTTCTCCGTGGGCTCGGTAGGGCTGCAGCGGGAAACCGCCCTCGACCGGGTCGTGCGGTCCCTACGGTGGCTGGCTCACAGCGATAGCGTACTCAGCGGGCTGCGCCGCCACGGCCGTGACGACCCTCGACGAGCCGCGTGACGTCGGGAGCCAGGCAGATGCCCCACCCGATCATGACCCAGCCCGGCCAGAAGTGGCCGCCACCGCTGAGCGCCCACACCGCGACGAGCATGCCGATGAAGGCGGCCGCGCGGATCACGCGGGACCGGCTGGAGGCGAGGTCGTGGCCGCCATGGCCGTGCTTTAGCCGGCCGCCCCCGCACCCGGCCGGTCGGGTGTCCTGCGTCGGAGTGCTCTGCTGCGGCAGCTCCTCGCGGCCACCGGTGCCCGGGGTGGGCAAGGGCGGCGGGGTGCTCGAACCTTCGAGCGGGCTGACGGGGTGGCTGCGCGGCACCTGCGTGTCCATGACGGCTCCTCGATCTCCTCGGCTGCGGTGATCCCGACGGTATGCCCGCAGGCTCGCCGAGCGGCGTGACAGATGTCAGCAGGTCGCCGGGTGGCGCGCCAGAGGGGGGAGGCGCGGTCACCGACCCGTGACGTCGGGCAGTGCTGCGGGGTCGGTGCAGACGGTGCCCGGGTCGGCGCTGAGCCGACCGATGACATCGGTCCGCCCGTCCTGACGCCCGTCGGCGTCGGCCACGCTCAGGCAGAGCTGCCACTGCGTGACCTCCGGCCCGACCGGCTCGCCGTCCTGCGCGTCGTCGGGCAGGTCCACCGAGAGCGGTGCCCGCACGAAGGCGGTGCCGGTGATCGACCCGCCTGGCTCGACCTGCACCGCACCGAGCGTGGTCTCGGTCTCCTCGTCGATCCGGTCCGGGGCCGGGAGCAGCTCCTTGCGCAGCCGGAGGACCTCGCCCTCGACGCCCACCCACACGGCCTCGTCGTTCTTCGGGCCGAAGGAGCCGGTGTGCTGACCGTGCCCACGGTCGCGGGCCACGAGGACCGGTCGGTCGCCGTCGTTGCGCACGACGTACTCCACGGCCAGCCCCTGGCTCGCGGAATCCAGGCCCGGCTCCGTCGGTGACCCGGGCGTGGCACTGGCCTCGACGGTGACCGGCGCCGACGCGGCGCGGGTCGCCGCGCTCGCGGAACCGGCGTCAGCGGACCCGGTGGCTTCCGACCCCGTGGGGCCCGACGTGGTGGCCGCGGTCCCGCTCGTGGGGGTGCCGGACATGGTGTCTCCCTCCTGCCCGCAGGCCGCGAGCACCGCCGTCGCCAGCAGCATCGTCGCCGGCACCGTCGTCGCCGCGCGGTGCCGGGCGAGGGCCGGACGGGACTGACTCTCGCGCATCAGTACTTCTCCCGGTGTGGCAGGCCCCACTCCTCGCGGACCGCGTTCTCCGTGAACCGGTAGTCGTGGTCCGGGTCGATCGCCTCGTTGGTGCTGTCGTCGTCGTCGTGGTCCCACTCGAGCCCGACGTTCTGCCGCTCGAGCAACGGCTGGCCCTGGTCGTCGGTGTAGGAGTCACGGTTCTCGTCCTTCCAGCGTTCCCAGGCGTCGGGCTGCTCGTACTGGTTGAGGTGCCCGAGCTCGTGGTAGAGCCCGATCGTCGGCGGTCGACCGTTCTCGTACCACGGCTTCGAGGCATCCCCACTGATGAGCAGGTTGGTGTCGTTGTAGTTGACCGACCCGGCGACGGGGAAGGTCCAGAGGTCGGTGACCGTCGTGCTGCCCATCGTCAGACGGCGGCCGGTCCGGCGGAGCCGCTGGGGCTGCACTCGTTCATGGCCTCGTCGATCTCGAGCGAGGCCCGCTGCAGGTGGTAGCCGTCGTTCTCCAGCGTGGAGGACAGGTGGTCCATCGTGCGGGTGAGCGTGTCCATCGCCTCGCTCCAGGACGCCTCGACGCCGGACCCTCACCTGCCGGGCCGGTGGCCCTGGCAGGCATGGTGGCCACCTCGCCACCGCGGCCGAGCGCCTCCCTCACACCCTTGCCGTCCTGCATCCGGTCGTCACCGACCGCGTTGAGCACGGCAGGATCCCCGTAGACCGTCATCTGAACCCTTCGGCGTGAGCTGGTGGCATACGCCGCGGCCCCTGCACGACGTGCCGTCACTGTATCAACGAACCCGGCGTGGGACCCCTGTGACGCAGGTGAACATTGGGTACGGTGCGATCGTGGCCAAGACTGCGACGACCTCGACCCGTGCCGGCTCCGGCAGTGCCTCCCGGCGCCCGGCGAGCCGGACGACGTCCACCAAGGGGCGGAGCACCTCCGGCTCCGGCCGCAGCTCGGCGCCGCGCTCCCGCGCCTCCGAGGGTCGGTCGCTGCCCGGGCGGGCGATGCGCGGCATCGCGGGGTGACCGGCGGCACCGTGCGTGCCATGACCGACACGGCCCACGACCTCGAGCCCGAGCACCGGCGCGACGGCGCCGGCTTCCTGCTCCTCGCGCTCGCCCTGGTCGTCGCCCTGCGCGAGTGGTGGGGCCTGGACGGCTTCGTGGGGGACGTCATCCACGTGGCCGCGGCCGGCACCTTCGGGCGGGTGGCGCTCATCCTGCCCGCCGTCCTCGTCTTCTTCGCCGTCCGCCTCTTCCGCGCGCCGGACGAGCAGCAGGCCACCAACCGGATGAGCATCGGCACCACGGCCATGCTCGTCGCGGCCAGCGGCATCACGCACCTGGCCACCGGCAACCCCGACTACGCCGAGGGCTCGCACGTGCTGCAGCGATCCGGCGGCATTCTCGGCTTCATCGCCTCCTCGATCCCCGCCTCGGCGATCACCGTGACCGGGGCATACATCGTGCTCAGCCTGCTGGGCGTCTTCGGTCTGCTCGTGCTCACCCGCACCCCGGTGCACCGGATCCCCGACCGCCTCCGCGAGGTCGAGCAGCAGCTCTTCGACTCTGCCCGTTTCGACCGGGTCGACGAGGACGGCAACCCGCTGCCACGCGGCCGGCGTGCGCCGGCGACCTCGACGGCCCCCGCGACGGCGACGTCGCCTTCGAGCAGGCTGCCGAGGTCGACCGGGCGGCGAAGGGGCGCAGGCCCCGGCGCGGTGCCGCTGCTCGCCAGCGCCCGGCGGAGGACCCCGACCGCACCGTCGAGGCCCCTCAGCCCGCCTCGAAGCCCGCCGCCGGCGCCGGCTCCCGCCGGCGCGGCGCGCGTGCCGAGGGTGACTCGACCGAGGAGATCCCCGCGCTGCGCCCGGGCCAGAAGCGTCCCGCGGCCCCCTCGGTCGTCGAGAAGTCCAAGCAGACCGCCAAGCCCGAGCTGGAGGCGCCTCCGACGACCCAGCTCCCGCAGCGGGTGGAGCAGCTGCAGCTCGCCGGCGACGTCACCTACACCCTCCCGGAGTCGGTGCTGCTCAAGCCGGGCACCCCGCACAAGGAGCGCTCGGAGGCCAACGACAAGGTGGTCGAGGCGCTCACCGGCGTGCTCGAGGACTTCAACATCGACGCCCAGGTCACCGACTTCACCCGCGGCCCGACGGTCACCCGCTACGAGGTCGAGCTCGGGCCGGGCGTCAAGGTCGAGCGGATCACGGCGCTCTCCAAGAACATCGCGTATGCCGTCGCCAGCGCCGACGTGCGCATCCTCTCGCCCATCCCGGGCAAGTCGGCGGTGGGTGTGGAGATCCCCAACGCGGACCGCGAGAACGTCAGCCTGGGCGACGTCCTGCGCAGCCAGGCGGCACGCAACAACACGCACCCGATGGTCATGGGGGTGGGCAAGGACGTCGAGGGCGGCTACGTCATCGCCAACCTCGCGAAGATGCCCCACATGCTCGTCGCCGGGGCCACCGGCTCGGGCAAGTCGAGCTTCGTCAACTCGATGATCACCTCGATCCTCATGCGGTCGACGCCGGACGAGGTGCGCCTCATCCTCGTCGACCCCAAGCGGGTCGAGCTGACGGCCTACGAGGGGATCCCGCACCTCATCACGCCGATCATCACCAACCCCAAGAAGGCGGCCGAGGCGCTTGCCTGGGTGGTCAAGGAGATGGACCACCGATACGACGACCTGGCTGCCTTCGGCTACAAGCACATCGACGACTTCAACAAGGCGATCCGGGCCGGCAAGGTCACCCCGCCCCCGGGCTCGGAGCGGGTGCTCCAGCCCTACCCCTACCTGCTCGTGGTCGTCGACGAGCTCGCCGACCTCATGATGGTCGCGCCGCGCGACGTCGAGGAGTCGGTGGTCCGGATCACCCAGCTCGCCCGCGCCGCCGGCATCCACCTCGTGCTGGCGACGCAGCGACCCAGCGTCGACGTCGTCACCGGCCTGATCAAGGCCAACGTGCCGAGCCGGATGGCCTTCGCGACCTCCTCGCTCGCCGACTCGCGCGTCGTGCTCGACCAGCCCGGCGCGGAGAAGCTCATCGGCATGGGTGATGCGCTCTTCCTGCCGATGGGCGCGAGCAAGACGATGCGGGTGCAGGGCTCGTGGGTCAGCGAGTCCGAGATCCACGACGTCGTCGCGCACGTCACCGGTCAGCTCAAGCCGAAGTACGTCGAGGAGGTCCTCGCGACCCCGGCCAAGAAGCAGATCGACGAGGACATCGGCGACGACCTCGACCTGCTGCTGCAGGCGACCGAGCAGGTGGTCACGACGCAGTTCGGGTCGACCTCGATGCTGCAGCGCAAGCTGCGCGTCGCTTCGCCAAGGCCGGGCGGCTCATGGACCTCATGGAGAGTCGCGGCATCGTCGGGCCCTCCGAGGGCAGCAAGGCCCGCGACGTCCTGGTCAAGCCGGACGACCTGGAGTCCACGCTCGCGCTGCTGCAGGGCCAGGATTCGCCGCGCCCGGACGTCGAGAGCGACAGCTCCCCCTTCGACGCCGACCCGACCGAGGTCGCCGACGGTGAGGGCGACGACAGCGACGAGGTGCGGTATGCCGCGGCCGGCGGCTCCGCGCCCGGCGCCGGGCGAGCGCCGCGCGAGGACCGCTACGACGGCGACCCGATCAGCGGCAGCTATGTCGAGGACGACGAGGAGCCCGAGAGCGAGGACGCCTGGGGCCTCACCGGCCGGGACTGAGCGCACGGGCGGGACCGAGCGCACCCGGTGACCCGGTGCGAGGTCAGGACCCGACCGGACACCCCTCGTGACCGGCCACCGCCTCGGCGTCCCGCAGGACGCGCAGCACGTTGCCGTGGGTGAGGCCGCGCAGGTCGTGCTCGCTCCAGCCGCGTCGGGCCAGCTCGGCGAGCAGCGCCGGGTAGGTCGAGACGTCCTCGAGCCCGACGACGACCTGCTCGGTGCCGTCGAAGTCGCCCCCGAGGCCGACGTGCTCCACCCCGGCGACCTCCCGCAGGTGGTCGAGGTGGTCGGCCACCTGCGCCAAGGTCGCCTCGGGCCGGGGGTGCCGCTCCTGCCGGGCCAGGCTGAAGGCGGTCATCACCGGGTGGTCGTTGGGGTCGACGCCGGCGGCCCGGGCGGCCTCGCGCGACTCGACCTTCCACTCCCAGCAGTCCTGCGCCACGAACTGCGGCACGAAGGTCGCCATGCAGACCCCACCCTGGCCCGCCATGGTGACCAGCACGTCGTCGGGCACGTTGCGCGGCGAGCCGCACAGGGCGAGCGCGTTGCTGTGGCTGAAGATCGCCGGCGCGGCCGACGCCGCGAGCGCGTCCCGCATCGTCGTGGCCGCGACGTGGGAGAGGTCGACCAGCATGCCGAGCCGGTTCATCTCGCGCACGACCTCGCGTCCGAGATCGGTCAGCCCGCCGTGCTCCGGCTCGTCGGTCGCGCTGTCCGCCCAGGGCGTGTTGTGGTTGTGCGTCAGCGTCAGGTAGCGCACCCCCAGCCGGTGCAGCGCCCGGAGCACCCCGAGGGAGGAACCGATCGAGTGCCCGCCCTCGGCCCCGAGCAGCGAGGCCACCCGGCCGCCCGCCATCGCCGACTCCACCTGTGCCGCGGTCGTCGCGAGCGCGAGGCGGTCGGCATACCTCGCGACCATGCGGTGCACCAGGTCGACCTGCTCCAGCGTGGCCACTACCGCGTCCGCCTCGGGCAGCGCGGAGGGGACGTAGACCGACCAGAACTGCCCGCCCACCCCGCCGCGCCGCAGCCGCGGCAGGTCGGTGTGCAGGCCGCGCGCCGAGGTGTCCGTCGCGAGGTCGACCTCGAGCGCACGCTCGGTGCCGACGAGCTCGCGCAGCGCCCACGGCAGGTCGTTGTGGCCATCGAGGACCGGCAGGTCGGGGAGGGTGGGGTCGGTCACCGGCCCATCAGACCACGCCCCGCGCGACGGCGTCGCCGCTAGGTCGCGACCCCCGCGCCGACCTACACTCGAGGAATGTCCACGTCCACCCGCAGCGTCGCCGTCGTCACCCTCGGGTGCACCCGCAACGAGGTGGACTCCGAGGAGCTGGCCGGCCGCCTGGCCTCCGAGGACTGGACGCTCGTCGACGACGCCGCCGAGGCCGACGTCGCCGTGGTCAACACCTGCGGCTTCGTCGAGCAGGCCAAGAAGGACTCGATCGACGCGCTGCTGGAGGCGGGCGACCTCAAGGAGACCGGCCGCACCCAGAAGGTCGTGGCCGTCGGCTGCATGGCCGAGCGCTACGGCGAGCAGCTCGCCGCCGAGCTTCCCGAGGCCGACGCGGTGCTCGGCTTCGACTCCTACCGCGACATGTCGACGCACCTGCGCAGCATCCTGGCCGGGGAGACGGTGCCCTCGCACGTGCCCGGCGACCGCCGTCGGTTGCTGCCGATCACGCCGCGCGACCGGCACACCTCCGCCGCGGGCGTGGCGCTGCCCGGCCACCAGCAGCCCGCCCGGCCCGAGCGGACCGTCGCGGAGCCCGACGTCCCGCTGGAGCAGGTCGCCCCGGCCACCGGGCCCCGCGTCGTGCGGGCGCGGCTCGACGGCCGCCCCTGGGCGCCGCTCAAGATCGCCTCCGGCTGCGACCGGCGCTGCGCGTTCTGCGCGATCCCGATGTTCCGCGGCGCCTTCGTGTCGCGGACGCCGCAGGAGATCCTCGCCGAGGCCGCCTGGCTGGGGGAGCGCGGCGTCAAGGAGGTCTTCCTCGTCAGCGAGAACACCACGTCCTACGGCAAGGACCTCGGCGACCTGCGCCTCGTCGACGCGCTGCTGCCCGAGCTGACGCAGGTGCCCGGGGTCGAGCGGGTGCGCGTCTCCTACCTCCAGCCGGCCGAGATCCGACCCGACCTCCTCGACGCGATGGCGGGCACCCCGGGCGTGGTGCCCTACTTCGACATCTCCTTCCAGCACGCCTCCGGCCCGCTGCTGCGGCGCATGCGCCGCTTCGGCGACCGCGCGTCCTTCCTCGGGTTGCTGGAGCAGGTCCGCGCCCGGGTCCCCGAGGCCGGGATCCGCACTAACGTCATCGTCGGCTTCCCCGGCGAGACTGAGGAGGACCTCGCCGAGCTCACCGCCTTCCTCGTGGAGGCCCGGCTGGACGTCGTCGGGGTCTTCGGCTACTCCGACGAGGACGGCACCGAGGCGGAGGGGTATGCCGACAAGCTCGACGAGGGTGTCGTCCGAGAGCGGGTCGAGCAGGTGCAGGCGCTGGTCGAGGAGCTCACCGCCCAGCGTGCCGCCGACCGCGTCGGGACTGTCGTCGAGGTGCTCGTGGAGTCGGTGGAGACCGACGACGCCGACCCCGAGGGCGAGCCGCGGCTGGTGGGGCGCGCCGGCCAGCAGGGGCCGGACGTCGACGGCGCGACCTATCTCGTCACCGGCGACGGGGGTCTGCCCGACCTCGCCCCCGGCGACCTCGTCACCGCCCTCGTGGTGGGGTCCGAGGGTGTCGACCTCGTGGCCGTGCCGCAGGGACCCGCAGGGGCGCGCAGTGATCGGCCCCCACGACCCCGACGGCCCGGAGATCGCGACCGCGGCGGCGCCGGAGCGGGTCTCGTCCTGGAACCTCCCCAACGCGCTCACCGTGCTGCGCATCCTGCTCGTCCCACTCTTCGGCTGGTTGCTGCTCGCCGAGGGCGGCGAGGACGTGGGCCTGCGGTGGTGGGCGCTGGTCGTCTTCCTCGTCGCGATCGGCACCGACTGGGTGGACGGGCACCTGGCCCGCAAGCACGGCCTCATCACCGCCTTCGGCAAGCTCATGGACCCGATCGCCGACAAGGCGCTCATCGGGATGGCCCTCATCGGGCTCTCGCTGCTGGCCCTGCTGCCCTGGTGGGTGACCGTGGTCATCCTCGTCCGGGAGATCGGCATCACCCTGATGCGCTTCGTCGTCATCCGCCGCGGCGTCATCCCCGCCAGCCGCGGCGGCAAGCTCAAGACGGTGCTGCAGGCGATCGGCATCGCCGTCGTGCTGGCCCCGCTGGGCGGCGTGCTCGACACCCTCGGGCTCTGGGTGATGTATGCCGCGGCCGTCGTCACGGTCGTCACCGGCATCGACTACGTGCGCCAGGCCTTCGCCCGGCCCGGCGCGTGAGCGGGTCGTGAGGAGCCCGGCCGCCCAGGTGGTGGCCGCGCTGCGCGAGCGGGGCGAGAGCGTGGGCACCGCCGAGTCGCTCACCGGCGGCCTGGTCTGCGCCGCGCTCACCGACGTGCCCGGCGCGAGCGCCGCGGTCCGCGGCGCGGTCGTGGCCTACGCCGCGGCGGTGAAGGAGGCGGTGCTCGGCGTCCCGGCCCAGGTCGTCCGTGAGCACGGCACCGTCTCCCAGGAGTGCGCCGAGGCGATGGCCCTCGGCGGGGCGCGGGCGCTGGGCGTCGACTGGTGCGTCGCCACCACCGGCGTCGCCGGCCCGGACCCCAGCGAGGGCCACCCGGTCGGCACCGTCCACCTCGCGCTCGCCCACGGGGAACAGGTCGTGGGTCACCAGGTGTTGACCCTGCGTGGACACCGTGACGACATCCGCGCCGGCACCGTGACGGCGGCGCTGGAGCTGCTGCGAGGACGGCTGACCGAGGGTCTGTCGGCCGCACGGGGTACGGTAGAGACACGACCTGCCGCGACGGCATCCGCCGCACCGGGCAGGCACGGCGACGGGATGACCACCGACACGGACACCCGGAGAGAGGACGAGGAGGGTTGACGATGGTGCTACTTCGACGTGAGCTGGGTGACGCGCTCCGCGAGACGCGCCAGACGCAGGGGCGCACCCTGCGCGAGGTCAGCTCCTCGGCGTCCTGCTCGCTGGGCTACCTCTCCGAGATCGAGCGCGGGGAGAAGGAGGCCAGCTCCGAGCTGCTCGCCTCCATCTGCCGGGCGCTCGACGTGCCGCTGTCCGAGATGCTGTCGACGGTTGCCGACCGGGTCAGCCTGACCGAGACGGCCGAGGCGCAGATGACCACGGTGCTCACCGAGGGCCTGGCCACGACGATCGACACCCGGCGTATGCCGCGCCGCGACGCGGTCGTCTCCGCCGCCTGAGCGACGTCACCTGACCACGCTCGTCTGACCGGCCCTCGCCGGAGCGACCGCTGGTGCCTCACTCCTGCGGAGTGACCCCCACCCGGTAGCCCCGGGCCGGGAGCTGCCAGACCGAGCCCTCGGCATACTCGACCGTGCTGCCGTCCGTGGCGTCGACGTAGGCGAGGTCCTGACCCGGCGCCACCCCGAGGGTGACCGACGCCGGGGCGTCGCTGAGGTTGAAGGCCGCGACGACGGCATCCCCGGACTCGTGCACCCGCACGAAGCCGATGACCCGGTCCTCGCCGTCGTGGGGCACCCGCACCATGCGCGCGCCCCAGGCGGCGTTCCACAGCGCCGGGTGCTGCTTCTTCAGCGCGAAGAGGCGACGGTAGAGCTCGCCCTGCGGGTCCTCGCGCCAGACGATCTCGTCCTTGTCGAAGAAGGTGAGCCGCCGGTCGTTGCCGGCCTAGACCTTGAGGTCGGTGGCGCTGGCCCGGCCGTGCGCGATGTGGTGCATCGTCTCGTTCCAGGACCAGGCATACGTCGCGTCGAAGGCACCCGCGTGCAGGTCGCGGTTCTCCCACTCGGCGAGCAGGAAGACCGGCTTGATCTGCTCCAGCTGGGCCCGCGCCACCTCCCAGAAGTCCACCGGCACGTAGCCCGCGACGTCGCAGCGGAAGCCGTCGACGTCAGCCTCGCGGACCCAGTGAGCCATGGCGTCGGCCATGTACTCCCGCAGCCCGGGCTGGTCGTAGTCGACGAAGCCGCGTAGGTCCTCCAGCGTCCCGAACTCGGGGTTGACCGCGAGGTAGTCGCGCACGGCGTAGGGGGAGCCGAGCCCGCCCTTGCGGTTCTGCTCGCCGATCGGGTTGATCGGCATGAGCCAGAGGATGTCGACGCCGAGGTCGTACAGCCGGGGCAGGTACGCTCCGGGGCCATGCCCGCCACCGTCGCCCGAGCGCGCTGATGCACCTCGACATCACGCACGAGCCCGGCCGCGTGCAGGTCCGGCTGGTGCCCGGCGCGGGGGAGCCGGATGAGCGCAAGGGCGCCCTGGCGCGGCATACCGCGTGCTTCGAGGTGGGTGTGCGCCCGGGCGAGGTGCACCCCGACCTGCTCGTGCTCTCGGCCGTCCTGTCGGCCCGGCCCTGGATCGTCCGGAAGGTCCCGGTGACCACCTCGGTGCCGGCGAGTCCTGTCCTCGCCCGGGCGCTGCGCGAGGGGCCGGGCCTGCGGTTGACGTCGGTGGACCGCGACGTGGCGCCGCGCGTGAGACCCGCCGAGGGAGACGGGGCGCCCGGGTTGTGCTTCAGCGGTGGCACCGACAGCGTCGCGACGCTCGCGGTCATGCCGGGCAGCACCCGGTCCTACCACCTGCTGCGGCGGGCCCCGCGAGGCGACGCGCGGGCCACGATGTTCGTCACCCGGGCAGCCGAGGAGTCGTGCGAGCGGCTGCGCGCCCAGGGGTGGCCGGTGGAGGTGGTCCGCAGCGACGTGGAGTACCTCCGCGCCGCCATGGGGTTCCCGCACGACTTCACCACGGCGGTGCCGTTGCTGCTCCACGCCGACCGCGACCGGCTGGACGCCGTGGCCTGGGGCGCGCCGCTGGAGGCGACCTACCGGCTGCAGCGTGGCTACTACCGCGACTTCGCCGACTCGCCCTTCCTCAAGGAGTGGGGCGGGGTCTTCGCCGCGGTGGGGCTGGAGGTGTGCGTGCCGGTCGCCGGGGTGTCCGAGGTCGTGACCAGCCGCATCGTGCACACCCATCCGCTCGGGGAGGCGGCGCAGTCGTGCGTGCGCGGCCGTCGGCTCGGGCGTCCCTGTGGGCGGTGCGCCAAGTGCGCCCGCAAGACCCTGCTCGCCGGCGCGGTCACCGGCGCCTGGCCCTCCGCCCCGGCGCTGGAGCGGCAGTGGCGGGGGCAGGAGCCGCGGGGCCATCTGCTGGCCGACCCGATCAAGGTCGAGCCGGTGATCGCCCGCACGGTCCACCGCTACCTCGCCGACGGCGGCGACAGCGCTCTGATGCGGCTGGTCGCGGCCAAGACCGGCCCGGACCCGATGGACTGGCTGGACCGGTCCTACGAGCCCGCGCTGGCGCTCGTGCCGGAGCGCTATCGGCGGGAGGTGGCCGAGCGCCTGCACCGGGTCGCGCCGCCCATGAGCGCCGAGGAGGAGGCCGCCGTGCGCTCCTACGACGTGCGCGGCCTGGACCGCTCGCGGGCACAGGCCGAGCTGGAGGCGTGGTTCGCCGCCCACCCCCCGCAGGACCTGGTGCCGCGTGCCGTCGGTCGGGTGCGCCGGGTCGTGCGCGCCCGGGCGCGACGGGCGCTCGCGGGGCGTGTCGGGCGCGGGCCTCAGTAGGTTGGGCGCCGGCCGTGGCCGAGCGGCGACTGGGGCCGACCGTCGTCGGTGGGGGCGAGGCCGCCCTGGCAGGTCGGGCAGGAGAACATCACCCGCTGCTGCGGCTGCTGGCCGATCGGGGCGAGCCGGATCGTCGTGCCGCAGCGCTTGCACGGCAGCCCCATCCGGCCGTGCACCCACGCGTCGTCGTCGTTGACGTCCCCACGGCCCGTGATGGTCGTGCGGCCGGTCCGGCAGCTCAGCACCAGCAGCCGCCGGGCGGTCGCCAGCAGCTCGACCACCTGCTCCTCGGCGAGGTCGCCGACGGGCGTCCAGGGGTTGATCCTCAGCAGGAAGAGCGGTTCGGCGGTGAAGATGGTGCCCATGCCCGCCACGTTGCGCTGGTCCAGGCAGGCCTCGGTGATGGTGCGGCCCGGGTCTGCGCGCACGTTGGCCAGGGCCGTGTCCGCGTCGTACGCGGGGTCGAGCAGGTCGGGGCCGAGGTGCCCCACGACCCGGTGCTCCTCGCTGGTCCGCACCAGCTCGAGCATCCCGAGGGAGTCGCCGACCGCGACCCGCTGCGGCGTCCACAGCAGCGCCCGCACGGTATGCCGTCGCCCCAGCGCGTGCCGCCGCCCCACCGGGTGCACCCGCCAGGAGCCCTCCATCCGCAGGTGGCTGTGCACCGTGATGTCCCCCTCCACCCGGTGCAGCAGGTGCTTGCCGCGAGGGACGACCTCGAGGGTGCGGCGGCCGGACAGGTCGGCGGTCGCGTGCGCCGGCACCCGGAGGTCCGATCCCTCCAGGGCCACGCCGGCCAGCCCCTGGTGCAGCCGTCGGGCGGTGCGCCACACCGCGTCACCCTCAGGCATCGGCGAACCCCAGACCGAGCGAGGTTCCGATGCTGATGACGGCGGTCGTCGCTTCCCCCCGGCCCTGGTCGTCGTGGCGGCCGGGGCCCTCTCGCGCGTCCGCTGCGGGCTGCGTGCTCCGCACCCCGAGTGCGGCGGCGGCACCGTCGTTGCGGAGGACGGTCACCGCGCAGGGGCGACGCAGGCCCCGGGTCAGCGAGTGCCCGAGGACCCGGCGCGGGTCCGGCCCGCGGGAGCGCAGGGTGCCGTAGGTCGGGTCGTCGTCAAGCAGGCCGTCGACGACGTAGTTGGCGATCGCCACGCGCACCTCCAGGTCTCTGTCGTCGGGAGCGGATGGGTCCATGGCGTCCCGCGCAGCCTCGACCACGAGACCCAGGACGGTGTCCGGCGACGGCCACGTGCTGGTGTCGAACGGCCGCCAGGGCACCGGCATACCCGTTGTGCTCGCGAGGACACCGTCGCGGACCGCCGCGGCCTTGATGCTGCTGTGACCCAGGTCGAGCACGAGCCCGTCGGCCAGCCCGGCGGCCAGACCCAGCAGGGGTGCGCGGGCGGGCTCGGGGGCCAGCTCGGCGCGCTGCGCGACGACGCGCGGGTCTCGGGATGCCCGCCGCCCGAGCTCGCCGGCGACGACCCCGCCGCAGAGCACGACCTGCCGCACCGACGCCCAGCGCGCCCAGTCCTCCTCACCCCACTCCTCCCGTGCCGCCCGGTCGTCGTCGGTGGGGGAGCGCAACGTCTGCAGCAGGTGCGCCAGCGCGTCCGTCCACTGCTCCGCGACGGCCTCGGCCCACTGCTCCCCGGCCAGCAGCGCGCGGTCGAGGGTGACCAGCGGGGTGTCGTCGAGGGCCACCGCCGCCCCGGCCGCGGCGTCCGCGACGATGCCGGACAGCCCGGTCGCACCGAGGACCCGTCCCGCCCGGTGCTCGTGCCACGGCGCACCCGCCCGCAGCAGCACGGTGCGGTTCAGCCCGGTGCGCCGGGTGATGGGGGTCGTGGTCACCGCTCCAGTGTCTCGCCGGACAGCTCGAGCCGCTCACCCACCCAGTCCTCGCCGAGCCACCGGTCGTGGCTGGCCACCACCACGGCGCCCGGGAAGTCGGGCAGGCCGAGCTCGAGCGCGGTGGCGAGGGCAGCACTGGCGCCGTCGTCGCCGCGCGCCAGCGCCTCGACGGCGCGTTCGACCTGGACGACGGGGTCGCGGACCCCTGCGGTTCCAGATGGGCCGCACCCTACGTGCCGTGGCGGCTCGCCGCCACGCATTCATCGCGTCGCAGCCAGCCCGGCGAGCTCCTCCCGAAGCCCGCCTAGCGCGGTGCGGGTGTCGGCGTCGTCCTGGTGCGGGCCGCGCAGCCACTCGGCGTAGGAGCCCACCTCGCCCAGCTGCCACTCCAGCCGGACGAGGTCCAGCAACGCCGGGTCGTGCGGGAGGAGGTCGCATACCCGGCGAGGACGTCGCGCTCTCGAGGTGCGAGCCGCAGCGTCTCCCAGTCGAGGAGCAGCAGGCGACCGTCGTCGGCCCGCCACTGATTGTGCACGCCGGGTTCGCCGTGGGTGGGGACATAGGCGGAGGGGTCGAGCCGGTCGAGGAGGCGCAGGTATGCCGTGAGCCCGCGCCCGACGTCCGCCAGCCCGGCGCGCACCGCGCGCCGGGCTGGCTCGCCGAGCGGCCCCGCGGTCCACGGCTCGGCTGTCCAGGCCCCGAGTTCGTCGACGAGCTCGGGGCGCACGGCCGGCTCCCAGGTCAGGATGCCCTCGGGTGCCGGTGCCGCGTGCAGGTCGCGCACGGCCCGCACCGCGTCGGCGTCGATCGTCGTCGGTCGGCGCCCGGTCACCCACGGGGTCAGGCTCAGCCATCCCGGCCCGAGCGTGCTCGTGAAGCGCCCCTGCGCGGAGGGCACGGACGCGTGCACGCAGGTCAGGGTGGCCGCGAGGGAGGCGGCCGCGGCATACGTCGCCTCGGCCGACTCCACGGTGTGCCAGAGCGGCGGGTCGAGGGTCACGAACCACCGCGGCTCTCCCTGTGCGTCCGCCCGCCAGTGCCAGCCGCCGAAACCGACGGCCAGGTGCTCCAGCGCCGTCACCTCGGGATCCCAGAGGGTCCGCACCCGCTGCAGCACCTCGTCGGTGCTGACGTCCTGCGGCGGCTCGTGCATGGCCCCAGGCTAGGGCGGCCTTTCAGGCGCACTGATCGTGCCGGCGACTCGCGGGCCGCGAACGGCTCCAGCGTTCACGTGAACGCCAGGGCCGCTCGGGTCGGGCGAGTTCCCGGCTCTGGCGTGCATGACCGGGGCCACGCCGGGGTGGCGCCCGGGTCAGCGGCGTAGCCGCAGGCCTTGCGGGGCGGTGTGGAAGCCGGCGTCCGCCAGGGCCCCGGTCAGCGGATGCGTCGAGGACAGGGCGCCGTCACCGTCGATCTTGGCGATCGTGATGCCGCCGAGGGTGCCGCGACGCACCGCGGTGACCAGCGCCCCGGCCACCGCGCGCCAGACCTGCTCGGGCTGGGCCTCCGGCGGGGGCGGGAAGGTCAGGGCGCTGCGGCCGCCGCGCTCGAGGTAGACCGCGAGCGAGCCGTCCACGAGGACGACCATCGAGCCCGCCTTGCGGGCGGGCCGGTGGGTGACCTCCTCCTCCAGCGTCGGCCAGGGGACGCTCGCGCCGAACGGGTTCGCCGGGTCGGTGGCGGCGAGCAGCACTGACTCGGCCTCGCCGGGCGCCGGGGTCTCGGAGCGCTGCCGGTCCAGCGCCCGCACCCGGTCGATGGCGCCGGTGCTGCCGAACTGTGCGGCGCCCAGGCCCTCGACGACATACCCGCGGCGCACGCGGCCGGCCTCCTCGGCGCCGGACAGCACGCGGTAGACCCCCGCGAAGCCGCCCGGTATGCCCTCGGCGACGACCGAGCCGCGGGTGAGGACGCCGTAGCGGTCGAGCAGCTGCTCGGCCCCCGCGAGCGCGCGCACCGTCGGGTCGGTCTCGACCGGGGGCAGCAGGGCCCACCGGCCCACCGTGGTCGGTGGCCCGGAACGGGAGGGACGCCCCGGGCGCGAAGATACTGAGGAGCCGGAGGAGGCGGAGAGAGCCACCGAGGTCCGGGACCAGCGGCCGCCGCGGGACGGGGTCCGCCGCGCCTTGTGCGTGGTGCGCCCACCGGCGAGCAGCGCGCGAACGGGGGCGTAGGTGTCGGCGCTCACCCGCCCGGACCAGACGAGGTCCCACAGCGTGCCCGCGAGCCGCTGGTCGTCCAACGAGCCGACAGCGTCGCTCAGCGCGCGGAAGAAGTAGGCGCCGCCGACGACCCGCTCCAGGACCTCGAGCACGGCAGCGGCCGGACCCTCCTCCGGGGCCGCGGCGCCGTCGGACTCCACCACCTCTCCTTCTGGCACCGCCATCGTGAGGTGCGCGGTGTCCGCGAGGTGCAGGGAGACCCAGCCGTCGTCACCGGGCAGCGAGCCGTGCCCCTGCCAGAGCACCTCGCCGGAGCTCATGAGCTCGTCCAGCAGCGCCGGGCTGTAGTCGACCACGCGGGCGGGCAGCACGAGCGACTCCAGCGCGGAGGCCGGCACCCGGGCCCCGGCGAGCTGCTCGACCGCGCGCAGCGTGCCGTCCAGCCCACGCAGCTCGCCGACGGACTGCCAGCGGGGCAGGAAGCGGGCATACGCCGCCTGGGTGACGGGCTCGACCTCCTGCCGCAGCGCCGCCAGCGAACGGCGGCGCAGCAGCCGCAGCACCTCGGCGTCGCAGACGTCGTCTTCCCCGGTGCCCGACGGCGCGAGCGCCCCCATCACGAGCCGGCCCGACGAGACCTGCCGCCGCACCGCGTCCCGCACGACGGCGCTGCCGAGCCCCAGCCGGGTCGCGAGCGACTCCAGCGTGAAGGGCGCGTGGGTGCGCGCGTGCCGCACGACGAGGTCGGCGAGCGGGTCCTCCACCCCTTCGAGGAAGGCGGCGGGCACCCCCACCGGCATCGCCACGCCCAGCGCGTCGCGCAGCCGGGCGGCGTCCTGCGCGTCCGCCAGGCGCTGCTCCCCGGCGACCCGCACCTCGATGACGCGCCGCCCCTCGACCAGCGAGTCCACCCAGCCGTCCACCTGCGCGCGCTGCTCCTCGACGGTGCGGGCGCGCACCTCCTCGCGGCTCAGCGGGCCGAGCACGCGCAGCAGGTCGACGACCTCCTCGGCGTCGCGCGCCTGCCGGTCGGGCGCCAACCGCTGCAGCTCGGCCTCGGTCCGGGCCACGACCTCGGGGTCCAGCAGGTCGCGCAGCGCCGCGCCCTCGCCCCGGCCGAGCAGCTCGGCGAGCAGCCCGGCGTCGAGGGAGAGGGCGGCCGCTCGCCGCTCGGCCAGCGGCGAGTCGCCCTCGTAGAGGAACTGCGCGATGTAGCCCATGAGCAGCGAGGACGCGAAGGGCGAGGGCCGCGGGGTGGCGACCGAGACGAGCCGCACCTGGCGGGAGGCCAGGGAGCGCATGAGCTCCCGCAGCGCGTCGACGTCGTAGACGTCCTGCACGCACTCGCGCACCGCCTCCAGGACGATGGGGAAGGTCGGGTAGCGCGCGGCGACCTCGAGCAGCTGGGCCGAGCGCTGCCGCTGCTGCCACAGCGGCTGCCGCTTGCCCGGGTTGCGCCGCGGCAGCAGCAGCGCCCGCGCGGCGCACTCGCGGAAGCGCGAGGCGAAGAGCGCCGACCCACCGATCTCCTGGGTCACCAGGTCGGCGACCTCGTCCGGGTCGAGGGTCAGCAGCTCGGCGATCTCGGCGTCCAGCCGCGCGGCGTCGCCGCCGTCGCGCCGTGCGTCGCCGCCGGAGGGCATGCCCTCTCCCGGCGTCCCGCCAGACGGTATGCCCTCGCCCGGGTCGTCCCAGCCGCCGAGGTCGGGCAGGCGCAGCACGATGCCGTCGTCGGCGGCCAGCGCCTGCACCTCGGTGCCGAAGCGCTCGCGCATCCGGGCCGCCAGGCACAGCGCCCAGGGGGCGTGGACCGGGCTGCCCCAGGGTGAGTGCACGACGACCCGCCAGTCGCCGATCTCGTCACGGAAGCGCTCGATGACGATGGTCCGGTCGTCCGGGAGGTGTCCGACGGCCTCGCGCTGGTCGGCGAGGTAGGTGACGAGGTTGTCGGCGGCGAAGCGGTCCAGCCCACGCTCGGCGAGCTCGCCCCGGGCGGCCTCCTGCGGCTGGCCCGCGATCCGGCGCACGAACTCGCCCACGGCCGCGCCCAGCTCGGCGGGCCGCCCGAGCGACTCGCCCTTCCAGAACGGCAGCCGGCCGATCTGACCCGGTGCGGGCGTGACGAGCACCTGGTCGTGGGTGATGTCCTCGATCCGCCAGCTCGTCGTGCCGAGCGTGAAGACGTCGCCGACGCGCGACTCGTAGACCATCTCCTCGTCCAGCTCGCCCACCCGGCGGCCGGGGCCCTCGCCGGTGGCGAGCATGACGGCATACATCCCGCGGTCGGGGATGGTGCCGCCGGACGTGACCGCGAGCAGCTGGGCGCCACGACGCGCGGTGAGGGTGTCGGTGACGCGGTCCCACACGATCCGCGGGCGCAGGTCGGCGAAGTCCTCGCCGGGGTAGCGCCCGGCGAGCATGTCGAGCACCGCGTCGAAGAGGGAGCGGGGCAGTGCGGCGTAGGAGGCGCTGCGGCGCAACAGCTCGAAGAGGTCGGTGACCGACCAGTCCTCCATCGCGAGCATCGCCACGACCTGCTGGGCGAGGACGTCGAGCGGGTTGCTGGGGACCGAGAGCTGCTCGATCGCGCCGGCTCGCATGCGGTCGACCACGACGGCGGTCTGCACGAGGTCGGCCCGGTGCGTCGGGAAGAAGGCGCCGTGGCTGGTGGCGCCGACCTGGTGCCCGGCGCGGCCGACGCGCTGCAGCCCGGAGGCGACGCTCGGCGGGCTCGCGACCTGCACGACGAGGTCGACGGCACCCATGTCGATGCCGAGCTCGAGGCTGCTGGTGGCGACCACGGCGGGCAGCTGCCCGGTCTTGAGCGCGTCCTCGATCTCGCCGCGCTGCTCCTTGCTCACCGACCCGTGGTGGGCCCGCGCGAGCACCGGCGGGGCTGCCCCGCCCGAGCCGGACTGGGCCATCACCTGGGCGGGCGAGCGCGAGGTATGCCGGTCGCCGGCCCCGGCGTCCTCCTCCTCCGGCTCGTCCTCGCTGTGCCGCTCGTCCCACTCCTCGTTGAGCCGGGAGGTGAAGCGCTCGGCGACCCGCCGGGAGTTGGTGAAGACCAGCGTCGAGGTCTGTGCCGACACCAGGTCGGTCACCCGGCGCTCGATGTGCGGCCAGATCGAGGCGCGCTCCTCCGGGTCGGGGGCTGGTGCCCAGACGCCCTCCTCGAGCTGCCCGCCACTCTCCAGGTCGGGCAGCACCGGCCCGGTGCCGAGGGGGAGGTCGTCGCCGGAGTCGGCACCCCCGGTGTCATCGAGACCCTCGTCGAGCGTCGCGTCGCCGGTGTCGTCGCCCTCGGCGTCGTCGTCCGCGGCGTCGACCTTCTGTCCGGTCCAGTCGTCGGACGCCGTGCCCCGCTGCGCCGGGCCGCCCCCGGGTGCGTCCGGCCGCTCGGTGGCGCCCGGGTCGGCCATGTCGGGGATCGGGACGACGACCTCGAGGTCCCAGCTCTTGGTGGACGGCGGCTGCACGGTGCTCACCGGGCGACCGCCGGCGAGGTAGCGCGCCACCTCCTCGACCGGGCGCACCGTGGCCGACAGGCCGATCGCTGCGCGGGGCGGGGGAGGAGGTGGTCCAGCCGGTCGAGGGTCAGCGCGAGGTGCGCCCCACGCTTGGTGCCGGCGACGGCGTGCACCTCGTCGACGATGACCGACTCGACCCCGGTGAGGGCGCTGCGGGCCTGGGAGGTGAGGAGCAGGAAGAGCGACTCGGGGGTGGTGATGAGGATCTCGGCGCCGTCCTTGGCGAAGGCGCGGCGCTCGGCGGCCGGGGTGTCGCCGGAGCGCACCGCCACGCTGACCGAGGGCGCGTCCTGGCCCAGGCGGCGTGCGGCGTGGCCGATGCCGACCAGCGGGCTGCGCAGGTTGCGCTCCACGTCGACGGCGAGCGCCTTGAGCGGGGAGACGTAGAGCACGCGGCAGCGGCCCGGCTCCTCCGGTTGAGCGGCGGGCTCCTGGCCCTTCCCTCGTCGACCGCGGGTGGGGCGTGCCGGTCGCGGTGCGCGCGGGTGGGCGGTGATCTGGTCGATGGCCCACAGGAAGGCCGAGAGCGTCTTGCCGGAGCCGGTGGGGGCGACGACGAGGGTGTGCTCGCCGCGGCTGATCGCGTCCCACGCACCGAGCTGCGCGGGGGTCGGTCCGGCGAAGGATGCGTCGAACCAGGCCCGGGTGGCGGGGGAGAAGCGCCTCAGCACCTCGGCGGCGTCAGGGACGACGGTGTCGTCGGAGCCGGCCGTGTCGTCGGTGATGGTCTGCCCCGTCACGCCGCCGTCGACGGCGGACGTGCCGGTGCCGCTGCCGGGGTCGGGTTCGCTCACCCGGTCACTGTGCCACGGGGCACCGACAGACCTGCGTGGTCCGTCAGTCCATCGTGCTGGTGATCGGCCTGTCGTCGCCGCGCTGCGGCACCAGGCGGCGCCGCGTCTCGGTGACGACCCGGTTGCCGTAGGCCCCCGTCACCGGCGGCATCTCCGGCCGCTCCATCTCCTTCTTGGCGTGATGGTCGGTCCGGTGCTCCGGGCGCCACAGCTTCAGCGCGACCAGCAGCTTCTGCCACCAGGCCAGGTCCGCACGAGTGCTCACGAGGGTTCCTCCAGGTCGCCGGGACGGTGAGTCGGCTCACATCCTCTCATCCCGACCGATATTCGCTGGTCCGGTGTCAGACCCGCCGCATACCCTGAGCGACGCCATGCGCGACTTCCCACCCACCGTCACCGCCTGGACCGAGGCCCGCGACGGGTCTGGTCACCGGGCCGGCATCGGCATACCCGACACCCGGGGGCCGGTGCGCTTCCTGTGGTGGCTGCTGCGCCAGCAGGGCGACCTCGTCCTCGCCGGGTGCCTGTGCAGCCTGCTCTGGATGCTGCCGACGGCGCTCACCCCCTGGGTCTTCGGGCAGGCGGTCGACGAGGGCATCCGCGCCGGCGACGCCGGCCGCACCGCGCTGTGGTGCGGCGTCCTGCTGCTCATCACCCTGGTCGGCGCGAGCAGCGGCGTCTTCTACCACACGGTCGTCGTGCGCTCCTGGCTGTATGCCGCCTACGGCCAGACCCGGTTGGTCACCCACCAGGTCACCCGGCTGGGGCACGTCATGACGCGGCGCGCGCCCACCGGCGAGGTGCTCAGCGTCAACGGCAGCGACGGCGAACAGTTCGGCCACTTCATCGAGATCTTCTCCCGCCTCGTCGGCAACGTCGTCGCCTACGTCCTCGTCGCGGTCATCGTGCTGCAGATCTCGGTGCCGCTCGGCCTCGTCGTGCTGCTCGTGGCGCCGGTGCTGGCGCTCGTCTCCTCGGTCCTGCTGCGCCCGATGGCCGCCGCCCAGACCCGGGAGCGCAGCCGCGACTCCGAGCTGACCTCGATGGCGACCGACATCGTCGCGGGCCTGCGCATCCTGCGCGGGATCGGCGGCGAGCGGATCTTCGGCGCCAACTACGCCCGGCAGAGCCAGCGGGTGCGCCAGGCCGGGGTGCAGGCCGGCTCGTGGGGCGCCTTCGTCGAGGCCGTGGGCGTGCTGCTCTCGGGCCTGTTCGTCGTCGCGCTCATGGTGCTGGGCGTGCAGCGGGTGCGTGACGGCGACCTCCAGATCGGCGAGCTCATCACCTTCCTCGGGTACGCCCTCTTCCTGGTCCAGCCGATCCGCGTCGTCTTCGAGGCGGCCCAGCAGATCACCCGCTCGGTGGTCTCCGCGCGCAAGACGATCGGCGTCTTCGGCACCACCGACCCGTGGCCGGAGCGGGCCCCGCTGGAGCCCGACCAGCTCCGCGCCCTGGCCGAGGGCGAGCTCGTCGACGCGTCCTCCGGGCTGCGGGTGCGGCCCGGCCGGCTGACGATGGTCGTCAGCGCGCTGCCCGACGAGAGCGCCCGCCTGGCCGACCGCCTGGGCCGCTACCTGCCCGCCGGCGACACCGTCCCCTCCGGCGACGACGAGGCCACGGGGCGCGCCGCCCGCCGGGCCACCGCGGAGCGCTCCCGGGTCCGCGCCGACCTCGAGAGCCGTGACGCCGAGCGCGCGCAGGGCGCCTGGGGAGTCACCCTGGGCGGCACCGACCTGGCCGACCTGCCGCTGGACCAGGTGCGCTCCCTGGTGCTCGTGAGCGACACCGCCGCTCACGTCTTCGCCGGCACCCTGCAGGACGCCGTCGACCCGCACCGCACGCTGCGACGCGAGCAGGCCGAGGCCGCGCTGCACGCCGCTGCTGCCGAGGACGTCTACGACATCCTGCCAGGCGGCTGGCAGGGCGTGCTGGACGAGCGCGGGCGCGGCCTGTCCGGCGGCCAGCGCCAGCGGCTCGTGGTCACCCGGGCGCTCGCGGCCGACCCGCCGGTGCTCGTGCTCGTCGAGCCCACGTCGGCGGTGGACGCCCACACCGAGGCCCGGGTCGCCGACCGGCTGCCCGAGCACCGGCGCGGCCGCACGACGGTGGTGATGACCGCCTCCCCGCTGCTGCTGCACCACGCCGAGGAGGTGGCCTTCCTGGTCGACGGCGAGGTGGTGGCCACCGGCACGCACGACGAGCTCGTCGCCGGGCACCCGGCATACCGCTCGACCGTGCTGCGCGGCGACGCCGAGGCCGCGGCGGCCGGCAGCACGACCGGCACGACGACGACCGGCACGACCGCCAAGAACAGGGAGGTGACCCCGTGAGCGACCTGCTCGACCCCGAGCTGCGCGCGCGCTCCGCGCGCACCTGGCGCGACGCGGACGACCGGCCCCCGGTCGTGCCGGACCTCCTGCACCCACCGGACCCCGGCACCACCAGGCTCCGGGACCGGCACCGGCTGCTCTGGCAGCGGCACGCGCTGCGCCGCGAGCGGGCCCAGGCGCACCTCATGACGGCGCTGGACCCGGACCGCGGCCTGCCCGTGGCGAGGTCGCGCACGGTCGTGGACTACCTGCGCGGGCTGCTGCGGGAGCGCTCCCGGCTCGTCGCGCTCGTCATCCTCGCCAACGGTCTGGCCGCAGCCACCGCGCTCGCCGTGCCCAGGCTGCTCGGCAACCTCGTCGACGAGGTCGACCTCGCCGGCGGCGACCCGGCGTCGGGCGTGGTGCGCGACCTCGTGCTGCTCGTCGTCGTGGTCCTGGTGGCGCAGGCGGTCCTCACCTACGCCGCCAAGGGGCTCGCCGCGGTGCTGGGCCAGGGCGTGCTCGCGCAGGCCCGCGAGCACGTCATCCGGGCGGTGCTGCGGCTGCCGCTGGGCAAGGTGGAGTCGGCCAGCACCGGCGACCTCGTCACCCGCGTCACCCGCGACGTCGGCTCGATGAGCGGGGCGGTGCGCTGGGCGCTGCCCGAGTTCATCATCGGAGTCGTCACGGTGCTGCTGACCGTGGTCTTCATGGTGCTCAACTCGTGGGCGCTGGCGCTGCCGACCCTGGTGACCGCGTCGTTGTCGCTGTTCCAGATCCGGCGATACCTGCAGCAGGCGCCGGCCGGCTACCTGCTGGAGGGCGCCACCTACAGCGACATCAACACCACGCTCACCGAGACGGTGGAGGGTGCCCGGACGGTCGAGGCATACCGGATGCAGCAGGACCGGCGCTCCGCCGGCGTCGACGACATCGAGGTTTCCTCGCAGGCCGAGCGCTACGGGCTGGTGCTGCGCAACGTGCTCTTCCCCGTGATGGACATGGCCTTTTCGCTGCCGCGGGTCATCACGCTGGTCGTCGGCGCCTGGCTCTACTCCCGCGACGCGGTGACGATCGGCGACATCACCACGGCGATGCTCTACATCGAGACGTTCTACGGCCCGTTCGACCGGCTCGTCGGCACCATCGACCGGCTGCAGGTCGGCGTCGCCTCGACGACCCGCCTGCTGGGGATCGCCGAGGTGCCGCCGGACCGCACCGCGGGCGAGGACCGGCCCGAGGGCAGCACCCTCGTCGGGCAGGGGCTGCGGTATGCCTACCGCCCCGGCCACGACGTGCTGCACGGCATCGACCTGCGGTTGGAGCCGGGGGAGCGGCTGGCGATCGTCGGGCCCTCGGGGTCGGGCAAGTCGACCCTCGGCCGGCTGATCTCGGGCATCCACGCGCCCACCGGCGGCACGGTGCGGGTCGGCGGCGTCGAGCTGACCGAGCTGCCGCTGGAGCTGCTGCGCACCGAGGTCGCGCTGGTCACGCAGGAGCACCACGTCTTCCGCGGGTCGGTGCGCGACAACGTCGAGCTGGCGCGCGACGGCGCCGGCGAAGACGGGGTATGGCGCGCGCTCGCCACGGTGGACGCGCTCGGCTGGGTGCGGGCGCTGCCGCAAGGTCTGGACACCGTCCTGGGGTCGGGCCACCACGAGGTGACGCCCGCGCAGGCGCAGCAGATCGCGCTGGCCCGGCTCATCCTGGCAGACCCGCACACCCTGGTGCTGGACGAGGCGACCAGCCTCATCGACCCGCGCACCGCCCGGCATCTGGAGGGCTCGATGAACGCCCTGCTCACCGGGCGCACCGTGGTCGCCATCGCGCACCGGCTGCACACGGCGCACGACGCCGACCGCATCGCGGTGGTGCAGGACGGCCGCGTCGTCGAGCTCGGCAGCCACGACGAGCTCATGGCCGCCGAGGGGGAGTACGCCGCTCTCTGGCGTGCCTGGACCAGCTGATCGCCCGCGGGGCCGGTGCGACTGACCGGCCGACGGCCGGTCAGGGGCTCCGGAGGATCAGTCGGACGCCGGCTCCGGCGGCGTCGCGGGAGCGTCGTCCGTGTCCGCATCCGCCTTCAGGTCGGGCGCCGGCGCAGCCGCAGGCTCGGAGTCCGGCCGGTCGGCGAACTGGTGCTGCTGCTGCGGCTGCTCCTCGTGCCCGCCGGGGCCTCGCTCGTCCGTCGTCGCGAGCTTGCCGAGGGTGCGGGGGCGGAGGCGGTCGTCGGCCTGACGGCGCAGGCGTCGTGGGTTGAGGCCGTGCTGAGCGTTGTAGCCCTTGACGACCGCGGCGCGGAGCTCGCGGACGGTGGCCTCGGGGTTGTCGGCGTCGTGGACGATGGTGTCGACCAGGCCCTGGGCCTTGAGGTCGAGCGCGGAGGCCTTCATCGTCTCAAGGGTCATGCCGACCTGCTCGACGGAGGGGTTGGCGACGCTGTAGAGGATCGAGGCGGTGGAGCGCGGCTCGGAGACGAAGCCGAGGGCGCTGTCGAGCATGATCGTCTCCCGGCCGAAGGGCGTGGTGGCCAGGCCGCCGCCGGAGCCCATCGCGCCGGTGATGACCGAGATCGTGGGGAAGGGGTGGGAGGCGGCCCGCTTGATGCTCTGCGCGATCGCGCGGGACTGGCCGCGGCGCTCGGCCGCCATCGACGGCATCGCGCCCAGGGTGTCGGTGAAGAAGACGATGGGCAGGTCCCAGCGCTCGGCCGCGGTCATCATGCGCACGGCATACTCGAAGTCCTCCGGGCTCGGGTTCGCCGGGCGCTTGCCGACATACCCCCCGGAGATCGAGTATGACGGCTGGTCACCGATGACCATGAACGACTGCCGCCCAGGGTCGCCAGCGCGGCGATGATGCTCGGGTAGGTCTTCTGGTCCTCGAAACGGACGTGGTTGTAGAAGGGCACGGCGCCGTCGAAGATGTGACGCAGGAAGTACTCGGTGTCCAGCCGGGCGGCGCCGGCGGCGATCTCGTTGTAGCGCGCCATGAGCGAGTCCCGTGGGGTGGCGCTGTCCCGGTCGCGACGGTCCCGGGGCAGCTCGACCTGCTCGGCCACCTCCTGACGCTCCCACAGCGCCGCGGAGAAGCCCTCGGGCCCCGCGGTCACCGTGCGCGAGCCGGTCTCGGCGAGCGCGTCGTCGGCGTCCTTGACCCGCAGCCGGTTGCCGGTCCGCCCCGAGCCGAGCACCTGCCCGACGAAGTCGATGAGCTCGTCGACATCCTTGACCAGCACGTCCACGTTGCGGTCGAGGTAGTTCGCCTCCGCGCTCTGCAGCCCGCGCGGCACCTCCCGGCCCTCGAACGTCTCGATGACCCGCCGCCCCGCGAAGCCGTAGTCGGTGCCCTCCAGCGCCACGATGAGGTCGGCCACCGGCACCGCGCTCGCCGACATCCCGCCCCAGACCTGTCCGGCGAGCACCGAGATGTAGGGCCGGTTGGTCGTGTGCTGGAACTTGTTGGCCGCCGCCGCCATCCGCTGCATCTGCACCAGGCCGAGGACGTTCTCGTGCTGGCGCACCCCGGAGGAGGCGCCCATGCTGATGAGCGGCAGCCCCTCGCGCTCGGCCAGCTCGGCGGCCTGCACGAACTTCTCCCCGGCGACCTCCCCGAGCGACCCGGCGAAGAAGGACCAGTCGACGACATAGACGACCGCGCGCTCGCCGTGGAAGTGCCCGATGCCGAAGCGCGCCGACTCGCTCGTGCCCGATCGGGCCTCGGCGTTGCGCAGCTTGTCGGTGTAGCGCTCGATGGTGTCCCCGACGCGGCGCTGCAGGCCGATGAGGTCGTCGACCACCCGCAGGTGCCCGAAGCGCTCCTGCAGGTTGACCGCCTCCATGAAGCGGGTGACCGCCTGGGTGGGGTTCAGGCCCGGGCGCGACTCGTAGAGGCTGGCGACCGTGCGCGGCTTGACCGGCCGCCGGTCCAGCAGGTCCGGGGTGACGCCGCCCTCACCGAAGACGTCGTCGACGTCGAGATCGTGGTCCTCGGGCTCGCGGCTCTCGCGGGGGTCGGCCATGAGGACGAACGCTAGCAGCCGGGCGGTGCCCGTCCCGGGAGGACCACGGCGGACAATGACTGCCCGTGGTCGCCGTCCTGGAGGGGTTCTCGCTCATCGCCGCGGTGGTGGCCGTGGGGTGGCTGCTGGCGCACACCGGCCTCTTCGGCCGCGACGAGCAGCGGATGCTCGCCCGCCTCACCTTCTGGGTCGGCTCGCCCGCCCTGCTCTTCCTCATCGTCTCGCGCGCCGATGTCGACGTGATCTTCTCCGGCTTCCTCGTCGCCACGGTGGTCGCGGTCGCGGTCTGCGCGACGGCATACCTGCTGCTCGCCCGGCTCGTGCTGCACCGCCGCTGGGCGGACGCGGTCATGGGCGGGATGGCCGCGAGCTACGTCAACGCCAACAACCTGGGCATCCCCATCGCGATCTACGTCCTCGGCGACGCCTCGTGGTCCGCGCCGGTGCTGCTCATGCAGCTGCTCGTGCTGCAGCCGGGCTGGCTGGCGGCGCTGGACGCGACCCGGGTGGGGAGGGTGTCGTGGCGGCGGCTGGTCCGCTCGCCGCTGACCAACCCGCTGACGATCGGGACGGTGCTCGGGCTCGTGGTCAACCTCTCCGGCTGGACGCCGCCGGAGCTGGTGCTCGCGCCGGTCGAGCTGGTCAGCGGGGTCGCCGTGCCCTGCATGCTCATCGCCTTCGGCCTGTCGCTGCGGCTCTCGCCGCTGCCGCGTCGCGACGCGCTGGCCGAGCCGGTGTCGGTGGTCGTGGTCAAGCTCGTGCTCATGCCGGCGGTCGCCGGGCTCGTCGCGGGCCCGGTGCTCGGGCTGGACCGGGCGGACGTGCTCGCCGTCGTGGTCATGGCGGCCCTCCCGACCGCGCAGAACGTCTACGTGCTGTCGGTCGCCTACGGCCGCGGCGAGCGGATCGCGCGCGACGGCGTCTTCCTCACCACCGTGCTGTCGCTGCCGGTGATGCTGCTCGTGACCGCGATCCTGGGGTGACTAGCCTTGCGGGTATGCGGTTGAGCGAGTTCTGGGAGCTGGTCGAGCAGGAGTTCGGCTCCGGCTACGGCGCCGTCGTCGCGCGGACGCAGGTGCTGGGGAGCCTGGGCGGGCGCACCATCGAGGACGCCCTGGAGCAGGGGGAGCGGCCGCGCCGGGTCTGGGAAGCGGTCTGCCGCGACATGGACGTGCCGCCCGAGCACCATCACCTCCCGGACCCGCCCGCTCCGGATGAGCAGTAGCCGCCGCTGTCACGGCAGGCGGGGGCCGCCGTGAGCGCACGGTCGCGTCAACCATGACACGACGCCCGCCCTCCGGCAGGATGCCTCCATGCCGCAGCAGGGGGAGGAGCTGACCAGGACCGCCTACGACACCGTGGCCGACCTCTACGCCGACACGTTCACCGCGACCGAGCCCGAGCAGCCGCTCGAGCTCGCGATGATCGACCACTTCGTGGCGCTGCTCGGTCACCGTCCGCGCGTGCTCGACGCCGGCTGCGGTGCCGGACGGATGCTCCCCTGGCTCGCGGCCCGCGGTTGCCGGCCGGAGGGGGTGGACCTGTCGCCGGGGATGGTCCGTCGGGCACGGACCGACCACCCTGCATACCCGTGCACCGTCGGGAGCCTCAGCGAGCTCCCCCTCGCCGACGCCGAGCTCGACGGGGTCTTCTCCTGGTATTCCACCATCCACAGCCCGGACGTCGATCTGGACCGGATGCTGTCGGAGATGGCGCGGGTGCTGCGCCCGGGAGGCCATCTCCTGCTGGCCTTCCAGGTGGGCGACGGTGTGCGCGACATCGGCCGAGGCTTCGCTGCGTACGGCCACCAGGTGACCCTCTACCGGCACCACCGCAGCGTGGAGGCCGTCGCGTCTCGGCTCGATCGGCGGGGTATGCGGGTGGTCGCCCGGCTCGAGCGCGATCCCCTCGGGTCGGAGGGGGAGCCCCAGGCGGTCGTCATCGCCCGGCGGCCGGCCGGATGAAGCCGTTCGGCGGGGTGGGCCATAGACGGAGCGGACGAGCCATGGAAGCGGGCGAGAGGACCTGGCGGCGGATGCCACGGCTGCGGTGGGCGTGCACATGGTCCAGGAGCCACCGGCAGTCACCATGGTCGCAGGAGCCACAGTCTGCGCCGATATGTCCCGAAGGCCGCGAAATACCCCGCGCAGATGAGCACATCTCCGCACCGTGGTGCGCGTGCTCGTCGTGTGACGCAGGGGACGCGATAGGCCTTCACTGTGCGACCGGCCGCGGCCCAACCAACCCCTGGAGCGGCATGCGCGACCGGCCACGCCCGGTCAGCTATCAGAGCAGCCCGCGACCGCTATCCCTCAGACCAGGGCGCGCTCCAGGAGCACCTCGGCCAGCTGCACCGTGTTGAGGGCAGCGCCCTTGCGCAGGTTGTCGTTGCTGATGAAGAGCACGAGGCCGCGGCCGTCCGGGACCGACTGGTCGACCCGGATGCGGCCGACGAGCGAGGGGTCCTTGCCCGCCGCCGCGAGCGGGGTGGGCACGTCGGTCAGCTCGACGCCGGGAGCGCCGGCGAGTGCCTCGCGCGCCTGCTCGGGCGTGACCGGCTCGGCGAACTCGGCGTGCACGGCGAGGCTGTGACCGGTGAAGACGGGCACGCGCACGCAGGTGCCGGAGACGGCCAGGCCGGGTATGCCGAGGATCTTGCGCGACTCGTGCCGCAGCTTGGCCTCCTCGGTGGTCTCGTCGTCGGCGCCGAGGTCGCCGGCCATCGGCAGCACGTTGAAGGCGATGGGCGCGACGTAGGCCTGCGGGTCCGGCATCGGGACAGCGCTCCCGTCGTGGGTGAGGGTCTCCACCGGCAGGTCCCCGCCGAGGGCGGCGCGGGCCTGGTCGGCCAGCTCGCTGACGCCGGCGAGCCCGGAGCCGGACACCGCCTGGTAGGTCGCGACCCGCAGCCGCTCCAGCCCCGCGAGCTCGTGCAGCGGGCGCAGGACCGGCATGGCTGCCATCGTGGTGCAGTTGGGGTTGGCGACGATGCGCCGGCCGGACTCGCCCGTCGCCAGCGCCAGGTCGTCGGGGTTGACCTCGCTGACGACCAGCGGCACCCGGTCGTCCATCCGCCAGGCGGAGGAGTTGTCGACCACGACCGCGCCGGCCTCGGCGAAACGCGGCGCGTGCTCCTTGCTGGCCCCGCCGCCGGCGGAGAAGAGGGCCACGTCGATGCCCGAGAGGTCCGCGGTCGCGAGGTCCTCGACCTCGATGTCGCGCGCGACGTCATACCCGGGCGCGGCGGCCGCCGACCCGGCCCAGCCGAGCGTGCTCCCCGCCGACCGGGCGGAGGCGAGGTAGCGCACCGAGCGACCGGAAAGTCGCGCTCGGCCAGCAGCCGGCGCATGACCGCGCCGACCTGCCCGGTCGCCCCGACGATCGCGACGTGCAGCCGCCGCCCGTCCGCCGCACCGGTGTCCTGCTGCTGTGCCTCGGTCATGGTGCTCACCGTCCCGTCCCGCCGTAGACCACGGCCTCTTCCTCGGCGTCCAGGTCGAAGGCGGTATGCACCGAGCGCACCGCCTCCTGCAGGTCGCTCTGGTCGCAGATCACCGAGATCCGGATCTCGGAGGTGCTGATCATCTCGATGTTGACCCCCGCGTCGGCGAGCGCCGAGAAGAGCTTGCTCGCGACCGCGGGGTTGGAGCGCATCCCGGCGCCGACGAGCGAGAGCTTGCCGACGTGGCTGGTCCAGAGCACGTCGGCGAAGCCCATCTGCTCCTGCAGGCCGCGCACCGCGGCGACCGCGGTCTGGCCGTCGCTCTCGGGCAGCGTGAAGGAGATGTCGGAGGTCTCGGCGTCGGTCGTCGAGACGTTCTGGACGATCATGTCGATCGACACCCCGGCCTGCGAGACGGCGCCGATGACCGCGGCCGCGGCACCGGGCCGGTCGGGGATGCCGACGGCGGTGATCTTGCCCAGCGAGGTGTCGTGGGCGATGCCGGAGATGATCGGCTCTTCCATGGTGTCCTCCGTGAGGGGTCGCCCGACCAGGATCCAGGTGCCTTCCTGGTCGGAGAAGCTGCTGCGGACGTGGAGCGGCACCTGGAAGCGGCGGGCGTACTCCACCGCGCGCAGGTGCAGGATCTTGGCGCCGTGCGCCGCCATCTCGAGGGTCTCCTCGATGGTGATGCGGGTGACGCGGCGGGCGCTGGGGACGATGCGCGGGTCGGCGGTGTAGAGCCCGTCGACGTCGGTGTAGATCTCGCACACGTCGGCACCGAGGGCAGCGGCGAGCGCCACCGCGGTGGTGTCCGAGCCGCCCCGGCCGAGGGTGGTGATGTCGTCGTCGGTCGAGATGCCCTGGAAGCCGGCGACGATGGCGACCGCGCCGTCGTCGAGGGTGCGGCGCACGCGGTCGGGCTGCACGTCGAGGAGCCGGGCGCGCCCGTGCGCGGTGTCGGTGCGCATCCCGGCCTGAGCGCCGGTGTAGCTCTTGGCCGGCACGCCGAGCTGCTCGATCGCCATCGCCAGCAGGGCCATCGAGATGCGCTCACCGGCCGAGAGGAGCATGTCCATCTCGCGCTCCGGGGGAGTGCCGGAGGCGATCTCCCTGGCGAGGTCCAGCAGGTCGTCGGTCGTGTCGCCCATCGCGGAGACGACGACGGCGACCCGGTCGCCGGCCCGGTGGGCGGCGACGACGCGCTGGGCGACGCGGCGCATCGCCTCGGCGTCGGCGACCGACGAGCCGCCGAACTTCATCACGAGCAGAGCCATGGAACTTCCTGTGCAGGGGTATACGAGTACCGGTGAGGCCGGACGGCGGCGTCCCGACCCCGTGGGTCCGAGGAGCAAGTCTAGGGGGCGCGTCCCCGTGCCCTTGACGCCGGGGAATCCCCGCCGTCTAGGGGGCGCGTCCCCGTGCCCTTGACGCCGGGGAATCCCCGCAGGACGTCCGGTGTGGTTGCACGCGGGGCCCACGGCATACCCTCGGGCCATGGATGACGAGGACCGGATCGCGCTGCTCATCGACTACGAGAACCTCGCGCTCGGCTCGCGCGACCACCTGGGGGTGCCCTTCGACCTGCGCCCGGTCGCGGACGCGCTGGCGGAGCGCGGTCGGGTGGTAACGCGGCGGGCGTATGCCGACTGGTCCTACTTCGACGAGGACCGCCGGATGCTCACCCGCAACCACGTCGAGCTGATCGAGATGACCCAGCGCATGGGGGCCTCGCGCAAGAACGCCGCCGACATCAAGATGGCGGTCGACGCGATCGAGACGGCCTACGAGCGCGACTACATCACGACCTTCGCGATCTGCACCGGCGACAGCGACTTCACCCCGCTCGTGCACAAGCTGCGCGAGCTCAACAAGCGGGTCATCGGGTTCGGCGTGCGCGACTCGACCTCGACCATGCTGCCGCCGGCGTGCGATGAGTTCCTCTACTACGACGACCTCGACGGTGTCGTGCCGGCTGGCGCCGAGGACACGCCCGCACGCGGGTCGGGGCGCAAGGGGCAGGGACAGAGGCGCAACGGCTCGGGCAAGGGCGGCGGGAGCAGCGCCGCGCCCGCGCAGGAGCCGGAGCCGAGCACCGAGACCGCCGACGAGCCGGGCGAGGACACGGTCGAGGACACCGCCCCGGACCTCGCCTCGCTGGTCGCGCAGACCGTCTCGGGCCTGCAGCGCAGCAGCGGGGGAGCGGTGACCGCGTCGGTCCTCAAGCGGACCCTGGTGCGCAAGGACTCGACGTTCTCTGAGGCGGCCTACGGCTTCCGCGCCTTCGGCGAGCTCCTGGAGCACCTCGCCGGCCGGGGCATCATCGACCTGAGCGCCGGGCCCGCCAAGGGTGACCCGGAGGTCACGCTGCCCGAGGAGGGCGGCCGGCAGGAGGCCTTCGCGCTGTTGCGACAGACCGTGAGCGAGCTCGACGACGGTGAGGGCGTGGCGCTCTCCGGCCTCAAGGACCAGCTGCGCGCGCGCCGTGAGGGCTTCTCGGAGAAGCCGCTCGGCTACGGCTCGTTCCTGCAGTTCGCCAAGGGGGCCGACGCGGCCGGGCTCGTGCAGCTGCAGCGCCAGGGCTCGGCGTATGTCGTGAGCGTCACCTGAGCGCTCCCGGAGGCCGCTGCGACACGCCCGACACCCCTCCGCGGAGTCGTACAGAGTTTCGACTATCGTCGTCCACACGGTGTCGCCGTCGGCACGGTCGTCCACAGATTCGTCGTGGTGGCCGGGGTATGTCGGCGGGGGCGCCTAGCGTCTGACGCAGACGCAGGATCACCCGTCTGGATGACCCTGACCGTCGGTCGAAGGTAGGCGCGCCCGCCACGAGACGAAGGAGCTGGCAGATGCCGCAGGCAAGCAAGACCACCGGTGCGACCGGGATCAACAACGACAGGCTCAGGGCCCTCGACACGGTCATGGCCCAGATCGAGAAGCAGCACGGCAAGGGCTCGGTGATGCGCCTCGGCGACGAGGACCGCCCGCCGGTGCAGATCATCCCGACGGGGGCCATCGCGCTGGACGTCGCGCTCGGCGTGGGCGGTCTGCCGCGCGGTCGCGTGGTGGAGATCTACGGCCCGGAGAGCAGCGGCAAGACCACGGTCGCGCTGCACGCCGTGGCCAACGCGCAGAAGGGCGGCGGGATCGCCGCCTTCATCGACGCCGAGCACGCGCTCGACCCGGATTATGCCAAGAAGCTCGGTGTCGACACCGACGCGCTGCTCGTGAGCCAGCCGGACACCGGTGAGCAGGCCCTGGAGATCGCGGACATGCTGATCCGCTCCGGCGCGCTCGACATCATCGTCATCGACTCGGTCGCGGCGCTCGTGCCCCGGGCCGAGATCGAGGGCGAGATGGGCGACAGCCACGTCGGTCTGCAGGCGCGCCTCATGAGCCAGGCGCTGCGCAAGATCACCGGCGCGCTCAACTCGACCGGCACCACGGCGATCTTCATCAACCAGCTGCGCGAGAAGATCGGCGTGATGTTCGGCTCCCCCGAGACCACGACCGGTGGCAAGGCGCTGAAGTTCTACGCCTCGGTCCGGATCGACGTGCGCCGTATCGAGACCCTCAAGGACGGCACCGACGCGGTCGGCAACCGCACCCGCGCCAAGATCGTCAAGAACAAGGTGTCACCGCCGTTCAAGCAGGCCGAGTTCGACATCCTCTACGGGCAGGGCATCTCCCGCGAGGGCGGCCTCATCGACATGGGGGTGGAGCACGGCTTCGTCCGCAAGTCCGGCGCCTGGTACACCTACGAGGGCGAGCAGATGGGTCAGGGCAAGGAGAACGCCCGGCAGTTCCTCAAGGACAACCCGGACATCGCCGACACCATCGACCGCAACATCAAGACCAAGCTCGGCATCGGCGCCCCCGCGCCGACGGAGGACCTCCCGGACGGGGTGGACCCGGTGACGGGTGAGGTCTCGGTCGACTTCTGATGGCCGGCGCAGACCGGATGTCTGCGGCCCGGGAGGCGCTGGCGGCGGCGGAGGCCTCCGCCAGCGCCTACGGGCTCCGCTCCGCCGGGCCCGGGTCCGGCGCCGGACCCAGAAGGGCGCGGGGAGCAGTCGGCGGAGCCGGATCCGCACGCGGTGGCCCGCAAGATCGTGCTGCGCCAGCTCGCCATGGGTCCGCGCACCCGGCGCCAGCTCGAGGACAAGCTGCGTGACCGCGACTGCGACCCGCAGGTCGCGGCCCGTGTGCTGGACCGCATGAGCGAGGTCGGCCTGGTCGACGACGAGGCCTACGCCGAGATGTATGTCCGCTCCAAGCAGGAGACCAAGGGGCTGGCGGCGACTGCCCTGCGTCAGGAGCTGCGGCAGAAGGGCGTCGCCGACGAGCTCGTCGACGCGACGCTGCAGGACATCGACCCCGAGCAGGAGAAGGAGCAGGCACGGGCCCTCGTCTCCCGCAGGCTGCGCACGATGCGCGGGCTGGACCGCGAGGTCCAGACCCGCCGGCTGGCCGCCTTCCTCGGGCGCAAGGGCTACGGCGCCGGGGTGTCCTACCAGGTCATCCGGGAGGCGCTGGACCACCTGCCCGAGCACGGTCGGGACTGAACCGACCGGCTCAGCGCACCTTGGGCTCGGGCAGCTCCGGCGGCGCCGCCGCCGGAGTCTTCGCCAGCAGGCTCAGCGCCTCCTCGATCGCGCGGTCCAGCTGCAGGTCGCGGCCCTGGGCCACGTCGGCGGGAGAGTGGACCACCTCGATGTCCGGGTCGACGCCGTGGTTCTCGACGCCGAAGCCCTTGCCCTCGAGCCAGAAGGCATACCGCGGCTGGGTGATCGAGGTCCCGTCGACCAGGTCGAACCGGCCGTCGATCCCGACGACCCCGCCCCACGTGCGCACGCCGACGACCGGCCCTAGGCCCATCGCCTGCGCTCCGGCGTTGACGATGTCGCCGTCCGAGCCAGAGTGCTGGTTGGCCACGAGGACGACGGGGCCGCGCGGCGCCTGCTCCGGATAGCTGCCGACCGCCTCGTAGTAGCGCGCCGGCGCCCATCCCACGACCCGGGCCGCGAGCCGGGCGAGCACCAGCTGGCTGGTGTGCCCGCCCCGGTTGTAGCGGACGTCGACGACCAGACCCTCCGCACGGGTGGCCTGGTGCAGGTCGCGGTGCAGCTGCGCCCACCCGAGGCTCATCATGTCCGGGATGTGCAGGTAGCCCAGGCGCCCCCCGGCCTGCTCGGCGACGTAGGCGCGCCGCGAGGCCACCCAGTCCTGGTAGCGCAGCACCTCCTCGTCGGCGACCGGGACGACGACGACCCGACGGTCCTCACCCTCGCGGCGCAGCGTGAGCTGCACCGGCTTGTCGGCGGCGCCCACGAGCAGCGGGCCGGGCCCCACCGCGACGTCGACCGGGCGGCCGTCCACGGCGACCACGACATCACCCACCCGCGCGCCGACACCCGCCGCCTGCAGCGGGGAGCGGGCGTTCGGGTCGCTGGACTCGCCGGGCAGGATCCGGTCGATGCGCCAGCCGTCGGCCGCGGGCGACAGGTCCGCGCCCAGCAGCCCCAGCTTGCGGTCCGGGTCGCCCGGCGGGTGCGGCGGCGTGATGTAGGCGTGCGAGGTGTTGAGCTCGCCCACGGTCTCCCAGAGCACGTCCTGGAGGTCGTCGTGGGTCGCCACCCGGTCCACGAGCGGGGCCCACCGCTGCGTCGTCGCGGCCCAGTCCACCCCGTCCATGTCCTCCCGCCAGAAGTGGTCGCGCATGATGCGGGCGTTCTCGTCGAACATCTGCCGCCACCGCACCCGGGGCTCCACCTCGACCCGCACCCGCTCCAGGTCGACCGACACCTTGTCGGCGCTGCTCTCGTCGGCGTCATCGGGCTTGCGGTCGGCGGGCTGCACGTGCACCGACTCCTTGTGGTGCACCACGACCCGCTCCCCGTCGCCGGAGACCCGGTAGTCGTCCACGGCGTCGGCGATCGTCGTCAGCGTCCGCTTCGCGAAGGAGTAGAACTCCAGGCTGTCGCTCGCCGCCTCGCCCTCCACGCCCGAGCGACGGGTGCCGAGCACACCGGCGTCACCGGCGACCCGGACCCACAGCACCCCGTCCTTGGCGGCCCGCAGGTCGCGGTAGTCGGCCGACGGCACCGGGAAGGGCGTGATCCGCTGCTCGGCACCGTCAGCGTCGAGGTCCGGGCTGGCCGGCGCCGCCTCGTCCGCAGGCTTCTCCCCGGCCTCACCCGCATCACCTCCAGCGCGCTTGTCCTCCTGCGCCTCGCTAATCCGCCACCCGTCCACGCTCGGCCCGAAGGGGGCCGGCCGGTCGGCGGCGAGCGGGATGAGCCACGGTCGGGTCGCGCCGGCGAAGCTCAGCGCGAACTCGTGCGCGTCGTAGGTCGGGTCGAAGGTGCGGTCGGAGAGGAAGACCACCGCGGCGCCGTCGTGGGTGAAGTCGGGGTCGCGGTCGTGGTAGCGACCGCTGGTCAGCGCCACCGGCGCCGCGTCAGCGCCGGCGCGCACGTCGAGCAGCACCACCTGGTGGTGCTCGCCCTCGCCCGAGGTGGGCTGGCTCCACACGAGGTAGCGGCTGTCCGGGGAGAAGCGCGGCGTGAGCGCCTCGCCCTGCCGGGACCGTGCGACCTCGCGCACCGCGCCGCCCTCGACGTCGAGCACCCGGATCGCGCCGTCGTGGCTGATCGTCGCCACGCGCGCGCCGTCCGGGGAGGCGGCCAGGTGCAGCACCCGGCCGAGCTTGCCGCCGGCCAGTCGGCGCGGTGCGGCCGAGCCGTCCACGGTGTGGATCTCGAGGGCGTCCTCGCCGTCGGCGTCGGTGACCAGGGCGGCGCGCGCCCCCTCGCGCCCGAGGAAGACCGGCTCGCGGGTGCGCACCGCGGAGTCCGCGACCAGCGCGCGGGCCGGGCCGGACCGGTGGCTCACCCAGAACGTCGCCCCCTGCGTCCCGACCAGGCTGGCGTCACCGCCGCGGTCGACGTCGAGGTGGTCGAGCCGCTCCGCGGCCGCCACGGTATGCCTGGCCGGCGGCCCCACCGGCAGGTCCACCTCGATCCGGCGCGGGGTGGCGGTGAGCGAGTCGAGCAGCCACAGGTCGCCGCGGGAGTGCCAGACCACCCGGGTGCCGTCGGTGCTGGCGTCCCGCACGTAGCCCTCCTGCTCGCCCTGGGTGGTGAGCTGCCGCGGCTCGGTGGGGGACTTGCGGACCCGCCCGGTGGTGCCGCCGGGCCGCTCCCACGCCCACAGGTTGGCCTGCTCGTGCGCCTGGTCGGGGAAGCGCGCGGCGCGGTCGGAGACGAAGAGCAGGGTGTCGCCGACCCACATCGGGTCCACCAGCGAGGCCGGCTCGTCGACGAGCAGCTGGCTCCAGTCGCCGCGCCCCTTGTCGTCCAGCCACAGCCGCGGGGCGGTGCCGCCGCGGTACCTCTTCCACTGCGCCGGCACCCGGCTGCCGACGGTGCTCAGCGCGACGGTCCCGTCGGGTCGGACGGCGACGCCCCAGGCGCTGCCCCACGGCATACGCTGCACCGAGCCGTCCAGCGCGACCGCCTTGACCACGGCGTGCCGCATGTTGCTCTCCCCGGCGTTGCTCGCGACGAGCACCCGACCGTCCGCGGTCCACCCCAGGACGATCGCGACCGACCCGGCCCACCAGGTCAGCCGGCGGGCGGCGGCGGTCGCGACCTCGACGACCATCACCTCGGGGTGGCCGTCGCGGTGGCTGACGTAGGCGATGTGCGCGCCGTCGGGGGAGAAGCGGGGGCTGCGCGCCGGCTCGTGGTCGGTGGTCAGCCGCCAGGCGCGGCCGCCGTCGACCGGGGCGATCCAGAGGTCGTCGTCGGCGACGAAGGTGACGAGGTCGTCGTGCAGGTGCGGGTAGCGCAGGTATCCGGTGCTCACCCGGCCGACCCTACGTCGCCGCGCGGCGCGGCGCATGAGAGTTGAGCGGGCGCTACTCGTCCTCACCGCGCTGCTGCTCGTCCGAGGGCTCCCACTCCACCTCGGTCAGCTCGTCCTGACTCGCATCGGGGTCGTGGTAGTGCATCGCGGACTCCTCCGGGGAGTCCCAGCTGGTCGTCCGGCACTCGCGCGCGATCTCTCGGGCCTCGCCGTCGGGGCGGTGCCGGTCGGCATACCGCTGCGACTCCTCCTGCCGCTCCCGCTGGGCGATGCCCTCCTCGTGCGACTGCTCGTCGGCGGTGACCCCGAAGGCGCTGGACCCGACGTAGTGCTCGCCGGTCTGGTAGCCGCGGTCGAGCACGTCGCCCTCGCCGTCGAGCGTGTCCTCCGGCTGCAGCTGGTCCTCCGCGTCGACGCTCCACACCCCGAGGTCGTCGCCGATGGTCTCGCGGTCGGCCTGGTCGCTCATGACGGTGCTCCTTCGCTCGCGCCTGTGGGGCACACAGTAGCGCCGAGACGCCGTCACCGGGAGGGGGAGCATCCCGACCCATGGGTGAGACTGTGCCCATGACCCTCGCCCTCGTGCTCGCGCTGACCGTGGCGCTCGGGGCGGCGCTCCAGCGGGTCTCCGGCATGGGCCTGGGGATGACGGTCGCGCCCGTCATGTCGGTCCTGCTCGGCCCGGTGGCGGGGGTGACGCTGAGCAACGTCGCCGCGGTCGTCGGGGCGGTGCTGCTGGCGGTCGTCATGCGCGCCGACATCGACTGGCGTCGCTTCCGGGCGCTGGCCCCGCTGCTCGTCGTCGGCTCGGTGATCGGGGCGTATGTCGTCCGCGTCGTCTCGCCGGACGTGCTCAACCTGGTCCTCGGCGGGTGCGTCCTGCTCGCGATCGGGGCCGCGCTCGGGCTGCAGCGCTTCCTCGTGGTGCGCGGTCGCGCGGCGGTCCTGGCCACCGGCACCATCGCCGGGTTCATGAACACCACGGCCGGGGTCGCGGGGCCGGCGATGACGGCCTACGGCGTGGCCTCGCGCTGGGGGCACCGGTCGCTGGCCGCGACGCTGCAGCCGATCTTCCTCACCGCCAACCTCGCCTCGATCCTCACCAAGGCGGTCATGGGCGCGACCCCCGAGCCCGGGGTGCTGCCGTGGTGGTCCTGGCTGCTCGCCTGCGCGGCGGTGCCGGTCGGCATCGCGGTGGCCGCACCGCTGACCCGGGTGGTGCCGCTCGGGGTCGCGCGGGCGCTGGCCATCAGCATCGCCAGCGCCGGTGCGGCGCTCGCCCTGGTCCGCGGCCTGGTCGGCCTGATCGGCTGAACGCCGTACCCTGGGTGCTGCCATGAGCAGCACCCAGACCTATGACGTGCGCACCCACGGGTGCCAGATGAACGTGCACGACTCCGAGCGGCTCGCCGGGCTGCTCGAGACGGCCGGGTATACCGATCTCGCCGCCGTGCCGGAGCCCGAGCGCCCGGACGTCGCCGACGTCGTGGTCTTCAACACCTGCGCGGTGCGCGAGAACGCCGCCAACAAGCTCTACGGCAACCTCGGCCAGCTGCGCCCCGCCAAGCAGGCCAACCCGGACATGCAGATCGCGGTCGGCGGCTGCCTGGCGCAGAAGGACCGCTCCACCATCGTCGAGCGCGCGCCCTGGGTCGACGTCGTCTTCGGCACCCACAACGTCGGCTCGCTGCCGGCGCTGCTGGACCGGGCCCGGCACAACAAGGCCGCCGAGGTCGAGATCCTGGAGTCGCTGGAGACCTTCCCCTCGACGCTGCCGACCCGGCGCGACTCGGCCTACTCCGGCTGGGTGTCGATCTCCGTCGGCTGCAACAACACCTGCACCTTCTGCATCGTCCCCGCGCTGCGCGGCAAGGAGAAGGACCGCCGCCCCGGCGAGATCCTCGCCGAGATCGAGGCGCTCGTGGCGCAGGGCGTCGTCGAGATCACGCTGCTGGGGCAGAACGTCAACACCTACGGCGTCGAGTTCGGCGACCGGCTCGCCTTCGGCAAGCTGCTGCGCTCGTGCGGGCAGATCGAGGGCCTGGAGCGGGTGCGCTTCACCAGCCCGCACCCGGCGGCCTTCACCGACGACGTCATCACCGCGATGGCGCAGACCCCGAACGTCATGCCGAGCCTGCACATGCCGCTGCAGTCCGGCTCGGACCGCGTGCTCAAGGCGATGCGGCGGTCCTACCGCTCCACGAGGTTCCTCGGGATCCTGGACCGGGTGCGCGCGCAGATCCCGGACGCGGCGATCACGACCGACCTCATCGTCGGCTTCCCCGGAGAGACCGAGGAGGACTTCCAGGACACGCTCGACGTCGTGCGCGCCTCGCGTTTTTCCAGCGCTTTCACCTTCCAGTACTCCATGCGCCCCGGCACGCCGGCGGCCGAGATGGACGGGCAGGTGCCCAAGGAGGTCGTGCAGGAGCGCTTCGACCGGCTCATCGCGCTGCAGGAGGAGGTCTCCTGGGCCGGCAACCGCGAGCTCGAGGGGCGCGAGGTCGAGGTGCTCGTCGCGCCCGGCGAGGGCCGCAAGGACGCCGAGACCCACCGGCTCTCCGGCCGGGGCCGCGACAACCGGTTGGTCCACTTCGCGGTCCCCGAGGGAGCCGAGGTTCCGCGGCCGGGGGACGCGGTGACCGTGGCGGTCACCTACGGCGCGCCGCACCACCTCGTCGCAGACTCCGGCGTCCAGGGCGGGCGGTATGCCGTCCGCCGCACCGCGGGCGGGGACGCCTGGGCGGCGCTGCAGGAGGGCGGGACGCCCGGCGCGGTGACGAAGCCGGCGGTGAGCCTGGGCATACCGACGATCGGTGCTCCGCCGCTGCCGGACGTGCCCGCGGGTGCCTGCTGCCCCACCGACTGACCGCGCGAGCCAGCCGGCGGCGTGGCTAGGGAGCCTCGCTGCGGGCGGTGCGCTCGCTGAGGTCGGCCCGGCGGTCGGCCTGGCGCGCCTGCTCGGTCGCCTCGCGCGCCTCGGCGGTCTCCTCGCGCGCCTCCCGGCGCTCGTGCTGGGCGACCAAGGCGCGGTAGTCGGCCTCCACCCGGTCGATCCAGGCGCGTGCCTCGGGCTTGCCGTGGAAGCGCACGATGCTCCAGACGATGAGCCCGATCGCGATCGCGCTGGAGGCGAGCATGGTGATCGCCACCGGGCGCCGCCGAAGAGCCACCAGGCGTCCTCCAGCGGCCACCACCCGGGCGGCGGGGGAGAGATCAGCCACACCACCCCGACGGCGATGAGGCCGGCGGTGATGAGCAGCGTCAAGGCGATGCGGGGGATCGTCTCGACGCTCTCGGCGGCGCCGCGCAGCGCCCGGATCTTGACCGGCATGGTCCACCGGCGGGCCCATTCGTACTGCGTCGACAGGATCGCCAGCCCGGCGAAGGTGCCGAGCAGGCCGGGGCCGGGGAGCAGCAGCATGAGGACGCCCGCGACCAGGACGACCCACCCCAGGGTCTCCAGGACGATGCGCTTGGCCGCCGCGTTCACCTGGACAGCGTAGGTCAGCGTCCTGACAGGCGCGAACGGCGAGCACCGTCCCGCTCCGACCGGGCGCGCGACCCCGTGTGACGGATGTGGCAGGCTACGCGCCGTGACATGGAGCCAGGTCGACCGTGACGAGCTGCTCATCCGCTCCGGCAAGGACCCCTTCGTCCGCTTCGCGACCAGCCACGAGCTGGTGGCGGTCGCGGGCCCGCACGGCTGGGCGTGCGCCAGTCCGTGGCGCCCGGGCTCGCGGCACTGGGGCGGCGCCGCCGTCGTCGGGCCGGACGCGCCGGCGGACGCCGAGACCGCGGCGCTACGGGCGATCGCGCTAGCCGCCCCTGATCTCGCGCTGGAGTGGTTCTCCACCGAGGACGGGCGAGAGCTGGCGCTGCCCCCGGCCTACGTCGACACGGGCTCGGGTCGGTGGTCCTTCATGTGGTGCGAGCGCACGTCTGCCGCGGTCGACCCCGCCGGTCTCTCGGCCCAGGGCCTGGAGCTCGTCGAGCTGGCCGACGACGCGGACGCCGACCTGCTCGACGCCTTCGGTCGCACCCATGGCGAGGATCCCTACATGGGCTTCCCCGGGCACGGCTTCGCCTCGCTGTGGCTCGCCGCCCGCGACGAGGTGGGGCAGATCGTCGCCGTCGGGGCCCTGCACGAGCTCGGCTCCGGTATGCCCCACCTCGCCGGCCTCGTCGTGCGCCCAGAGCTGCGCGGCCAGGGGATCGGCGCGCTGCTGACCGAGGCGCTCACCGCGCGGGCGGTGCAGGAGGCTGGCGTCTCGACCCTGTCGGTCTTCACGTCCAACGCGGGCGCCGTCCGGCTCTACGAGCGGCTCGGGTATGCCACCGCCCACCGCTTCCACACCCGCGAGCTGGCCCCGACCGGTCACCCGGCCTGAGGCGGGCGCGACCTACGATGGTGGGGTGAGCGAGCGGCATACCCCAGCGACGCCGGCCCCGATGCCGCCGGCGACGGAGCGCCAGCGCACCGCCGGGCAGGTCGCCGCCTCACTCGTGGCGCTGGAGGCGGTGATCCTCGCCGGGTTCGCGGTGTTCTACCTCGTCGAGCTGGTGCTGGGCCAGGGGCAGGACCTCATGATCGTCATCATGTCGGTGGTGACGATGGTCGTCTTCATCATCGGCCTGAGCTACACCGCGCTCGGCCTGTCGCGCCGCCACCCGCGCTCGCAGGCTCCCGCGATCGCCTTCAACTTCTTGCTGGTGCCCCTCGGCATCGCGCTGCTGCCGCTCGCACCCTGGTGGGTCGGCGTCGGCACGCTCGCCCTCGGGGTGGTCACCGTGGCCGCGACCTTCCTCATGGGTCGGCTGGAGGATCGCGACCAGACCGCCTGAGCGGCCGACTTGTCCTGAGAGCCACGATCATTCCTCCGGGGCGACGACCTGGACCCGCGTGCAGCGCCCGCGGTGCACCAGCACGCCCCGGCCGGGCAGCGGGAGGTCGCCGACCGGGACGCTGACGCCCAGCACGGCGCCGTGGCTGGCGCTGCCCGGCTGCAGCACCACGCCGGTGCGGGCGCGGGCGGCCTGCGGGACGAGCCCGCGGAAGGCGCCCGCCGCGGCCTCGGCGTCCGCCGCGACCAGCAGCTCCATGCGGTATGCCGTCGCCACCTCGACCAGGGCGTCCTCCAGCGGTGACCCCGCCAGGAGGTGGGCGTCGTCGACCACGAGCAGGCCACCGGTGCCGAGCCCGGCGCAGGCGCGACTCACCTCCTCGACCTCCGGCGGGGAGGCGGGGTCCACGACGACCGCGGGCCGGCCGTCGCGCAGCCGGGCGAGGGCGTGGGTGCGTCCGGAGCCGGGCGGCCCGATCACCAGCACGGAGCCTGCGGGGCGCGGCACCGGTGCCGCCTCGTCCCCGCCGACCGCCCACTGCCCGCTCCCGGCCGACCACCGGCGGGGGAGGGCACGGCATACCAGCGGCGGGTGACCCGCGGGGCTCACCGGCTGGCCAGCGGAGGGGAGGACGACGTGCGCCTCGGTGCCGTCGCGCATGCTCACCAGTCGCCCCGGCGGTTGTGTCGTGGGGAGCTGGTGCGGCCGCAACCCGGTCATGAGCAGGTCGCTCGGGTCGTTGAGCCGCAGCGCCCAGGTGCTCGGCAGGGTCGAGGCGACCTTGCCGAGCAGCAGGCTACGGTCGCCGCTGAGCAGGGCGACGACCCCGACCGCCGGGCCCTCGCGCAGGACGCGCAGGGCGACGTCGACCGCACGGCCTCGCTCGACCGGCTCGAAGAGGTCGACGAACCGGTCCCAGCCGTCGAGCACCAGCACCACAGGGACGTGCTCGGCCCCGGCACCGGCCGACTGTCGTGCGCGTACGACTCCCTCGAGCCGGTCCAGGACGCGGATGCCGTGGGCCAGGTCGTCCGGCTGGACCCACCCGACGAGACCCGGGTGTTCGGCGGCCTCCGTGCCCTCCAGCCCGCGCCCGAGGTCGAGCACGACGACCCACGCGCCGTCGGCCCGGCTCAGCAGGGACCGCAGCGCCGTCGTACGCCCCGAGCGCGCCGCGCCGACGAGACCCACGTGATGGTCCCCGACCCAGGTCAGCGCCTCCCGCGCCTGCCGGGACGGGACGTCGGCCAGCGCCCACGCACGAGGCTCCCCGGAGAGCGTCCCCAGCTCCTCCGGCAGCGGCGGGTGCCAGACCACCGGCGGGTGCAGGTCCGCCTGCTCGGCCGCCTCCCGCAGCGTGGTCGCGAGCGCGCCGAGGTCATCCGCCTCCGCCTCCGCCTCCGCGGGCCGGTCCAGCACCCGTCGAGCGGACCAGATGTCCGGCACGACCTGGACGTCCCACCCGGACGACGACCGGCGGCGGGGTGGGCCGACGCGGGCGACCTGGATGGCGCGGGGGAGGTCGGCGCCGGTGCGCCAGAGCGCGAGGCCCGGTCTGCCCTCGGGGAGCAGTGCCGCCTGGGCGGTCTCGATGACGTCGTGCGAGTCCGCGGAGTCCCGCAGTCGCAGGGCGATGCGCAGGTTGACGTTGGCCCGCAGGTCGGGTCCGACGACACCGGCCGGCCGCTGGGTGGCGAGCACCAGGTGGACCCCGAGGCTGCGCCCGACGGCGGCCAGCCGGATGAGGCCGCCCATCACCTCGGGGACCTCCTCGGCCAGCACCCGGAACTCGTCGATCACCACCACGAGTCGTGGCAGGCCGGGCACCTCGGCGGCGTCCTTGACCCCCGCGGCGGCGACCACGCCCTCCCGGCGGGTCAGCTCGGCCCGGAGCGAGGCGAGCACCCGGCCGGCGAGGTGCGGGTCGAGGTCGGTCACCATCCCCGTGACGTGCGGGAGCAGCGCGCAGTCGCCGAGCGAGGAGCCGCCCTTGAAGTCGACGAGCAGCAGCGCGAGGTCGCCCGGCGAGCGGCGCAGCGCCAGCCCCACCACGAGGGAGCGCAGCAGCTCCGACTTGCCGGCGCCGGTCGTCCCGGCGACGAGGGCGTGCGGTCCGTCCCGGACCAGGTCGATCGTCACGGGGCGTCCCGCGGCGTCGTGACCGAGGTCGACCGCGAGGCCCGGGGTATGCCCCGCCCACGTGGCGAGCGCGTCCTCGACACTGTCGGGCCACCCCACCAGCTCGCTCAGGGGCGGGGAGCCGCCCGGCAGGGCCGGTGCGTCGGGATCGCCGTCCACCGCGTCCCGGGCGCGCAACGGAGCGAGCGCGTGCCCGAGCGCCCGGGCGCGGGCCAGGCCCAGCGTGGTCGGGGTGAAGGTCACCTCGTCCTGCCCAGGGACCTGGAGGACGGCTCGGGTGCCGGAAGTGAGCACGATGCGGGTGGCGCCCGCCGGCGCTGCGTGACGTCGTCGACCAGGAGGAGGTCCTCCCCCCACCGGAGTGTTCTCCCGTCGGGAGTCGACCCGCTCGTGCTGGTCTGCGGTAGCCACCCCAGCAGGTCCCAGGCCGCACCGGGCGCACGCGCAGGGTCGAGCAGCAGCGTCCACTGCGTCGGAGGGTGACGGGTCGCGAGCTGCAGGACCAGGGACCGGGTGAAGGCCTCCCGGAGCGCCCGTGCTCCGCAGACCACCAGCGGGCCTGCCAGGGTGAGCGGCAGCGGAGCCGCGTCGTGCCACAGCGCCTCGTCCTCGAGCCGCACCGACGACGGACACGCGTACTCGCCCAGGCATACCTCCAGGTCCTCCGCCGAGCACTCCCAGAGCGACGTCGAGGGGTGCGGCACGAGCCTGGTGGTCACGCCGACCAGGCACGGATGCCTCTCCCGCAGCAGCATCAGCTCCTCCGCGAGGTAGCGCCGCGCACGGTGTTCATTCTTGCGGCGTACCCGTGCGTGCTCGACGAGGGCCTCCTCGTGCTCCAGCCGCGCGGCCCGGCGGTCGCCCAGGAAGTGACCCAGGACCATCGCCGGGCCGAGCAGCCCGAAGAGCAGCAGCCAGGGCATCCGCAGGAGCAGCGCGACGGCCAGCGCCACGACGAGCGGCAGGCTCCACGTCCAGGCGCTCGGCGGCCGGACCCGACGACGCGCCGCCGCGGCCGGCGTGGTGAGCTCACGGGTCGGGACAGCACGCGCCGAGCGCGGCCACGGGACCACCTCGCGGACCCCGCCACCGCTCACCTGACGCGCCGGAGCCGGGGGGCGCGGCACGAGCACGACACCGGATCCGCCGATGAGCAGCCGGTCACCCACCGGCCACGTGCCGGACGGCTGCCGCGTGCCGCTCTCCCAGGCCAGGCCGTTCGTCGACGCGAGATCCTCGACGCGCACGCCGTCGCGGTCCTGGCGCACGCGCAGATGGCGTCGCGACAGCCCAGGGTCGGCGATGGTCAGGTCGCAGCGCGGGTCCCTGCCTACGGTGACCCATCGCCCAGGAGGCAGGGCCGCGGTGCCACCCGCGTCCGGTCCGGTGGTCACGACCAGCCGGGGCAGCCCCGCCGCCTCCTCCGGAGACGTCCCGCCGTCGTCGAGGTCGCTGCCGTGCTCCAGGGGCAGGGAGCCCCGCTCCTCGGGTTCTCCTGTGAAGGCCGGGCCGTCGACCTGCCGACGCAGGTCGCCGACGGTCGCGCCGTCGGGAGCGGTGACCGCGAGATGCTCCACCCGGTCCCGGCGTGCCCGCGTGACGATGACTCGCATACCCCGATCTTGCGCAGGTCGATCTCCGGCCCACCCGAGTTATCCACAGGTGGGGACCGGGGCCGGCGTCGATGCCGCTCGGCCACCTACAGTCGTGGGCAGAGGGCGCGACCCTTGGCAAAGGACGGGTGTCGGTGTCAGGATCGGCCGGAGCATCGGGTGCGGGTATGCCGGGAGGCCGCAGCTCGCAGGAGAGTGACGGGGAGGCAGGGCAGATGTCGGCGACGGCGTTGCAACTGCTCGAGGACGACGTCCGCGAGCTCATCCGGCGACGGCGCCTGGACCCCACCCGCGACGACGCGGCCGTGCACGACCTGGTCGGCGAGGTGCTCGACGACTACGACGACCGCTCCCTGGTGGGCGGGCTCGTGCCGATCACCGACCGCAAGGAGGCGCACCGCGCCCTCGTGGAGTCGGTGGCGGGCTTCGGGCCGCTGCAGCCCTACCTCGACGACCCGGCGGTCGAGGAGATCTGGATCAACGAACCGACCAGGGTCTTCGTCGCCCGCAACGGTCGCTCCGAGCTCACCCCGACCCTGCTCAGCGAGCAGCAGGTGCACGACCTGGTGGAGCGCATGCTGCGCAGCTCCGGCCGTCGGGTCGACCTGAGCAGCCCTTTCGTGGACGCGAGCCTGCCCGACGGCAGCCGTCTGCACGTGGCGATCCCGGACATCACCCGACGGCACTGGGCGGTCAACATCCGCAAGTTCGTCGTCGCCGCCGACGAGCTCGCCGACCTGGTGCGGCTAGGCACGCTCTCCGCCCAGGCGGCACGTTTCCTCGAGGCCGCTGTGGCCAGCGGGCTCAACATCCTCGTGGCTGGAGGCACGCAGGCGGGCAAGACGACGATGCTTAACTGCCTTACGACGGCCATCCCTCCCGGCGAGCGCGTCGTGACCTGCGAGGAGGTCTTCGAGCTCAAGGTCAACCTCCGGGACGTCGCCGCGATGCAGTGCCGGCAGCCGAGCCTGGAAGGGACCGGGGAGATCCCGTTGCGACGGCTGGTCAAGGAGGCGCTGCGGATGCGCCCCGGGCGGATCATCGTCGGAGAGGTCCGGCAGGAGGAGAGCCTGGACCTGCTCATCGCCCTCAACAGCGGGTTGCCCGGGATGTGCACGATCCACGCCAACTCGGCCCGCGAGGCCGTGACGAAGATGTGCACCCTGCCGCTGCTGGCCGGCTCCAACGTGAGTAGCAGCTTCGTGGTGCCCACGGTCGCCGGCTCGGTCGACATCGTGGTCCACCTCGCCCTCGAGGCCGACGGCAGCCGCCAGGTGCGCGAGATCGCCGCGCTCCCAGGACGCACCGAGGGGGAAGTCGTCGAGATCGCCGACCTCTTCGTGCGGTCCGGCACCGACCTCGTGCGCGCCGACGGCTTCCCACCGCACCGCGAGCGCTTCGCCCGCGCGGGCTTCGACCTCGGGCAGCTGCTGGGGCAGGGCGCATGATCGCGGGCGCGGGGTGGGGGCTGCTGCTCGGTCTCGGGCTCGCCAGCATCTGGTGGTCGTTCTGGCCGCGGCAGGAGCGCCTGGGGCGCCGCCCCGGTGCACGTCGCCTGGAGCGGTTGCAGGACCAGATCGTGCTCGCCGGCGTCCGCGGTCTGGGCGCGCGCACCTTGCTCATCCTCTGCCTGACCGCGGCCCTCGTCGTGCTGCTGCTCGGGTATGCCGTGACCCGCGTCTGGACCATCAGCGTCTGCTTCGCGGTGATGGCGGCCTGGTTGCCGCTGGCGGTCGTCCTGGCGCGCGCCCGACGCCGGCGGTCACGGCTGCGCGACGTCTGGCCCGACGCCGTCGACCACGTCCAGTCGGCGGTTCGGGCCGGGCTGGCGCTCCCCGAGGCGCTCGTGCAGCTCGCGGACCGCGGGCCGGAGGCGCTCCGACCCGCCTTCGAGGAGTTCGCCCACGACTACCGGGCGACAGGCCGGTTCTCGGAGAGCCTGGACCTGCTCAAGGAGCGCCTGGCGGACCCGGTGGCCGACCGCCTGATCGAGGCACTCCGGATCGCCCGTGACGTCGGCGGCACCGACCTGGGGCGGGTGCTGCGCACGCTCTCCACCTTCCTGCGGGACGACGCACGGGCTCGTGCCGAGCTCGAGGCGCGCCAGTCCTGGACCGTCAACGCAGCCCGGCTGGCGATGGCTGCCCCGTGGGCGGTGCTGCTTCTGCTGGCCACGCGAGGGAGCACGTTGCAGGCCTACGGCACGCCCGCCGGAGCGCTGGTGCTGGCCATCGGTGCGGCGCTGTCCCTGGTGGCCTACCGGGTCATGGTCGCCGTCGGGCGACTGCCGGAGGAAGCACGGGTGCTGCGATGAACCCGGCCTGGTGGGGTGCGGTCCTCGGCCTGACGCTGGGTGCGGGCCTGGTGCTCGTCTGGGCCGGCTTGCCGGTGGCCCGTCGTGTCGACCTGGCCGACCGCATCGAGCCCTACCTTGACCGCCCGCCCCGTAAGTCCCGTCTCCTCGCCCTCGACGACCCGCAGCCCTGGGAGGTCAGCGACCTGCTGACCCCGCTGGCACGTCGGGCCGCGCATCTGCTGGACCGGCTGCTGGGAGGGGCTGACTCGGTGCGCAGCCGCCTCCACCGTGCCGGCCTTGCCGGTGACGTGGAGGGCTTCCGGGTGCAGCAGGTGGTCTGGGGGGTGCTGGCCGCAGCGGCCGCGGTGGCGCTGGGAGCGCTGCTCTGGTTCGCCCGGGGGACCAGCCCCGCCATCGTCCTGCTCCTGGTGGGGGCTGCCTTCCTGGCCGGTGTCGTGGCCCGCGACTGGATGCTCAGTCGGGCGGCGACCCGTCGCGAGCACCAGATCATGGCCGAGTTCCCGGCTGTCGCGGAGCTCCTCGCCCTGTCGATCACGGCGGGCGAGGGCACGGCCCAGGCGTTGGAACGGGTGGCCCGACTCTCCCGGGGAGAGCTGGCGGCCGAGCTCGACCTGTGCCTGGCCCAGGCCCGGACCGGCGCCAGCCTCCCCGAGGCCCTCCAGGGTCTCGGATACCGGACCGGTGTCGCGCCGATCGTCCGCTTCGTGGACGGCCTGGTCGTCGCCCTGCAGCGAGGGACCCCGCTGGGCGAGGTGCTGCGGGCCCAGGCCGCCGACGCCCGCGAGTCGGCACGTCAGCAGCTCATCGAGGAGGGCGGCAAGCGCGAGATCACCATGATGATCCCGGTCGTCTTCCTCATCCTGCCCGTGACGGTGCTCTTCGCCGTCTTCCCCGGCGTGACCCTGCTGCGCCTCAGTCTCTAGAGATCCACCACCAGAAGGAGAACGACCATGACCCGACGCTTCCGCGTGAACCCCGCTGGCCTGCGGCACCGTGTCCGCCTGTGGCTGTCCGAGCCGGAGCGCGGTGACGTGCCCGGGTGGGTGCTCATCACCATCATGACCGCCGCGCTCGTGACCGCCCTGCTGCTGGTCGCCGAGCCCCTCCTCACCAGCCTGTTCTCCGAGGCCGTCAACTCCGTCGGCGGCTGACATGCGCCTCGCCGCGACCGACCGGGGCGCGGCTCCCGCGGAGTTCGCGATGTTGGCCGGGTTGGTCAGCGTCCTCATGCTCGGCGTCATGCAGCTCGCCTTCGGGCTGCACCTGCACAACACCGCGACCGCGCACGTCGTCGAGGGGGCGCGGGTGGCGCCCGGGTCGACAGCACCCCCGCGGACGGTGCCCGCAGGGCCCAGGAGCTGATGGCCTCGAGCCTGCCCGGCGGGGCAGCGGGAGTGACCGTCACGTCCGGTCGCACCACCGTGGGCGGAGTGGAGGTGGTCGAGGTGAGCGCGACGATGCGGCTGCCGCTCGTCGGGCCGCTCGGCCCTGACCGGCAGATGACCGTGGTCGGGCAGGCCTTCGCGGAGGACCAGTGAGAGCGACGGCCACGGCAGCGAGCTCGCCGCGGATCGCGTCGGACCGTGGGTCGATGACCGTCGAGGTCGCCTTCCTCCTCGTGCTGCTCGTCGTCCCGCTCTTCTACCTCGTCGGCACGGTCGGGCGGGTCCAGGCCGGCGCGTATGCCGTGACCGCCGCGGCCCGTGAGGCGGGTCGCGCCTTCGTCACGGCCGACGGTGTCGAGGCTGCCTCGTCCCGGGCCCAGGTGGCGGCTGCCCTGGTCTACCGCTCGCACGGCTTCGAGGACGGTGACGGTGGGGTGCAGGTCTCCTGTCCCGACGGCGGGTGCCTGGCTCCCGGCACGACGGTGCTCGTCGACTCGCAGATCAGCGTCGAGCTGCCGCTGGTGCCGGACTTCATGCGTGACCGGGTGCCCACCTCCGTCACCCTCACGTCCACCCACCACGAGCCCGTGGACGAGTTCCGGGGAGGCGGACGATGACGGGGACTCTCACGGAGGAGCGCGACGGCGGCCAGATCAGCATCCTGCTCATCGGCATGGTCGCGCTGACGCTGACCATCGTCTTCGCCGTCATCGGGGTGACCTCGGTGCAGCTGAGCCGGATCCAGCTGCTCGACGCGGCGGACGCCGCGGCCCTCGACGCCAGCGACGCGCTGGCCCGCGAGCAGATCTACGAGGGTGGGCTCGGCACGGGCCCCCCGGTGACCGACCAGACGGTCATCGACGCCGCCTCCGAGCATCTGGCGCGACGCGTGCAGCCCTCGCGCATCGAGGAGTGGGGTCTGGGCAGCGGCACCGGCACCACGGACGGCCGCACGGCGGTCGTCACCGTCACCGGCCGGGCCAGCATCCCGGTGGTCAGCTCGGTGCTGGAGGCCTTCGGGGGCGGCGTGACCATCACCGTGACCTCGTCCGCGCGCTCGGAGGTGGCGGGGTGAGGCATACCGGGCAGGCGCCTGACACGATGACCCGGTGCGAGACATCACGACCGAGATCTTCGAGGCCGTCCTCTTCGACAACGACGGGACCCTGACCGACTCCCGCGGGCCGGTGGAGCGCTCGTGGCGTGCCTGGGCGGCCGAGCACGACGTGCCCCTCGAGCGGTTCGGCCACTTCCACGGGGTGACGAGCCGGGGGATCGTCGAGCGGGTCGCGCCGCACCTGAACGCGGACGCCGCCACCGCCGACATCGACCGGCGCGAGCTGGAGGACGTCGAGGGCATCGTGGCCCTGCCCGGCGCGGTCGACGCGCTGGCCGCCGTGGGGGAGCGGGGCGCCATCGTGACCTCTGCCGGTCGGGAGCTGGCCCAGGTGCGGATCCGTGCCGCCGGGCTGATCCAGACCTCGGTCGTCGTCACCGCCGACGACATCAGCGCCGGTAAGCCCGACCCGGAGCCCTACCTCACCGGGGCCCGCCTGCTCGGCGCCGACCCGGCGCGCTGCCTGGTCGTCGAGGACGCTCCCGCGGGGCTGCAGGCCGGCCGGGCGGCTGGTGCGGCCACCCTCGCGCTGCTGACGACGACCGAGCAGGACGCGCTCGAGCCCGACGCCGACCTGGTGGTCGAGTCGCTGGCCGACATCCGCTTCGAGCAGGTCGACGGGGGAGTGCGGGTCCACCTGCAGGTGCGCTGACGGCGCCCGCCCGGCGCCCGAGCGGTGACCGGGCTGCGCGAGCCCCGCTTGCAGCCGCGTCGTCCACTGAACGCCGGGATGTCACTGATGAGCCCAGTCGAGGAGGCTCATGAGTGACGAACCGGCGCTCAGTGCCGGTTGGCGACCCCCATCGCTCCGGGTTCGGGTATGCCCGACACACCCCCAGGCACGCCGCTGACCTGCGAGGCCTGACAAGAGCGGTTACCTACGTTACCGTAACCTACGCAAGCGAAACCTACGTCTGCGTAGGTTGCTCCCCGACCAGAGAGGTGTCACCTCGCATGGCCGCACCCACTGCCCAGCCCATCCACCTGCCCACCCACACCGACCGTCCCCGGCCCACGATCATCCAGGGCGGCATGGGGGTGGCCGTCTCCGGATGGAGACTGGCCCGACAGGTGGCGCGCAACGGGCAGCTCGGTGTGGTCTCCGGCACGGCCATGGACGCGGTGCTCAGCCGGGTCCTGCAGGACGGCGACCCGGGCGGGCACTACCGCCGGGCGCTGGCCGCCTTCCCCAGCCAGGAGATGGCTCAGCGGGTGCTGGACAAGTACTTCGTCGACGGCGGCAAGGCGCCGGGCACGCCCTACAAGCCCATCCCCAAGCTGACCCTGGAGACCGCCCGCGCCGGGCAGGAGCTGGGCGTCGTCGGCAACTTCGCCGAGGTGTGGCTGGCCAAGGAGGACCTGGCCCAGCACTCCACCGAGGGCGCCGTCGGCATCAACTGCCTCGAGAAGGTTCAGATGGCCAACCCCGCGGCGATCCTGGGCGCCATGATCGCCGGGGTCGACTACGTGCTCATGGGCGCGGGCATACCCCGGGAGATCCCGCAGCTGCTGCGCTCCCTCGCCGCGGGTGAGCCGGGCAGCATCTCCGCGGACGTGCTCGGGGGCAAGATGCGCCGGACCATCACCGTCGACCCTGTCGACCTGCTCGGCGACGACCTGCCCACGCTGACCCGTCCCGACTTCCTGGCGATCATCTCGGTGGACCAGCTGGCGAACTACCTGCACCGCGACCCCGAGATCCGCCCCGACGGTTTCGTGGTCGAGCGGCCCCCGGCCGGCGGCCACTCCGCCCCGCCGCGCGGCAAGATGCAGCTCGACGAGGCCGGCGAGCCCGTCTACGGTGACCGTGACGAGGCCAACCTCGCCAAGATGGTCGACATCGGGCTGCCGTTCTGGATGGCGGGGGCCTACTCCACCCCCGACAAGGTCGCCGAGGCCCTCGCCGCCGGCGCGGTCGGGGTCCAGGTCGGCACGCTCTTCGCGCTGTCGCAGGACTCCGGCCTGGCCGACGGCCCGCGCGGGCAGCTCATCGGACGGCTGCGCACCGGCGAGCTCGCCGTCCGCAACGACCCCCGCGCCAGCCCGACCGGCTTCCCGTTCAAGGTCGCGACCCTGGAGGGCACCGCCAGCCAGGTCGAGGTCTACGAGGCCCGTCCCCGGCTGTGCGACCTGTCCTACCTGCGCCAGCCCTACGAGCGCGAGGACGGCGAGATCGGCTACCGCTGTGCCTCCGAGCCGGTGCACATGTATCTCAAGAAGGGCGGCGACGAGGCCGACACCGTCGGACGCAAGTGCCTGTGCAACGGGCTCATGGCCAACATCGGCCTGGGGCAGGAGCGCAAGGACGGGTATGCCGAGGACACCCTCGTCACGCTCGGCCAGGACCTCGCCGGTGCCACCGCACTCATCGAGCGGCACCCCGAGGGCTGGACCGCGGTGCAGGCCCTGGACTACCTGCAGGAGCAGGTGCCCGCCGCGGCCGGCCTGCGGCACACCGCCTGAGCAGGCTCTGCCCCGGCCGGCCCGGCGCGTGCTTATCATCGGGTGACGCACCGCCGCGCCGGCCCGCCCCTCGCAGGGACCGCTCCGTGGCGCACCACGCACCGTCAGGAGGGTCGACGATGACCGGCAGTGAAGCACGCACCGACCGGGCGCGGGAGGAGCGCAAGGTCCTCGCCGGCACCCTGGTCGGCACCACCATCGAGTGGTACGACTTCTTCATCTACGCCCAGGCGGCCGCGCTCGTCCTCGGCCAGCTCTTCTTCGCGCCCATGGGCGAGGGCGGCGCGCAGCTCGCGGCGTGGGCCTCCCTCGGCATCAGCTTCCTCGTGCGCCCGCTCGGCGCCGTCGTCGCCGGGCACCTCGGTGACCGCTTCGGCCGCAAGGTCGTCCTCGTCTTCACCCTGGTCGGCATGGGCGGCGCCACCGCGATCATCGGGCTGCTGCCGACGTATGCCCAGATCGGCGTCGCGGCCCCGGTCCTGCTGATCTTCCTGCGGCTGCTCCAGGGCTTCTCCGCCGGCGGTGAGTGGGGCGGCGCCGCGCTCATGTCGGTCGAGCACGCGCCGCTGGGCAAGCGGGGCCTGTTCGGGGCCTACCCGCAGATCGGCGTCCCCATCGGCATGATCGTCGCGACGCTGTTCATGTTCGGCCTCAGCACCTTCATGACCGACGAGCAGTTCCTCACCTGGGGCTGGCGCATCCCGTTCCTCTTCTCCATCGTGCTCATCGGCTTGGGGTACTGGATCCGCCGGCAGGTCGAGGAGTCGCCGGTCTTCGCCGAGATGGCCCGGCTGCGGCAGAAGGAGTCGGCCCCGCTCGGCGAGCTCTTCCGGCACCACCGCAAGAACGTCATCCTCGCCGCGCTCATCTTCGCCGCCAACAACGCGGCGGGCTACCTCGTCATCGCCTACTTCAACGGCTACGGCGTCGACGCGCTGGGCATGGAGCGCACCGAGACGCTCATCGCCTCCTTGCTCGGCGGCGTGGGGTGGTTGGTCTTCACGCTCTACGGCGGCTACCTCTCCGACCGGATCGGTCGCGTGCTGACCTTCCAGATCGGCTACGGCATCATCATCCTCTGGGCGATCCCCATGTGGTTCCTGCTCGACACCGCGTCGTTGCCGCTCTTCACGCTGGCGATCCTCGTGCTCACCGTCGGGCTCGGGCCGTCCTACGGCCCGCAGTCGGCGCTCTACGCCGAGATGTTCCCCGCCCGGGTGCGCTACTCCGGCGTCTCCATCGGGTATGCCCTCGGCTCGATCGTCGGCGGCGCCTTCGCCCCGCTCATCGCCGAGCTGCTGCTGCAGCGCACCGGCCAGTCCTGGACCATCGGCGTCTACATCGCCGTCCTGGGCCTGATCTCCTTCGTCGCCGTGTCGATGGTGCCGAAGTCGCTGCAGGACTCCGACCTGCACCAGCACGAGCCCGCCCAGACCTGAGCCGCGTCACTGCCCGGGGCCGAAATGCGGTCGCCCGCTGTCCGCAGCGAGCCCTAGTGTGCCGGGCATGAGCGACATCACGATCGACGAGGTGGGCCGCCCCGAGCCGCCGCTGGCGGCCGGGGAGGCGGCCACGCTGGCTGGCTTCCTCGACTACCAGCGCGCGACGCTGGAGTGGAAGACCCGTGACCTGGAGGCCGACGGGTTGCGGGTGCGGCTGCCCGGGCATACCAGTGCCCTGACGCTGGCCGGGCTGCTCAAGCATCTGGCGTGGGTCGAGGACTACTGGTTCACCGAGGTCCTCTCCGAGACCGCCATGCCGGCGCCGTGGGCGGACGTCGACTGGGAGGCGGACGAGGACTGGGAGTGGAACAGCGCCCTGTCGCAGGAGGCCGATGACGTCCGCAGGACCTGGGAGACGTCGGTCGGGCGCTCGCGGCGGGCCCTGCGCGAGGCGCTCACGTCGGACGCGGAGGACCCGCTCGGCGTGACGCACCCGGCGTGGGGCGGCCGGGGCCACGTCTCGGTGCGGTGGATCCTCACCCACATGGTCGAGGAGTATGCCCGGCACAACGGCCACGCCGACCTGCTGCGCGAGCTCGCCGACGGGCAGACGGGGGAGTGACCGTCCTCGCGGTCAGGAGAGCCGGAAGTGGTGCACCTCGAGGGCGGCGGGGTCGATGCGGCCGGGTGACATCGTCGTGACGTCGAAGCCGAAGAGCGCGGTGCTGACCGCCGAGGCGTAGGTCTCGGTGTCACCGTGGTCAGGCTCATCCGGCAGCGCGTTGCCCGTCTCCTCCTCGACGGCTCCCTCGGCGTGAACCACCTGCCGCGCGAGGTCGCCCGGAGGCTCTCGGACCAGCAGCACGGCCGTGTCCGCGGGGGAGGACCAGAGCACGGACCACCAGGTGTCCTCCTCCTGCGGAGGCCAGCCCATCGTCGCGTCCATCGGCACCGGCCCGGCGACGAAGGGGATCCCGTCGTAGATCCCTGCCGCAGAACGGTCGGGATCCGCCACTAGCTCGGACAGCGGGCCCGTCCCCTCGTAGCTGGCGGGTGAACCGCTGAGGACCTGGACCCACTGCTGGGCCACGGCGGGGTCGGGGTCGAGCGAGGCGGTCGCGAGCGTGTCGACCGGGCGACCCGGGCTGACGGCATTGAGAGCGAGGTGCATTCAGTCCTCCAGGAGTTCGTCGATGGTGAGGTGCTGGGCTTCGAGCGCGAGAGCGGCGACGTCCTCGACGGTGGCGGCATCATAGAGACGAGGCGGTCGCGTGGGAATCGCAGTGCTCTCCACCAGGGTGCCGCGGACCGTGCGGCGTATTTCAGCCTCACCGTTGGTCGGCAAGTCGAGGCTGCGTGAGCTGTGTGGGTCACGCAGCGTGACCCACAAGGGCGGGCGTGATCGGACCGTGTCGTCCCAGCGGGTTTCCCTGGCCGAACCCAACCGGGCAGCCTCGCCAGTGCGGACGAACCCGATCCGACGGATCGAGTGCTGCCCGTGGCGCAGATCGACGAAGATCTTGTCCCCTGTCACGTCGACCGTGATCCGCGGGCTGCTGGCGGTGCCGGGCCATGCTGGCTGGAGGTCCAGGCACCAGGGCTCGCCGGAGACGTGACGCTGCTCGGCCTCTCGGGCCGTGATGAAGCCCCACAGCGCGTTGCTCTCGCCGACACGGCGGGCTCCATACGTTGGCACTCCCGGAGCCGGCACAGGTTCCCAGGTCGCGGGCAGCGGACCGAACTCCGCCTGCGGCAGGGCGTCGAGACGCTGCGTGACCCCCAGAAGAGACGGCTCGATCAGGGCGTTGACGTCGCGGGGGTCGATAGGGCCGGGCACCGAGAGCAGGTCGAGGTCGGCTGCGGTCAGGGTGTGCCAGGTCCGCTCGTCGTGCTCACCGGCCGGGTAGTGCCGTACCTGGCGGGAGGCCACCCCGTAGGAAGGGAAGACCTCCCAGGCCACGACACGCGCTCCGCCGTCGTGATGCTCGTTGATGTCGTCGACCAAGAGGTCGTGCTCCCCGTGCGCCGAACGAGAGAGCGCGTGCTCCTGCACCAGCGTGCGTGACTCGTACCAAGCGGTGGTTCCGGAACCGGCTGAGAAGGCGTAGACGATGGTGGTCCGGTCGCCATCCGTCACCTCGACACTGACGAACCCCTCGGTCTCGAACAGCTCCCAGGCCTCATCGACGGAGACGAGCTCACTGCTGAAGTCGTGGGTCGAGCGGTCCCAGAACTGTCCGTACCTCACCCGCATACGCCCATCCTGCCTCGCCGGTTGCGTCACTGGCGCCACCACGGCTGCTCCGGCAGCTCGAAGTCCTGCAAGATCTTCACCCCTCGTCCATTCGCATACCTCCGCATATCACTGGGGATGTCATCGAGCTGTCGCGGCAGGACGATGTGGAGCTCGCCCTCGATGGCGGTGAAACCGCCCTGCCGCGCCCCTCGCGAGCTCCGCACGTTGGCGATGGTGGCGCCGCTCGGATAACGATCAGCGATCTGGTTGACGTAACGCTTCCAGGTGGTGGGGTTGATCTCGCTGAGCTGGCTGCCCTTGAACTCCAGGATGGCGCCAGGGCTGAGTCTTCTGCCTCGCTCGTCCACCTTGGGCGGGATCCATCCGTCGACCACGACGTACTTCCCGCGGCCGCCGTAGCCCGGCGGCGCGTTGAGGTACACGTGCCCGAAACCGCCACGGTCCTTCGTCGCGGCGGTCAGGGCCGCGTCATGCGCCTGCCCGTTGAAGATGCGTCCCAGGTGGCGCAGGCCAGGCGGAAGATTCGCGATCCGCTCGGGGGAGATGAGGAACCGGCCGCGGAAGAAGTCGCCAGCCGTGGGCAGCCGACCATGGGTCGTGAGGAAGTCATCGAGCTGCTGGGCGTCGACGAGGTCGGTCAACCGAAGACCGCGGATCTTGACGTTGTCGGCGTTGCGGGCCAGGTTGCGGACCGCCACAGCTCCGTCACCGGCCAAGGGCACCATTCCTGCGGCGGACCAGCCAGCGTTACCCCAGTCGCCCTCGGAGGCATACCAGAGCGCGTTGCCGACGTCGACGGGTGTGCCGATCACGGGGACGACTGAGGCCCAGTCGGCCGCGACGTGCCGGTCCAGGCGCTCCGCTTCCTTGTTGTCCGCGGCGATGTCGGCCTGCAGGTCCTCGAGCTCCCTGCCCAGAACCCCGGCGATCTCCTTCCCGGCCGCCGGATCGCCGAGGTTGGTGGCGACGGCGAACGTTCCGACCACCGTCTGGCCCTCGTCCATCGGCCAGCCGCGGCGCACCAGGTGCCGGGTGAGACCGTCCAGGCCGATCTCCTCGCCGTCGACCGACCTGGTCTGAGGCCGGTCGTCGTCGAGCAGCGCCTGGACGGTCCCAGGGTGGTTGCGCAGCCCGAGGAGCAGCTGCGTCATCGGGTCCATCGGACCGTCCTCGAAGCCGGGGAGCATGGGTGGACCGGTGCCGGTCCACCACATCTCGTGGCCGCCCTCGTGGTGGCGCTCCTGCACATACACCCGCTCGACCGCGGACTGCAGGAACTGCGGATCCCAGTTGCCCGTGGTCGTGAGGAAGGTGAGGATCGCTGCGTCGTCGCCCGGTGTCGCCAGCTCACCGGGCTCGGCGGCGAACGTCGGGGTCGTCATTGCCGTGAGCCAGCGCTCCCGGACGTCGTCGTCGAGGGCCAGGTCGCCGGTGTTGCTCGTGGCCTGACCCAGGGACGTGCCCAGGCCCTGCACGATGGTGTCGTAGTCGGCGGCGTAGGAGTCGGGCGGATCCTCCTCCATCTGGAGGAAGCGGTTGTTGGCCTTCGCGAGGTTCTCCAGGAAGGAGGCGACGACCGCGGGGTCGGTCTGCTCCGCGAGCTCCGCCGCGAAGTAGGGGTCGTGGGCGTTCTCCTTGAGCAAGTCGACGATCTCCTGCGGGAGCTCACCCTCCTCGTTGATGAGGTCCTCATACATGGGCGAGCCGTAGATCGTCATGAGCTCGGCCGCCCGCCGCGCGTCCGCCTCCGCCTCGTGCGGCGACTGCGTGGGCAGCTGTGACTCGTCGATCGTCACCACGTCCATGCCCTGCGGCAGCATGGAGTTGACCAGCTCGGCCAGTGCGAGGCGACGCCGCAGACCCGGAAGCTCGTCGATCACCCAGTCCAGCGCCCTGCCCGGGGTGTAGAGCCCCTCCGAGGAGAGGTCGACCGACTGGATCACTCGCTGCATGCGACCGACCTGGGTGGGTATGCCCGTGTCGGCGGTCTCCATGCCCTTGATGAGGTCGTGGAAGAACTCGAGGTGGATCTTGACCTCGCTCATCGGCCCCACCCGTAGTCCCGGTGCTCCTTCTCGATCTGGTGCGGGTGCGCCGGGCCCTGCTCTCCGCGGATCTCGCTCAGCGAGAGGTCCGGTCCGGTGCGGAGCCGGCGCTGGTTGTCGCTCAGGGCTGCCGCGAAGTCGTCCGCGCTGCTGCTCACCCAGGCCCCGTTGTCGAGGGCACGCCGCACGCCGTCGAGCAGCGCCGCCATCTCGGAGGCGATCTCTCCCATGTCTCGTTCGGCGTCGTCGATGTCCTGGCGGTAGAAGTTGGTGAACGTCTCCGGCTCATCGTCCTCTGCCACGGCGCTACCCCTCCTGTGCGCGTCCCGGCAGCCAGCGTAGCAAGGCACCGCTCGTCCTCGTCGAGGCCCGCTGGGCGTAGGCTTGTCGCTCGTGGCAGTCGACTTCGAGACCGAGATCAAGCAGCTCCGCGCGACGATGGCGTCGGTGCGTGAGGTCACCGACCTGGAGCGGCTGGGGGCGCAGATCGCCGACCTCGAGGAGCAGGCCAGCAAGCCCGACCTGTGGGACGACGTCGAGAACGCGCAGAAGGTCACCTCGGCGATGTCGCGGGCCAAGGCCGAGCACGACAAGGTCACCGGCATGGACTCCCGCATCGACGACCTCGAGGCGCTGGTCGAGCTCGGTCGCGAAGAAGGTGGCGCGGATGGCGACCAGGTCTTGGAGGAGGCCGAGAAGGAGCTGGCCTCGCTGCGCAGGGCGGTGGAGCAGCTCGAGGTCCGCACCCTGCTCAACGGGGAGTACGACATCCGCGAGGCGGTCGTCACCATCCGCTCCGGCGCCGGGGGAGTGGACGCCGCGGACTTCGCCGAGATGCTCATGCGGATGTACCTGCGCTGGGCCGAGCGGCACGACTACCCGACCGCGGTGCTCGACACCTCCTACGCCGAGGAGGCCGGCCTCAAGTCGGCCACCTTCGAGGTCAAGGTGCCGTATGCCTTCGGCACGCTCGCGGTCGAGGCCGGCACCCACCGGCTCGTCCGGATCAGCCCGTTCGACAACCAGGGGCGCCGGCAGACCAGCTTCGCCGCCGTCGAGGTGGTCCCGCTCATCGAGAGCACCGACACCATCGACATCCCCGAGGCCGACCTCAAGGTCGACGTCTTCCGCTCCAGCGGGCCGGGCGGGCAGTCGGTCAACACCACCGACTCCGCGGTGCGCATGACGCACATCCCCACCGGCACCGTCGTCTCGATGCAGAACGAGAAGAGCCAGATCCAGAACCGCGCGGCAGCGCTGCGCGTGCTCCAGTCGCGCCTGCTCCTGCTGAAGAAGCAGGAAGAGGACGCCGCCCGCAAAGAGATGGCCGGCGACATCAAGGCCTCCTGGGGCGACCAGATGCGCTCCTACGTCCTGCACCCCTACCAGATGGTGAAGGACCTGCGCACCCACCACGAGGTCGGCTCCACCTCGGCCGTCCTCGACGGCGACATCGACGACTTCATCGACGCCGGCATCCGGTGGAAGCGCTCCGCCGACCGCGAGCAGGACTGACCGGACCCTCCTGACGCCAGGGCCCTGCGGGGCCCGGCGACGGCATACCCGAACGTCCGCGGGCGACTCTTGACGCCGCCCAAGTCTCGGGTCTGATCTCCCTATACGGAATCGAACTTCCACTAAAGGGAAATCGCCGTCGGGTAGATCGTCCGCACCAAGGTCGACTCGCGGCGCATCGCCAACGGCCTGCGCGCCGACATGCTCTCCACCATGGCCGCGCCGGTCTTCAACTCCTTCCCCCAGTCCGGCTTCGCGCAGACGTCGGGCTCGTCGCGGTGACCGGCATCCGCTCGCGCTGGGTCGTCACCGCGGGCGGCGGCATCCTCGTGCTCCTCGGCCTGCTGACGCCGAGCGCGTCCTCTTCGTCGTCGACAGCGCCCTCACCCTCACCCTCGAGGGCACCGAGCACGCGCTGGAGCCGGGCAGCTACGCCTTCCTCCCGCCCGGGGCGGCTTGGACCCTGCACAACCGGAGCGAGGAGACCGCGACCTTCCACTGGGTCCGCAAGGCCTACCAGCGGGTGCCGGGGCTGGACCTGCCCGAGGCCTTCGTCACGCATGAGCGCGACGTCGAGGCCGGCGCGATGCCGGACACCGACGGGGTGTGGCGCACCCAGCGCTTCGCCGACCCCACCGACGTGCGGCACGACGTGCACGTCAACATCGTGACCTTCGAGCCCGGCGGGGCCATCCCGTTCCCCGAGACGCACGTCATGGAGCACGGGCTCTGCGTCCCGGAGGGCAAGGCGATGTACCTGCTCAACAGCGACTGGGTCGAGGTGCAGGCCGGGGACTTCATGTGGCTGCGCGCGTTCTGCCCGCAGGCCTGCTACGCCGGCGGCCCCGGCCGGTTCCGCTACCTGCTCTACAAGGACGTCAACCGGCACGCGGCCCTGACCCTCTGAGCACCTCCTGACGAACGCCGGCGGGCGGCATACCTGGAGGTATGCCGCCCGCCGCGTCGTGTCAGGCCGGTGACCGGCCGCCTCCCGTCAGGGCGCCTGGTCGCCGTTGAGGGCGGCGACGAGGGTGTCGAAGACGTTGTCCGTCAGGGCGGTGGTGCCACCCAGCAGGAACGCCTGAGCCGGGTCGAGGGCGACGATCGCGTCCAGCGTGTCCGCCGGGATGTCGTCCGTGCGGCTCAGCATGACGGGGACCTGCTGGATCCCGGCCAGGGCCGAGCCGGCCAGCGCGTCCGGGTAGTCCAGGCCGGTGGCGACGTGGACCGCCGGGGCGGGGTTGGTCTCGTCATAGCCGAACCGTTCGGCCACGGCCACCGAGGTGCCGTAGCGGTCGGTCCCGGCGAGACGCTCGGTCGCGCCCAGGGCGGTGAAGACGTCTCCGCTGACAGCACCCTCGCCGCCCAGGACGATCACCTCGGGGTCGCCGAGCGCCTCCAGGGCGGTGGTGAGCGAGCCGGGCACCGTGGCGGTGCGGGTCAGCAGGACCGGCACCCCCTCGGTGGCGGCCAGCGACGACGCGGACAGGGCGTCGGCGAAGGCACCGTTCTGACCGGTCGCCACGTAGACGTGGTCGACGTCGCCGTACTGCGTCGCGAGCAGCGCGGAGGTCTCGTAGCGGTCCTCGCCCGAGATCCGGCTGACCTCGCCGTAACCCTCCAGCGCCTCCTCGACGTCCTCGGAGACCGCGACCTCGCCACCGAGGATGACGATGTTGTCCGGCTCGAGGTCCTCCAGCGCACCGATGGTGGCCTGGGGCAGCCCGGCGGTCCGCGTCAGCAGGATCGGGGCGGGCGAGCCGTCGGGGGCGACGGCGACCTCGCCGCTCGTCGTCGGCAGCAGGCCGCGGGCGGCGGGTGCTGCGCCGGAGAGCGCGTCGGCGAAGCTCTCGCCGGTGGCGATGTAGACCGTGCTCACGTCCTCGGGGTAGGCAGCCGCGATCCTGGCCGCGGTGTCGTAGCGGTTGGTGCCCGCGATGCGCTCCACCGGCACGGTCTCGTCGGTGTCGGCGGTGAGGCCGACGAGGACGGGGTCGTGGTCGGAGCTGGCGAACTGGTCGTCGCTGTGGAAGTCGACGAGGTTGTAGTTGCGCCGGCTGTACTGGAACGCGATCGACTCATCGCCGTTGATGTCCCACACGCCCGCACCGGACACCAGCTCAGTGGCCGCCTCGTTGGCGAAGACGTGGTCCAGCGAGCCCAGGCGTCCGCTGAACTGGTAGGTCATCGAGTCCGGCTCGAAGGCGCTGGCGACGTTGGTGTAGCCGGCGTCCTCGATGACCCGGACCGGGTCCTCGCGGCTGTAGGCGTTGAAGTCGCCCATGAGGAAGACCGCCTCGTCCGCGAACATCTCCTCCGACCAGGCGCTGAGCGCCTCGGCCTGCGCGATGCGCGCCGGGTTGGCCCGGCCCTGACCGGTGCCGTCGTCCTCGCCGGACCCCTTCGACTTGAAGTGGTTGGCGATCGCCACGAAGGACGTGCCGTCGGTCGTGGTGAACTCCTGCGCCAGCGGGTAGCGGGCGTTGGCGAAGGCGTCGTCGAGCTGGATCAGCGAGGGACCCTCGAGCGACACCTCGGACGGGTCGTAGATGAAGGCGGTGCGGATGACGTCCTCGCCCGGCGGGGTCACCGTCGGCGACGGGGCGTAGGCCCAGCGCTCCTCTCCCGCCTCGGCGTTGAGCGCCGCCACGAGGTCGGCCAGCGCCTTGTCGCGCGGGTGGTCGATGTAGGACAGCGCCGCGGAGTTCTCGATCTCCATCAGCGCGAGGACCTCGGCATCGGTGCCGTTGATGGCGGTGACGAGCTTGGCCTGCTGGTCCAGGAAGGCCTGCTCGGACCAGGCGCCCCGGACCTCGCAGAAGTCGGTGCCGACCGGGTTGCCGAAGCGGTCGGCGTAGTAGTCGCAGCCCTCTTCGTCCCGGCCGAGGTCGGAGAAGTAGTTGAGCACGTTGAACGCACCGATCTGGACGTCGCCACCGACCGCGGGCGGGTCGACCTCGCGGTCGTTCTCGCTGGTGATCGGGTCGACCGCGCTCTCCGAGCCGACGACCTGGCCGACCGGCTGGTAGTTCCACTGGAAGCGGTAGTCCAGGATCACCGGCGAGGCGAAGGTGACCTGCGAGCCGGTGCGGTGCGGCTCCTCGGCGGACAGGTAGGGCAGCGCCGAGGACTGGGCCGTGCTGTTGCGCAGGTAGTCCCAGCTCGAGCCGTCGTCCAGGGTGATGTAGCGCTCCTGGTTGGCCGCCTCGTAGGCCTCGGCCTCCTCGCCCGGCAGCACGCGGTCCGTGGCCTGGTAGAGCGGCTCCTCACCCAGCGCCAGACCGATCTGGCCGTACTGGTTGAGCTGGTAGTTGTTGGTGATGGTGTAGGTCCCCTCGGGCTGCACGAGCATGCCCTCGTAGACCTCCTTCTCGGCGTCCGTCACCGGCAGCGTCGAGAGCGCGGTGGGCGTGACCGCCTCGCAGCCCTCGACGACGTCGACGAAGCCGCCGGAGATCTCGGTGAGGCCGTTGTACTCGACCACCTCGGCCCCCTCGACCTGGAGGCAGTCGCCGATCTCGGCGTTGTCCGCCGCCCACGAGCTGTAGAGGAAGATGCCGTCCGAGGCGTCGCCCGGCACCTTCTCCACCCCGCCGGTGCCGGCCGTCTGCAGGTAGACCCCGCTGAAGCCGCCGGTGGGGTAGGCCGCGGTCACCACGCCGCTCGTGTTGACCGTTTGGCCGACCAGCTCTGAGGCCTCGCCGGTGCCCTGGATCTCGGCGATGCTCGCCTCGACCGGGTCCGGGTCGGGCTCCGGCTCCGGGTCGGTGCCACCTCCACCGCTGTTGGTGGGGGTGGGCTCGCCGCGGGTGAAGTCGGCGGCGTTGTCGTCGGTGTCGACCGCGTCGGTCCGGCTCGCCGAGGTCGTGTTGCTCAGCCTCTCCGCCGCGGCGCTGCCCTCGAAGAGCGAGGCCGAGCCGTAGCCGACCAGGTCGACGACCTCCTCGCCGGAGGTGAGCTCGACGCTGCCGCTGGAGCCGCTCATCGAGGCGCCACACTCCGCGTCCGGGTCGGGCAACGGGGTGGTGCCGCCCGCGCCCGGGTTCTGCTGGATCAGGAAGTGGGTGCCCGGGGCGACGGTGCCCGACAGTGCGCACGTGCCGCCGCCGGGGTTGCCGGAGGAGGAGTAGTAGGTGACGGCATACCCGTCGAGGTCGATCGGCTCGTCCGTGGAGTTGAACAGCTCGACGAAGTCGTGGGTGTAGTCGGCACCGGAGTTGCCGCCGCCGCCGTAGACCTCGTTGATCACGAGACCGGGCCCGGCCGCGAGGCTGCTGGGGGCGAGGGCGACCAGGCCGGTGACGGCCAGCGCGCACGTCGAGGCGGCCGCGACGGCACGCCGGAGGGGGATCTGCATCTGTTGCACTCCAATGGGCAAGGGACAGGTATGCCGGGACGCCACGGACCCGGTGCCAGTGAAGGTAGCCGCTGGCACCGACAACCGCGACCAGGACCCGCTGCGTGGGGGGAGGTTTCACCCCCCGTTCGCCGGCTGGTATCGCTCCGGGCGTGGTCGGCGTGGGAACCCTTGACCCTAGGACCTCATCGGTTAGCGTGTGTCGCGGTCGACACTCCCTGCCCTCTCGTCACATCTGTCACACGAACCTCTGGAGTCCCGCCCGGATGATCACGATGGAGCGCGTCAGTCTGCGCTACGCCAAGGGCGACCCCTGGGCGTTGCGCGAGGTCGACCTCGACGTCACCCGGGGCGAGTTCTGCTTCGTCGTGGGGGAGTCGGGCTCCGGCAAGTCCTCGCTCCTGCGCCTGGTGATCCTCGAGCAGCGGCCCTCCGCCGGGCGGGTGCTCGTCGCGGGGCACGACCTCGGCGCGCTCGCACCCCGCCGCGTGCACCTGCTCCGGCGGCAGATCGGCACGGTCTTCCAGGACTTCCGGCTGCTCTCGGGCAAGACCGTCGACCAGAACGTCGCCTACGTGCTGCACGTGCTCGGCGCGAGCCGGCACGAGATCCGGCAGCGGGTCCCCGAGACCCTGGCCCTCGTCGGCCTGGAGGGCAAGGGCAGGAGGCTGCCGCACGAGCTGTCCGGCGGGGAGCAGCAGCGGGTTGCGATCGCGCGCGCGATGGTCAACAAGCCGCCGATCCTGCTGGCCGACGAGCCGACCGGCAACCTCGACCCGGACACCAGCCAGGAGATCGTGGCGATCCTGGACCGGATCAACCGGGCGGGGACCACGGTGCTCATGGCCACGCACGACACGACGATCGTCGACCAGTTCCGCAAGCGCGTCGTCCAGCTGCGTGATGGCGAGGTCGTGCGCGACCAGGCCGAGGGCGGCTACCGGCAGGTGGTCGTGTCGTGAGGCCGGGCTTCCTGCTGGGCGAGGTCGGCAACGGCCTGCGCCGCAACTTCTCGATGTTCGTCTCCGTCGTCCTCGTGACGATGGTCTCGCTCTTCTTCCTCGGCGTCGGGCTGCTCGCGCAGGCGCAGGTCAACACGGCCAAGGGGGAGTGGTACGACCGGGTCCAGGTCTCGATCTTCCTGTGCACCCCTGACTCGACCGACGCCCCGGGCTGCGCCGGCGGCGCGGTCACCCCGGAGCAGCGCGACCAGGTCGAGGCCGACCTGCAGGGGCTGGAGCCGCTGGTCACCGAGTACTTCTACGAGTCCAACGAGGAGGCATACGAGCGCTTCACCGAGCAGTTCCGCAACAGCTCGGCGCTGGACTCGGTGCCGCAGGAGTCGATCCCCGCCTCCTTCCGCGTCAACCTGTCCGACCCCTCGAAGTACGACGTCATCCGCGCCGCCTTCGAGCAGGCGCCCGGCGTGGACAGCGTCGAGGACCAGCGCGAGGTGGTCGACAAGCTTTTCGCCTTCCTCGGTGCCCTGAGCTGGGGCGCGCTGGCGCTTGCCGTGGCGATGGTCGTCTGCGCCGTGCTGCTCATCTCGACGACGATCCGGCTCACCGCGTGGACCCGGCGACGGGAGACCGCGATCCAGCGCATGGTGGGGGCCTCCGCCTTCTCCATCCACCTGCCGTTCGTCCTCGAGACCGTCGTCGCGGCGCTGCTCGGCGCCGCGCTGGCGGTGGGTCTGCTCTGGGCGACCGTGCGCTTCGGCATCAGCGGCTTCCTGTCCGAGCTGCTCGCCGGTGAGAGCGGCCTCGTGAGCCTCGTCGGCGAGCGCGACCTCTGGTTCCTCACACCGTTCCTCGTCGGCGGCGCGTCCTGCTCGCCGTCGTGACCTCCTGGATGGCGCTGCTGCGCCACGTCAGGGTCTGAGAAGGAGACACCGCATGGCACCCACGTCCCGCACCCCGCGAGAGAGCGGCGCGACCCGGCGACCGACATACCGACCGCGGGTCAGGCGTGCGCTCGCCGTCGCGCTCGTCGGTGCGCTCGGGGTCGCGACCCCGGCCCTGGCCTCCGACGAGCTGGAGGACATCCGCGAGCGGCTCGCCAAGGTCGAGCAGGAGCGGCGGTCGGCCGCGGACGAGCGGGAGGCGGGGGAGCAGCGGGTCGAGGACCTGCACGAGGAGCACGAGCACTTCAGCGCGGAGCTCGAGACCGCCCAGGCCCGGCTGGCCGAGACCGAGGGCAAGGTCGAGCAGGCACGGGTCGTGCTCGACGAGGCCGAGCTGGACCTCGCCGACGCCGAGGCCGAGACCGAGCGGATCGAGGGCGAGCTCGCGGTCGCGCGGGAGAACGAGGCGCAGATCGAGGACTCGATCGAGCAGGTCGCCTCCGACCAGGAGCAGACGCGCTCCACGGTCGGCGCGATCGCGCGGGAGAGCTACAAGGAAGGGGGTATGGGCTCGCTCGCCACCACCCTGGAGCTGCTGTCCGGCGAGGCGGACGCGGTGGACCAGATGTCGATGGCGCGGACCGTGCTGCGGGTGCAGGACCAGCAGATCCAGCAGCTCGCGACCCAGGAGGCCGAGCAGGTCGCCGAGCAGGACCGGCTCACCGGGATCCGGTCCGACATCGACTACCTGCTGGCCAAGGCCGAGGCCAACGTCATCGCCAAGGAGCAGGCGCGGGCGGCGGCGGACGCCGCGAAGGTCGAGCTCGAGGAGCTGGAGGCCCAGCAGGAGCAGGCCAAGGCCGACCTGGAGACCGAGAAGGCCAGGGTCGAGGAGTCCCTCGCCGCGGAGGAGCAGCGCGCCCAGGACCTGGAGAGCGAGCTGGCGGCGCTGGCCGAGACCAAGCACGGGCTGCAGACCGAGGAGGAGGCCGAGCTCCAGCGGATCGCCGAGGAGGAGGCCCGGCGCAAGGCCGAGGAGGAGGCGCGTCGCCAGGCGGCCGCCGAGGCCGCGGCGAAGAAGGCCGCCGAGGAGGAGGCGGCGCGCCAGCGGGCCGCCGAGCGGGAGGCCGAGCGTCAGCGCGCCGCGCAGGCCGAGGCGCAGCGGCTCCGGGACGAGGCCGCCGCTGCGGAGGCGGCGCGCCGTGCCGAGGTTGCGGAGGCCGAGGCCGCTGCTGCCGCGCAGGCGGCCCAGGAGGCTGCCCAGCGGGAGGCAGCGGACCGTGCCGCCGAGCAGGAGCGGGCCTCGCGGGCGGCCGAGGAGGAGCGCAGCGCGGCGGAGGCCGGCTCATCCGGGGTGCTGTCGTCGCCGGTCAACGCCCCGATCACCAGCGAGTTCGGCAACCGCTTCCACCCCGTCTACCAGATGTGGCGGCTGCACGCGGGCATGGACTTCGGCGCCGGCTGCGGCACCCCCGTGGTCGCCGCCGCGGACGGCGTCGTCTACAGCTCCTACTTCGACGCCGGCGGCGGCAACATGGTGATCGTCGACCACGGGGTGCAGCGGGGGGTGAACCTCACCACGAGCTACCTGCACTTCCAGAGCGCGGCGGTGGTCTCCGCCGGTCAGTCCGTCAGCCGCGGGCAGCTGCTCGGGTATGTCGGCACGACCGGCTCCTCGACCGGCTGCCACCTGCACTTCGAGACGCGGGAGAACGGCACGCCGGCCAACCCGCGCGGCTGGCTCTGAGTCAGCTGCGGCCGTAGACCCGCTGGACGAAGTCGACGATCTTGTCCTCGTCCACGCTCCGGGCGAGGTCGGACTCGCTGATCATCCCCACCACGTCGTGACCGTCGACGACGACGAGCCGCTTGATCTGCTGGTCGCCCATGACGCCGACCACCCGGTCGACGTCCTCGTCGGGCGAGACCGTCGAGACGATCCCCTGCGTGACCGTGCCCACGGCGACCGCGCCCACGTCGTGCGAGGCGGCGACGCCGTTCACGACGATGTCGCGGTCGGTGATGATGCCGGCCAGGGCTCCGTCGTCCGAGGTGACCGGCAGCGCCCCCACGCCGTGGTCGCGCATGAGGGTGGCGGCCTCGACCAGCGACGCGCTATCGCCGACGGTATGGGCCTGCGGGGTCATGATGTCGCGTGCGGTGGTCATGCTCACTCCTCGTGGTCGGGCGGTCCTGCTCGTGCCGCCCCACCCTGCCTGGACCCCGGCACGGCGGCAACCGGAGCACCATCGGTCTACGTGCCCTGCGTGGACGACAGAAGGTCGGCGGGATCGGTGATCTGGATCTCGGCTATCTCGCGGGAGAAGTCCTCGGTGTTGTTGGTGATGAAACGCGTCGCACCGGCGACCACGGCCGTCGCCAGGTGGGCCGCGTCGGCAGGCCGTAGACCGTAGGTACTTCCGAGCGACACCGAGAGGCGAGCGGTGCTCACGTCCAGAGGCAGGAGCGTCAGGCGCGAGAGGAGGCCGAGCAGGGCCGACACCTCCTCGTCCCGGCCGGCTCGTCGAGGTTTGGTGAGCACCTCGGGCAGGAGCAGGACCGAACCAACTCCCACAGTGCCGTCGGTCGTCGCCGCGTCGAACAGCTGACGGACCGGACGCCCGAGAGGATCGTCCGGGGCGGCAGCGTAGATGAGGACGTCGGCATCGAAGGCATCCATGCGGATCAGCTGTCAGCGAGGATCACGGTCGCGAGCGAGGTCGGCGACCAACTGCCGCGCCCGATCAGGGGAGATCGTTCCCGCGGCTGACAGTGGCGCATGACGCGCCGCCTCCAGCATGTCCCGCAACTCGTCGCGTCCGCGATGAGGGCCTCCGCCCTCCGGGTGCGCAGGACATCGGGCCGGACGACCACGGCGACGGGTCTCCCGTGCAGCCTCGACGCCAGAAACCGGCGGACGGCATACCGGTGGTTCACCTAGACTTGACCGGCCATGCCCAAGGACTCCGGACGCAAGCTGATCGCCAGCAACAAAAAGGCCCGCTACGAGTACCTCATCGAGGACACCGTCGAGGCCGGCCTCGTGCTGACCGGGACGGAGGTGAAGTCGCTGCGGCACGGGCGCGCGAGCCTGGTCGACGGGTATGCCACGCAGTACCAGGGGGAGCTGTGGTTGGAGGGGGTGCACATCCCGGAGTACACCCAGGGCACGTGGACCAACCACTCCGCGCGCCGGCGTCGCAAACTGCTGCTGCACCGCGACCAGATCGACAAGCTGGTCGCCAAGGCCGAGCAGGCCGGGCACACGATCGTGCCGCTCTCGCTCTACTTCGTCGACGGCCGCGCGAAGGTCGAGATCGCGCTGGCCAAGGGCAAGAAGTTGCACGACAAGCGGCAGACGCTGCGCGAGCGGCAGGACCGGCGCGAGGCCGAGCGGGCGATGTCAGCCCACCTCAAGCGGCACGGCTGAGGCGCCGCGCCACCACCGACGGGCGGGCGAAGAGCACCATCCCCGCGATCGCGAAGATTGCCGGCAGGGCGTAGATCAGCAGCGAGAGCCCGTCGATAAAGAACAGCATCAGCCCGATGGTCGCCGGAGCTCCAGGACCGCGGCGCGGAAGACCACGACGGGGGACACGGCGGCGGCCAGGGACGCGCCCTGAGGGGCTCGCGGAGGCGGCATGACCAGCACGAGCGCCCAGGCTCCGAGGGTGGCGGCAGCGACCACGAGCAGCGCCCACGTCGAGGGCACCGCCATCTCGGCCCCGAGGAAGGTCAGGACGACACCGATGACGACCAGCGCACCGGCCATCGCGCCGACCATGATCGTCAACGGCCTCAGGTCGGTCGGGGCGCCGCTCGTGCCCGTGGAGGTAGTCATGGCAGCGACCCTCTCACGGCGTGCGGAATCTGCGTGGCCCGGCGCGCGTTGACCCACTAGAATGATCGTCTGCCCGGCTACGGCCGCGCAGTTTGACAACTGCACAGCGTGAGACACCCCCATGGGGGTGATCGGTTTCGACGTTGCTCGACACTTCAGGGGAAGCGGGTCGAGGATGCAAGGTCATCTCGTCAAACGCTCCTTGCGAAACCAATAGCTGCCAATTCCAAGCGCAGCGACTTCGCCCTCGCCGCCTGAGCGAGCCCGAAGTCTGTCAGCCTGAGCTCGTCATCGGCTCAGATCCTGGCATCATCTAGATGACTTGCTGCGTGATCTGCGCTCGAGGGATCACGCGGGACTCCTACTCGACTGGGCCTGTCAGGGAACGTGTGCGCGCGAGCCCTGGGGCCGAGAAAATCCACAGCGCACTGCACCCGGAGAAGCCCTGATTTCTCGGTAACGGACGCGGGTTCGATTCCCGCCACCTCCACCCACGTGTCTCACGCTGTGCGGCTTGTCGCACGTCGCCCCCAGATTCCGCATGAGGATGCGGATCTGGGGGCTTCGTGCTGGGGGACGCAGATGGCCGCGTCGAGACACGAAACGCCAAGATCTCCGTCACGTCGAGGGTCGCACCCACTCCCTCAGCATGTTCGAGATCCTCACGGACGCCGAGGCGGCCCCTGCACATCGCCGAGGCCGACGCGGCCGGAGGCACGTTCGTGCCCCCGGCCCAACGTCGCGCGGCGTAGCAGTCACAGGCGGCCAGGAATCCTCTGGCCCCCAGGGTCCACTTATACGGTCTTGAAGTGTGAGTGCCCTTGTCGGGGCGACTGACCTGCGGTGACGCTCCGGTTGCGATGCTCAGTGTGTGTCCCATGTGGGCAAGTCCCGCTTCCGATGCTCCGCCTGCGACACACGGCGCAGCGATGTGCCGGCACGATTGCTGAAGATCAAGGCCCGAGTGGCTCGGCAATCCGCTCTGCTCTCGTGATTGCATCGTGTCGCTCCGATAGAACCATGCTCGAGAACGGTCACCAGCCGGAGTAGGCCGCGACGTCCTCATCGGTGACCTCTCCGCCGACGGCGGCGTCGATGGCGCGGGTGAGCAGGTTGACGCCTCGGTCGGCTTCCTCGGGGGTGATAACCAGGGGTGGGGTGATCTCCAGGACGTTGTCTCTGACCGGGTAGACGACCGCGCCGAGGCGCCAAGCGGCCATGACAGTCTTGGCCGTCAGGGCTGGAGCCGGGTCTAGGGTCCCCTCGTGGACCAGTTCGACGCCCAGGGCTAGTCCGCGGCCGCGGACGTCGCCGACGTTTTCGGCGCCGGGACGGTCGGAGGCGGCGTAGCGGCGCAGTCCGTCCGTCATGCGTTCGCCGAGCTCCATGGCCGACCTGGCCAGGGTGCCGTCGCGCAGGAGGCCCAGCACGGCGCGGCCGGCCGCGCAGGACACCGGGTTGCCGACTGTCGTCATCAGGGCCGAGGCGGTCGGCTCGTCGAGGCCGCCGGCGGGGCCGACCACGGCCGACAATGGTAGGCCCGATCCGAGGGCCTTACCGAGGGTGACCAGGTCGGGTAGGACGTTCTCGAGGTGATGCGCCATCAGGTGTCCGGTCCGGCCCAGGCCGACCTTGACCTCATCGACGACGAGCAGGGTGCCGTGCCGGTCGCACAGCGCCCGCAGCCCGGTGAGAAAACCCTCCGGCGGCACGATCAGACCGCCGTCGGACTGGATGGGTTCGACGATGATCCCGGCGACGTCCCCGCGGGCGAGGTAGTCCTCCACCCGGGCGAGCGTCCGGTCGAGGAGGTCGTCGGCCTTGCCGGTCCACGGACGGTAGGGGTCGGGGTAGGGGACCAGGTGAAGGTCCGGGTCGGCCGTCGCCCCGCCAGCGACATGCAGCCCGGAGACGGCCATCGCGGTACCAAGACCTCCGTGGTACCCGTTCTCGAAGGCGACAATGGCCGGACGGCCGGTGCCGTGCCGCACGGCGCGCAGGGCCACGTCGTTCGCGTCGGTACCCGCATGCCCCAGGTAGACCCGCCGATCCTCGCCGGTGGACGGCACCATCTCGAGCAGCTCCTCGGCCAGCAGCACCGCCTGCGGGTGCGTACCGGAGAGCACCGAGCCCCCGGCCTGGGCGCCCATCGCCTCGGTTACCGCCTGCACGACCACCGGGTGGGCATGACCCAGGCCGGTGGCCGTCCAGCTGGCGCTGAGGTCGAGCAGCTCACGGCCCTCCGGGGTGGTCAGCGTGGCGGCCCGCCCGGAGGCGACGACCTGGGGGAAGAAGCGCAGCTTCTCCACGCCCGCGAGGGCGTGGGCATCGGCGGCATACCACTCCTCGTCCGTACGCGGGCCGGGGCCGGTGGCGTCGGTCATCCGGAATCCTCCTGGTGGTTGTCGAGGCGGGGGTTGGACCACAGGTCGGCCGCGGCCAGGTAGCCGCACACGAGCGCGACGGCCACCTGTCGGACGGCGTCCTCGTCGGGCAGGAACTCGGGGTGGTGCAGCGGCGGGGGGCTGGGGTGACCCTCGACCTGCACGCCGACGAAGGCCATGACCGAGGGCACCACCTCGCCGAAGAAGGAGAAGTCGTCGGCGCCGAGGGAGCGCATCGGCTCGGTCACCTCAGTGCCGCACCGCTCCAGCCAGCCGTCCATCCGGTCCACGAGGTCGGGGTCGTTGGACAGCATCGGCTCCCCGGAGGTGACGACCATCGTGGCCTCCAGGCCGTAGGACTCGGCCTGGCGGGCCGCGAAGTGGCGGACCTGCTCCTGGATCCGTAGCCGGTCCGGGTGGGAGGTCGTACGCAGGGTGGCCAGCAGCCTGGCCTCGCCGGGCAGCACGTTGGCGCTGCGCTCGCCGGCCTGCAGGTGTCCCACCGACAGGGTGCTGGGGTGCATCGGGGAGATGGTGCGGCGCATCACCTCGGGTAGCCCGAGCACGATGTGGGAGATCGCGGCGACGGGGTCGCTGGCGTGGTGCGGGTAGGCCCCGTGCCCGCCTCGCCCCCGCAGCACGATCTCGATCTCGTCCGCGGCGGCGTTGACGACACCGGCCCCGGTGGCCACGGTTCCTGGGGGCACGGTCGGGTGCACGTGCGCGCCGATCGCCGCGCCCACACCGTGCAGGGCCAGCGCCTCGGAGGCCACCACGTCCTGCGCCCCCGAGGGATAGGTCTCCTCGCGCGGCTGCAGCAGCGGCACCAGCCCCACCGGAAGGGTCAGCCCCTCGGCGGCGCGCACGACCGCGACGAGCGCGGCCAGGTGCACGTCGTGCCCGCAGGCGTGCATGACCCCCGAGGTCGAGGCGTATGCCGCGCCCGTCGCCTCCCGCACCGGGAGCGCGTCGAGCTCGGCCCGCAAGAGGGCGGCCGGGCCTGTGGCCGGGCCGATCCGGCCGATCCGGCCGGTCTCGGCGACCCGTTCCAGCGGGACGCCCAGGGCCGTCTCGACGGACAGGGCGGTGGCTTCCTCGTCCCCGGAGGGGCGGGGGTCTCGGTGCAGCTGGCGGCGCAGGTCCAGGGCCGCGTCCAGGTGGTCCTCGACGGCCTCGAGCCACCGGTGGCGCAGGGTGTCCAGCTCTGTACCGAGGGCGGGCGTGGTGGTCACCGGTTCTGCCCGAAGCTCGTGGTCGGCACCCGGTCCAGGCCGTACACGCGACGCGCGTTGTCCGCGGTGATCATCCGTGCCACGCGCTGCTGCTCCTGCTCCGGCCAGCCCTGAGGGCCGGACCAGGTCTGCAGGGCCTGTGTCAGGCCGCGGCGGAAGAGCTCGGCGCGAGGTGGAAGAGCTCGGCCGCGCCGAAGGCGTCGGAGGAGAACAGCGCCTTGGCGAACGGCGTCAGCTCCAGCGACTCGGCGATGACCTGGGCGGACTGGGCGCCGGTGTAGGTGACGGCTAGGCCCACGTCGCAGTAGACGTGCTCGAAGACGTGGGCGAGGTAGCCGGCCTCCCGGTGGTAGGGGTAGCAGTGCAGCAGCATGAAGCGCGCCCCGCTGCCGCGGGCCAGGCGCATCAGTTCGGTCAGCAGCAGCGGGTTGCACCGGTGCAGGTCGACGTCGGGGTCGCCGTAGCGACGTGCAGCTGGATGGGCACTGCCCGGTCGATCGCGCTCCACCACCCGTGCCTGATGAGCACCGGGTCGGTCAGCCGCAGCGGGGTGCCCGTCGGGGTGGCGTCCTTCCAGTTCTGGCTCGCGCGGGCGACCTCGTCCTCGCCGGGCCGGGTGGGGTCGATGTCGAAGCCGCCTCGGTAGGCCGCGATGCTCTTGACCCCCACCGCACGGCTCAGCTCGTGGTCCAGCCGCGCCGCGAAGGCTGCCACGAAGTCGGCGGGTGACACGTCCTCGGCCACCTGTTCGGCCAGGCGCTCGAGGCGCACGACCTCGGCATACCCGGCGCCGGCCACCTCGCCCATCTGGGCGGGGTCGAGGATCTCGTCGGCCTTGTGGCCGGTCTCCACGACGTAGTCGCTGATGCCGCTGGCCCGCAGCAACCGCCGGCTTGCCTCGGGGCCCAGCTCGGCACGGCGGGCGAGGTAGTCCTCCGGCGCGGCGAACGGGGGCAGGTCGAGCACGGGGGCGCAGTGGCGGCGGATCGCGAAACCGAGCTGGGTGTCGAAGAAGGTGGTGCCGGCCGGGGCAGGGGCGTCGGACTCGGTGATGAGGTCCTCGAACCGTGCCCGGCCCAGCGTCGCCTCGAGGGCCCCGTGGCAGTGGTGGTCGACCAGCGGCAGGTCGGCGATCCAGTCAGTAGGCACGGGCGTACCACTCGCACTGCTCGGACTCCGAGAGCTTGCTCACCTCGTCCAGCTCCACCCTCTTGATGCGCAGATAGGTGGCGATGAGCTCGGGGGCGAACCAGCCGGTGACGACCTCGTCCTGCTCGAGCAGGTCGAGCGCCTGCCCGAGATCGCGCGGCAGCTCGGTCATGGCGGCGCTGGCGCGGTCGGCCTCGCCGACCTGCAGCTCGGCGGGCTCGATGCCGCTGCGCAGGCCCTCCATCCCGGCGTGCAACAGCGAGCCGAGCAGGAGCCAGGGGTTGGCGCCGATGTCGCCGCCGCGGAACTCCAGGTGCAGTTGGGGCGCGGGGTCCTTGCCGTCGATCTCGACCGTGGGGCAGACGCGCAGCAGGGCCTCACGGTCGTGCAGCCCGAGGAAGACCCCGGCGGAGGACCACTGGTGGGGACGTAGGCGCAGGTAGGACACGCTCAGCGGCGCGAAGATCGCCGCCAGCGCCCCGGCGTGGCGCAGGATGCCTGCGGCGAACCGTCCGCCGAGCTCGGAGAGGCGGCCCGGGCGGGAGGGGTCGAACATGACGTTGGTGCCCTCGGCGTCCTGCAGGCCGAAGTGGACGTGCACGCCGTTGCCGGTGGCTCCCGGCTGCACGACGGGGGAGAAGGTGGTGCGGTGGCCGGCGGCGGAGAAGACGTCGCGGACCAGGTCGCGGGTGAGGATGGCCCGGTCGGCGGCGCGGACTGCGTCGGCCCGGCGGACGGTGACCTCGTACTGGTGCTCGCCGTACTCGGCCAGCCAGGTCTCCGGCTCCAGGCCGCTGCGCTCCATCGCAGTGACCAACTGTGAGCCGACCGGCTCGGCGGCGCGGAAGTTGCGCCACGAGAACGGGTGGTGCTCGCCCTCGACGTCCAGGTCCATGAACTCGTGCTCGAAGGCGGAGGCGACGGTGAGGCCGAACTCGCTTTTGAGGGTCGCCACGGCGTCGCGCAGGAAGGTGCGGGGGCAGCAGGACCAGGGTTGGCCGTCGGTGGTGACGATGTCGGCCAGCACGAGAGTGGTGTCCGGGCGGCCGGGGACTCCGGTGATGACGTGGGAGGCATCGGGGTCGGGTGCCAGCCGCAGGTCGCCGGTCGAGCCGAACGGGATCTGGTCGGCGATGTGGCCGCTGGCCCCGATGCCCAGGTTGGCCGGCACCCAGCCGGTGGTGTCCCCTTGCTCGAGCAGGGCGGTGGGCATCGATCGGCCCTTGGTGATGGCCGACAGGTCGCTGGTGGCGACGAAGGTCAGCGCGGTGAGGCCCTCGGGCCGGGGGGTGGTCATCCCAGGTCCTCCTTGGTGAGGCGGGCGCCGATGCGTTCGGCGAGCTTTGGTGCGGCCAGGATGACAGCCAGTCCGGCTAGGCACCACGCGGCGGCGATCCAGGGGAAGTACGTGTAGGGGGCCTCCTGGCCGGCGACCTGCACGACGTACACGTAGACGAGGTAGACGATGCCGCCGGCCGGCAGGACGACCTCCCAGCGGCGGATCGGGGAGTCGGGGCGGAAGGTGTGCCGGATGGCGCCGACGGAGGCCATGCCGTAGGCCACGACCATGCAGAGGGTGGCGATGGTGGCGTACCAGTAGTAGACCTCGACCGGGCCTCCGCCGATGGCAGCCAGGAGCAGGACGAGCAGGACGGTGAGCATGAGCACGGTGACGGTGGCGACGGTGGGAGCACCGGTGCGGGGGCTGGTGCGGGCCAGGGCCGACGGGCCGAACCCGTCGCGGGCCAGGGCGAACACGAGCCGGGCGGCCGCGGCCGAGCAGCTGAGCAGCGAGGCGAACGCCACGCAGAAGGCGATGATCGAGATGATCACGGCGAACCAGGGGCCGATGTAGGTCGACCCGAGCTCGGTCAGCGTCGAGCTGGCCCCGGCGAAGGCCTCCTGACCCGCGGTGTCGGTGCCGTAGCCGATGGTCTGGGCGAACATCACGAGGGTGTAGATGACGCCGGCCAGCACGACGGCGTAGGTCAGCGCCCGGGGGATGGTGCGCTTGGGGTCGCGGGTCTCCTCACCCAGCGAGGTGCCGGACTCGAAGCCGGCCCAGGAGAGGAAGCCGAAGACCGAGGCGGTCATGATGGCGGTCCAGGAGGCCTCGCCGGGCAGGAGGGTGCCCAGGTCGATACCGGTGCTGACCGGGGCGTCACCGGAGGCGACCCGGGCGATGACCACGAGGCTGAAGATGACCATGACGACGATGCCGACCATGCCGATGGCCAGCAGGGTGCGGGTCGTCACCGTGGACTCACGCAGGTTCAGCAGCAGTGCGGCCGCCGCGGCCACGACGGTGATGAGGACCCAGGTCCCGGTGGGCAGCGTGAGGCCGAACTCGCCGAGCATCGCCTCGAAGAACACCGCGCAGGCGCCGGTGATGCAGGCGGAGAAGAAGAGGTAGGTCCCCAGGAGCGCGAAGCCGCCGAAGAAGCCGCGCGCGGGCCCAGGGTCGCGCCGGCCAGGGCGTAGACGCTGCCGGCATGGGTGAAGTAGCGGGTGAGGCGGATGAACGCGTAGGCCACGAGCATCACGCCGGCGAAGGAGATCGCGAAGGTGAAGGGCACGGCCTTGCCGACCAGGCCGGCCACGCCGATGCCGTTGAGCGACATGGCCATGACCGGGCCCATGAAGCCCACGGACAGGGCCGTCACCTCCCAGACCCGCAGGTTGCGGTGCAGGCCTGAGGGGGTGACCTCGGCCTTCTCGGGCGGTGGTGCCAGGGCTGAGGTGTCGGCGCTGGTGCCGGTGGTGCTGTTCATGGGGAAGCCTCTCCGAGGGGAACGGCATCCATGAAACAGGCTGTTCAGAACCGGCGTCAAGAGGTTGGGCGTGAAAAATATTTTTCTGCACGTTGTTACCCGTCGGTCGGGGGGAGCGAAGACGGTGCGTCCGGGTCAAGCACCTCACGCAGCCCCTCCAGCCGCTCGACCCGGTGTCGTCCCTTCTCGCCCAGCCGCAGGGTGACTGCGGCGACGAGCGTCTCCACCAGGCCAAAGGCGGGCAGGAGAGAGTCGAACGGGGAGGGCGCGTCGACCCTGGTGGGGAGCACGACGTCGGCGTGCTCGGCGATGGGGGAAAGCCCAGGGTCGGTGAGCAGCAGCACCCGGGCACCCCCTCGCCGGGCCTCGGCGGCCAGACGGACGGTGCGCTGGTCGTAACGGCGGTAGTCGAAGACGACCAGGAGGTCGTCCTTGTCGACCTCGCCGACCAGCACGATGCGGGCGAACTCGTCGGAGGGCAGGACGGCGACCTGGTCGCGCAGCAGCTGCAGGTGGTGCACCAGGTACTGCGCCAGCACGTGGCTGAAGCGGCCCCCGACGACGGAGATCCGCACGCCGGGGGTGCACAGCAGGTCGACCGCACGGTCGAACTCGCTGACGGGCAGCTCGTGGAACGAGGCGTCCAGGGCGCCTCGCAGCGTCGCGAGCGAGGACATGAGGACGCCTCCCTCAGAGGTGCGCTGCAGGACCTCGTCGTACTGCTCTACCGGCGAGCCCATCTGCGCGTGCACCTCCCGCCGCAGCGCGCGCTGGAACGCGGCATACCCGGGAAGACCGAGGTGGGTCACGAACCGCACGACCGTAGGGGTGCTGACCCCGGCCCTGGCGGCCAGTTCCCCTGCGGTCGCCAGACCGGCCACCGGGTAGTCCGACAGCAGCGCGCGGGCCACCTTGCGCTCCGATGCCGTTAGGTCAGCCATGGCCTCGCGTACGGTGGCGGCGACAGGACGTGGGTGTGTCCGGTCGTCCATGTGTGTGCCCATCCGCGGAATGCTAGTGCGCCACTCAAGGCGTCACCCGTTCATGCAGCAGTCCCGAAGGACTCTTCGCGTCGGACTCGTGGGAATCGGCGAGGTGGTCGTGGGCCTCTGCCTATGGTTCCGCAGAGGCCTCGGAGGGTCCACGGATCGCCAGCGGCGATGCTGACTGGCTCGTATCGCTCACTCAGTGGGTTTCCTGGTCCTAGGCGTCACGATGCTGGCCCTCTACCCTTGACACATGAGCACCGTCACGTCCGAGAGCACCGCCCTCCGTGCGGTGGTTGTTGCTCATCGTGACGCTCTTGAGCAGATCCTTGAGCGCTATGGTGCGACCAATCCACGATTGTTCGGCTCGGTGGCCAGAGGCGACGCGACGGCGGACAGCGACGTCGACCTTCTGGTGGATCTGTTGCCGGACTTAGGGAACCCCCTCCTGCGCGTGGCGGGCATGGGCGAGGAGCTCAGCGACGTCTTCGGCCGCCGCGTCGATGTGGTGACGCCGACCCTTCTGCGCGCTGAGGTGTCGAGTACCGCGCTCAGCGATGCGGTGCCGGTGTGACGCGATCCGAGCAGGAACGCTGCGCCGACATCCTGCATGCGGTCGAACGATGCCAGGGCTACACCCAGCATCTTGCGTCCGGCGAGCTCCAGGAGATGGCCTACGACGCGGTGCTGCGCAACTTGGCCGTGATCGGGGAGGCGGTGCGGGTACTTCCCAGCGAGACGCGCGATCGGGCGCCGGACATCCCATGGGGAGCGATCGCGGGACTGCGCAACGTCGTCGTGCACGAGTACTTCCGTGTCGACGCCGAGTTGATCCTCGACATCGTCGACAACCAGCTCGGTCCCTTGGCCGATCGCCTTCGTCAGATGTGAAGGACCTGTCTCGTGGGAAAGGTGCCGACTGGCGCCGATCGAGACTGACACAGGGCTGACACGGGGGAGCGGCCATGAGCATCCATGCTGGTCGGGGCGGTAGCGAGGAGTTTCCCGCCACCTCCATCACCCATGTCTCACGCTGTGCCGTTGTCACGGCCCTTTCGCTGTGATCCCTGGCCCCGCCCACGCGGCATACCCGGTGACCGCCTTGGGCCGACGGCGCGCCCGCAAGGATCGGCCCCAGCGTTCACGTGAACGCTGGGGCGGTCGGCCTCGGGCGTGGCGCCGTCAGGACTGCGAGGCGGGCTGCGCCTCCTGCGCCTCGGCCTCGGCCAGCTTGGCGCGGACCTCGTCCATGTCGAGGGCGCGGACCTGGTCCACGACGGACTCGAGGTCGCGTGCCGGCAGGGCGCCGGACTGGCGGAAGACGAGGACGCCCTCCTTGAAGGCCATGATCGTCGGGATCGAGGAGATCCCGGCTCCCTGGGCCAGCGCCTGCTGGTCCTCGGTGTCGACCTTGCCGAAGACGACGTCGTCGTACTTCTCCGAGGCCTTCTCGTAGTTGGGCGCGAACATCTTGCACGGACCGCACCACTCGGCCCACCAGTCGACCAGCACGATGTCGTTGCCGGTGACGGTCTGCTCGAAGGTGTCGGCGGTCAGGTCTACGGTGCTCATGGTCAGTCCAACAAGCACGTCCGCCGCCTGATTCCGAGCCGCGCGAGCTGCCTGCTAGCGTCACCACATGCGAATGACTCGCGGTAAGGCCGCTCGTGGTCCCGTCCTGGTGCTCGGCGCCTGCTCGCCGTCACCGCCTGCACCGACCCGACCCAGCAGGGATCGGGTGATACGGGCGGTGCGGCAACCGAGGGCGAGGACAGCGGCGCGGGGAGCGAGGTCGTCATCGCGACCGGCGGCGAGCCGGACAGCTTCAACCCCGTCCTCGGGTATGCCCGGTGGGGCGACGGCAAGGTCGTCGAGGGACTGGTGCGCCTGACCGCGGAGCTGGAGCAGGAACCGCTGCTGGCCACCGACCTGCCGGAGGTCTCCGCCGACGGGCTGACGTTGACCTTCACGCTGCGCGAGGACGTGACCTTCCACGACGGCAGCGAGCTCGACGCGCAGGACGTCGTCGCGACCTACGAGACCGCGATCGACCCCGAGACCGCGTCGCCGGTAGCTGCCGACCTGACGGCGCTGGAGGCGGTCGAGGCGGTGGACGAGACGACTGTCCGTTTCACGCTCTCCGAGCCGCAGTCGTCCTTCGTCGCCGCGACCGTGCTGGGCATCGTGCCCGCGGAGTCGCTGGACCCCGAGCCCGCCGCCTCCGCCGACGTCGTCGGCACCGGTCCCTACGCCATCGAGACCTACCGCCCCGGCGAGCGCGTGATCCTCGAGGGCTACGACGACTACTGGGGCGAGCAGCCGCAGGTGCAGCGCGCGACCTTCGTCTTCGTCGAGGACGACGCCGCCCGTGCCGCCCGGGTCGCCTCCGGCGAGGTCGACGGCGCGCTGCTCCCGGCCCAGGCGCTGGACCGGGTCGAGCAGGACGACGACTTCGAGGTCGTCCGACGCGACACCGCCGACTTCCGGGCGCTCGTCCTGCCCGAGGAGCACCCGGTCGCCGGCGACCCGGCGGTCCGCGCGGCGCTGCACCAGGGGCTGGACCGGCAGGCGCTCGTCGACGGCGCTCTCGCCGGGGCCGGTCGCCCCGCCTACGGGCCCATCCCCCCCGAGGCGCCGGAGTACGCCGACGTCGTGGAGGTCGAGACCGACGCCCAGGCCGCCGCGACGACGTTGGACGAGGCCGGTTGGGTCGAGCAGGCCGACGGCACCCGCGCCCGGGACGGTCAGCGCGCCCGCTTCACGCTGATGTATCCCGCTGGTGACACGCTGCGGCAGAACGTCGCCCTGGCGGTCCAGGCGCAGGCGGCCGAGCTCGGCATCGAGGTCGAGCCGGAGGGTCTGAGCTGGGAGGCGATCGAGCCGCGCATGCGCGAGGACGCCCTGGTCTACGGCAGCGGCAACCCCTACAACGCCGACCTGTCGACCTACCCCCTCTTCCACTCCTCACGCGCCTTCCAGGGTTTTGACAACCCCGGCGGGTATGCCTCGGAGGCCATGGACGCGGCGCTGGAGGACGGGCGCTCGGCGCAGGCCGAGGACGAGCGGGTGCAGGCATACCAACGGGTGCAGGAGCAGCTCGCGCAGGACCTGCCGTGGGTCTTCCTCGCCTACGTCGAGCACGACTACGTGATCCGCGCCGACACCTGGAGCGGCTGGGACGTGCCGCTGGTCGAGCCGCACGAGCACGGGCTCCAGGGCGGGCCCTGGTGGAACCTCCCGGCATGGACCACGACCGACCCCGCGGGCTGACCCGGCCGCGCCCCGGTGCGGGCACCAGGGGCGGCGGGACCGGCGCCCTCGTGGCCCGCCGGCTCCTGCTGCTGCCGGTGCTGGCCGGGATGGTCACGCTGGTGATGTTCGCGCTGGCGCAGCGCTCGCCCTTCGACCCGGTCATCGCCGCCCTCGGCGAGCGGGCGCTCACCCTGGACGGGCCCACGCTGGAGGCGATGCGCGCCCGCATGGAGGACACCTCGGCGGTGCAGCAGTGGCTCACCTGGTGGGGCAACGCGCTGACCGGCGACCTCGGCTACTCCAGCAGCCAGCGCGCCCCGGTGAGCACGGTCGTCGGGCAGCGGCTGCCGTGGACGCTCGGCCTGGTCGCCGCCTCGCTGGTCGTCTCGATCCCGGTCGGGGTGGCGCTCGGCGGCTGGGCGGGCACGCACCCCGGGTCGGTCCTGGACCGGCTCGTCGGCCCCGGGATGCTGGCCGTGCAGGCCTCGCCACCTTTCTGGATCGGGCTCATCGCGGTCTGGGTCTTCGCCGTGGCCCTCGGCTGGCTGCGACCGGGGGAGCGACGTCACCCCAGGCCAGCGGGGTCGAGCCGGGCGACGTCCTGCGGCACGCCGTGCTGCCCGTGCTCGTGCTGGCCCTCGCGCACCTGCCGTGGTTCGTCCTCGTCGTGCGTGACGCCTCCCGGGACGCGCTCGCCGGGGCGCCGGTCCGCGCGGCCTGGGCCCGCGGCATACCCCGGGGCCGGCTGCTGCGCTCGCACGCGGTGCGCCCGGCGCTGCTCCCGCTGGTCACGGTGCTCGGCGTGCGAGTGCCCGAGCTCATCACGGGGGCGGTGCTCGTCGAGACCGTCTTCTCCTGGCCCGGGATCGCGAGCGCGACGGTGGACGCGGCACTGCGGCTCGACTTCGCGCTGCTCGCTGCGCTCACCGTGCTCACGACGGTGCTGGTGGTGCTCGGCAACCTGGCGGCCGACCTCGCCTACCGCTGGGTCGACCCGAGGGTGGGGCAGCGCGATGGCTGAGCCCTGGCGGCCGGTGCGCGACGGAGGCCCCGGGACCGTGGCCAGGGCCGGACGCACCCGCAGCCGCTCGCCGTTCGGCTGGGCCGTCGCGGCCTGCCTGCTCCTGCTCGTCCTGCTCGCGGTCGACCTCGTCGGGGGCACGGGCAGCGCGGACTTCGCCCGGGCCTACCTCCCACCCTCACCCGAGCACCCCTTCGGCACCGACCAGGCGGGGCGCGACCTGCTCGACCGGTCGCTGTCCGGCGCCAGGGTCTCGCTGCTCGTCGGGCTCGTCGCGGCGGCCGTCTCCAGCGTCGTCGGCGTCGTGGTCGGCGCGGCCGCAGGCATGACGGCCGGCCGCGGCGGCGGCTGGCTGGACTCCACGCTCATGCGCCTGGTGGACGCGGTCAACGCGCTGCCGCACCTCGTGCTCGGCATCGTCATCGTCGCCCTGCTCGGACCCTCGCTGTCCAGCGTCGTCATCAGCGTCGCGCTCACCCACTGGACGACCACCGCGCGCCTCGTGCGGGCCGAGCTGCTCGCGCTGGACCGGGCCGGCTTCGTCGAGGCTGCCGTCGGAGCCGGCGCGGGCCGTTGGTGGGTGCTGCGCCAGCACCTCCTCGCGCACGTCATGGGGCGGGTGCTCCTGGCCAGCGTGCTCATGGTGCCGCACGCGATCATGCACGAGTCGGCGCTGAGCTTCCTCGGCCTGGGCCTCCCGGACGACCGGGCCTCGCTCGGCACGATCATCGAGCAGTCCCGTTCCGCCGTGCTCGCCGGGCACTGGTGGCCCGCGGTGCTGCCCGGGCTGCTGCTCGTCGCCCTGAGCCTGCTCGTCTTCGCCGTCGCCGAGCGGCTGCGACCGGCGGGGAGGGGACGGGTATGACCGGCGGCCTGCAGGTGCGCGGGCTCGGCGTCGCCCTGCCGGACGGGGCTGGCGGGGAGCAGGTGGTCCTCGAGGAGGTGGACCTCGACGTGCGCGAGGGCGAGGTCGTCGTGCTGCTGGGGCCCAGCGGCGCCGGCAAGTCGACCCTCGCCTCGGCGCTGCTCGGACTGCTGCCGCCGGGCGCGCTGGTGCGGGGGAGCGCGCGGTGGCACGGTGAGCCCGCCACGGTCGACCTGCTCGACCCGGGCCGCCCCACCCGGGAGCGGCTGCGAGGACGGCTCACGGCCTGGTTGCCGCAGGCCCCGGTCGGCTCGCTCACGCCGGTGCTGACCGTCCGCAGCCACCTGGTCGAGAAGGCCCGGGTGCACGTGCCGCGGCCCGAGGTCGGCGCTGCGGTGGTGGCCACCATGGAGCGGCACGACGTCGACCCGGCGTGGGGCGCGCGGCTGCCCTCGCAGCTCTCCGGGGGGCAGGCGCAGCGGGTCTCCAACGCGCTGTCGCTGCTGGGCGACCCTCGGCTGGTGCTGGCCGACGAGCCGACCACCGGGCTGGACCGGCCACGCGCCGAGGCGGTCGGGGCCGGGCTGGCCCGGCTCGCGCGGGAGGAGGGCCGGGCGGTGCTCGTCGTGACGCACGACCTCACGCTGGCCGAGCAGGTCGCCGACCGGGTCGTCGAGCTCGACGCCGGCCGGACCGCCCCCGCGGGTCCGCCGCAGGAGGTGGTCGCCCGGGTGCGGGGCGCCCGGCACCACGACGCCGGGCGACGTCGGAAGCGCGGCGCGGGGACGGGGCATACCCTCGCCGGTGTCGATCTCACGCTGCGGCGCGGTCGCGGTGTCCTCGTCCGCGAGGGGGTGACGCTGAGCGTCCCCGCCGACCAGGTCACCGGTCTCATGGCGCCCTCGGGCGCGGGCAAGACCACGCTCCTGCGCACCCTGGCGCTGCTGCACCCTCCGGCGGCGGGGCAGGTCGTGCTCGACGGTCGCCCGGTGCGCGGCACCGGTCACGAGGTGCCGGCGAGCGTCCGGCGCCGGATCGCCTACCTGCCGCAGGACCCACGGCAGTCCGTCGACCCGCGGTGGACGCTCGGGCGCGCTGTGGTCGAGCCGCTGGTGCTCGCGGGTATGCCGCACGACCGCGCTGTCGTGGCCGGTCTGCTGGAGCGGGTCGGGCTCGACCCGGCCCTCGCCGGCCGGCGCGCCGACGAGGTCTCCGGCGGCCAGCTGCAGCGGGTCGTCCTGGCCCGGGCGCTCGCGCTGGACGCCGACTACCTGCTGCTGGACGAGCCGACGTCCATGGTCGACGGGGCCACGGCGCGCGACCTGGTGCGCGCCGTGCACACCCACCAGCACCGCTCGGGCTGCGGGGTGCTCGTGGCCTCGCACGACGAGGAACTTCTCCGCACGTGGTGCGACACGGTGGTGACCTGGTAGGACACAATGGCGCCCATGAGCCCCGTTCCGTCCGTGTCCAACTCCATCACCGTCCGGCTGGAGCTGCCGGCCCGGGTCACCGCCGTCTCGGAGATCACGACCGCGGTGGCCGACGTCGGGGGGATGGTGACGGCGGTCGACATCAGCGACTCGGGGACCGAGCGGCTGCAGGCCGACCTGACGATCGCGACCTACGGCACCGATCACGCCGCCGAGGTGGTCGAGGCGGTCAGCGGCGTCGACGGGGTCGAGATCGGACGCGTGAGCGACCGCACCTTCCTGGCGCACCTCGGCGGCAAGCTCGAGGTGACCTCCAAGCTGCCGATCCGCAACCGCGACGACCTGTCCCTCGTCTACACCCCCGGCGTGGCCAAGATCTGCCAGGCGATCGCGGAGAGGCCCGAGGACGCCCGCAGCCTGACCATCAAGCGCAACACCGTCGCCGTCGTCACCGACGGCTCGGCCGTGCTCGGCCTCGGCGACATCGGCCCGCTCGCGGCGATGCCGGTCATGGAGGGCAAGGCCGCGCTCTTCAAGCGGTTCGCCGACATCGACGCCTTCCCGATCTGCCTCGACGCCACCGACGCCGACGAGATCGTGCGGATCGTCAAGGCCCTGGCGCCCGGTTTCGCCGGCATCAACCTCGAGGACATCTCCGCCCCGCGCTGCTTCGCCATCGAGGCCCGGCTGCGCAAGGAGCTCGACATCCCGGTCTTCCACGACGACCAGCACGGCACCGCGATCGTGGCGCTGGCCGCGCTCACCAACGCGCTGCGCGTCGTGGGCAAGGACATCAGCGACGTCAAGATCGTCATGTCCGGCGCCGGGGCGGCCGGCTCGGCGATCATGCGGCTGCTGCTCCGCGCCGGGGCCCGCGACCTCATCGTGACCGACGTCGACGGGATCATCCACCCGCGCCGCGCGGACGTCATGCGCGGCGACAACGGCAACCTCGCCTGGATCGCGAGCCAGACCAACCAGGCCCTGGAGACCGGGACCCTCAAGGACGCGCTCGTGGGCGCCGACGTCTTCATCGGCGTCTCCGCCGGGGGCATCCTCACCGGCGATGACATCGCGCAGATGAACGAGGACGCCGTCGTCTTCGCCATGGCCAACCCGGTCCCCGAGGTGGACCCGGTCGAGGCCGGCCAGCACGCGACGGTCGTCGCGACCGGGCGCAGCGACTTCGCCAACCAGATCAACAACGTGCTCGTCTTCCCCGGCGTCTTCCGCGGCCTGCTCGACGCGCAGAGCGACCACATCGACGACGAGATGCTGCTCGCCGCTGCCACGGCGCTGGCCGACGTGGTGTCCGCCGACGAGCTCAACCCCACCTACATCATCCCGAGCGTCTTCAACCCCAAGGCGACCAAGGCCGTCGCCCAGGCGGTGCAGGCCGCGGCCGAGGCGAGGCTCCAGGGGTCCAGCTGACCTCGCTGGCCCCGGGTCCGCAGCCCGGTCTCGACCTCATCCGGCTATTCGGGTGGGTGGCGCTGCTCGTGGCCCTCCTCGGGCAGGGCTACGGCCTCTATGCCCCGCAGGCCCCCGGGCCGGACGGCATACCGGGCCTGGACAAGGTGGGCCACCTGCTGCTCTTCGGCATCCCGACGCTGCTCGCGTGCTGGCTCCGGGCGCGCTGGCTGGTGCCGGTGCTGGTGGTGCACGCACTCGTCAGCGAGCCGCTGCAGCAGCTGCTCGCCCCGATGCGGCAGGCGGACCCGCTGGACCTGGCCGCCGACCTGCTCGGCATCGCGCTGGCGGTCGGGATCGCCGCGACGGCGAGGCGCCGGTGGGGCCATGATGGGGGCATGGCGACGGCGACCACCGCGGCGGACGCGCGGCAGGGGGAGTCCCGGTGACCACGCCCAGCCCCGAGCTGGCGGTCGGTCAGCTGCTGGTCGCGACCCCGCTGACGGGTGAGCCGTTCGCCGGGTCGGTCGTCCTCGTGCTGCACCACGACGAGGAGGGGGCGCACGGGCTGGTGCTCAACCAGCCGTTGGAGGCCTCCGTCGACGCGGTGCTGCCGGAGTGGCAGCCGTTCGTCACCGAGCCCGGCGTGCTCTTCCGCGGCGGGCCGGTCGGACGCGACACCGCGATGGGGCTGGTGAGCGTGCCCGGCCACGACCCGGGCGACCCGCCGCTGGGCACGCAGCTGCTCTTCGGCGGCATCGGCCTGGTGGACCTCGACGCGCCGGCACCGCTCGTCGTGCCCGAGCTCGGTGCCTTCCGGATCTTCGTCGGCTACAGCGGCTGGTCGGCCGGGCAGCTGGACTCCGAGATCCGGCAGGGGGCCTGGCACGTCGTGCCCCGCGAGCCGCGCGACCCGTTCCGCGAGGAGACCGACGACCTGTGGCGCGACGTGCTGCTGCGCCAGCGCTCGGCCGCGTCCTTCCTCGTGACCTTCACCGAGCACCCCGAGCGCAACTGACCGAGCGTCGCGAGTGGTTGCTCCTGCGCCCACCGGGCGCCGCGTGTGGTTGGCCTTGCACCGACCTGGCGTCGCCCGTGGTTGCTCCTGCACCGACCGAGCGTCGCGTGTGGTTGCCCCTCAGCCCTCGTCGCCGTCTGAGCCGCCGCCGTCCTGCGGCTCACGCAGACCTTCGTAGATCTCCTTGCACTGCGGGCACACAGGGAACTTCTGCGGGTCCCGGCCCGGCACCCACACCTTGCCGCACAGCGCGATCACGGGGTTGCCGCTCAGCGCGGACTCCATGATCTTCTCCTTGCGGACGTAGTGGGAGAAGCGCTCGTGGTCGCCCGGCTCGGACAGGTCGGGCTCGACCCGGGTGTCCTCCCGCTCCAGCACGGCCGTCTGCGTCGACGGGGCGCTGGGGGCCTCCGGGGCGTCGAGGGGCTGGTCCGACATGCGCGTGCTCATGTCCCGATTCTAGGCGTCAGGTCCGTGCCGTGCGCACGGGCGAGGCGGGCGGCATACCACGGCCGGGGTGTCGGGGGACTGAGCCCGAGCCCCGGTGAGTCGGATCCGGAAACGACCTATCCTGGGTCGCCGATGTCCACCTCAGCCGCCTCCCACCTGCCCCCCGCCTACCCCGAGCGCGCCGCCTGGGGCACGGCGGGCAAGTTGCGTGCCTGGCAGGCCGCCGCGCTGGAGGCCTATCTCACCGAGCGGCCCCGCGACTTCCTCGCGGTCGCGACCCCGGGGGCGGGCAAGACGACCTTCGCGCTGCGCGTGGCGACCGAGCTGCTCGACCGCGGCGAGGTGCAGCGCATCTGTGTCGTCGCGCCGACCGAGCACCTCAAGACGCAGTGGGCCGAGGCGGCGGCCAAGGTCGGGATCCGGATCGACCCGCGCTTCGCCAACGCGCAGGGGCGCCACAGCCGGGACTTCGACGGCGTGGCGGTGACGTATGCCGGTGTCGCCAGCAAGCCGCTGCTGCACCGGGCCCGGACCGAGGCCGCGCGGACCTTGGTCATCCTCGACGAGGTCCACCACGGCGGCGACGCGTTGTCCTGGGGCGAGGCGGTGCGGGACGCCTTCGAGCCGGCCACGCGCCGGCTCGCGCTGACCGGCACGCCCTTCCGCTCGGACACGGCCGCGATCCCGTTCGTGCGATACGAGATGGATGCCGAGGGCGTGCTGCGGTCCTCGGCCGACTACACCTACGGGTATGCCGACGCGCTCCGGGACGGCGTCGTGCGCCCGGTGCTGTTCCTCTCCTACGGCGGCACGATGCGGTGGCGGACCAAGGTCGGCGACGAGCTCGAGGCGCGGCTGGGGGAGCCGCTGACGCAGGACGTCACCAAGCAGGCGTGGCGCACCGCGCTGGACCCGGCGGGCGACTGGGTCCCGGCGGTGCTGCGGGCGGCCGACAAGCGGCTCAGCGAGGTGCGCCGGCACGTCGAGGACGCGGGCGGCCTGGTCATCGCTTCCGACCAGCGCTCGGCCCGCGCCTACGCCAAGCAGCTCCGGGAGATCACCGGCCAGGCCGCGACCGTCGTGCTGTCCGACGACGCGGGTGCGTCGGCGCGGATCGAGGAGTTCGCCCAGGGCGACGCGCGGTGGATGGTCGCGGTGCGGATGGTGTCGGAGGGCGTCGACGTGCCACGCCTCGCCGTGGGTGTCTATGCCACGTCCACCTCGACGCCGCTGTTCTTCGCCCAGGCGGTGGGCCGCTTCGTGCGGGCCCGGCGGCGCGGCGAGACCGCGTCGGTCTTCCTGCCCAACGTGCCGTTGCTCCTGGGGCACGCGGGGTCGATGGAGCTGGAGCGCGACCACGCGCTCAACCGGAAGGAGACCGACGAGGACCAGCTGTGGTCCGAGGAGGACGGGCTCGTCGCCGCAGCGCAGGAGGACGAGGGGGCCTCGGACGAGCTGGCCGGCAGCTACGAGGCGATCGGGTCGGACGCGGAGTTCGACCACGTGCTCTTCGACGCCGAGCAGTACGGCCTCGGCGGTATGCCGGGCTCGGAGGACGAGGACGACTACCTCGGTCTGCCCGGGCTCCTGGAGCCGGACCAGGTCGCGACCCTGCTGCGGGAGCGGCAGAAGACGCAGGTCGGCCGGGGTGGCGGGCGCGAGCGCGCGGAGGCGGTCTCGGCGCACCGGGCGCTGGCCGAGCACCGCAAGGAGCTCAACAAGCTCGTCTCGGCATACGCCCAGAAGAAGGGCCAGCCGCACGCCGTCGTCCACGCCGAGCTGCGCCGCGCCTCCGGCGGCCCGGAGCTGGCGACGGCGAGCTCGGAGCAGGTCCGCGACCGGATCGACACCATCCGGCGGTGGTTCGTCGGCCGCCGCTGAGGCAGGCAGACCTGCCGGGGGGGGGGCGGGGAATACCAGGGCTGGAGGGGCGGCATACCAGGACAGGAGCGGGGGCATACCCCGGGCTGTCTCCGCGTTGGGCTCGCACCTGAGCAAGGCTGTGCACCACATGCAGCGTCGAGAAGCCTGCATCAGGTGCACAACCGTGCCCAGGTGAGGGCAGGGACAGGTGCGGTGAGGGCAGGGCGTGGGGCGTGCACAGGTATGCCGGGAGGCACGGCACAGGAGGGGCTGAGGCGGGCGTGGTGATGCGGGCAGGGCCTGCGGCGGGCGTCGTGAGGCCCGTCTCGCCCCAGGAGCCGATAGCGTCGCAGGCATGCGCACCAGACAGCCGGCGCGTGGGGGACTGCCGCCGGGGCCGCGGACCCCGGCGGTGCTCCAGACGATTCAGGCCTTCACCGACCGCCAAGGCACCTTCGAGCGGCACCGCTCCCGCTACGGCGACCCCTTCACCGTGCGGATGCTGCCCGGGCCACAGCACCTCGTGCTCTTCAGCGACCCCGAGGCCATCAAGGAGATCTTCGCCGGCGACCCGGTCGAGCTGAGCGGCGCCCAGGGCAACGAGATGCTGCGCGCCGCGATGGGGGACTGCTCGGTCATGCTCAACGACGGCGAGGCCCATCGCGCCATACGGCGCTATCTCATGCCGGCCTTCTCACCGGCAGCGGTGCGGGCCTACCGTCCGGTCGTCGAGCGCGCGGCCGCGGACGAGGTCGACACCTGGCCGCAGGCGCCTGGCTCCTCGGTCGTCGCCCTGGAGCGGATGAGCCGGGTGACGCTCGCGGTGATGACGCAGGTGGTGCTCGGCGCGAGCGACCCCCGACGGCTGACCGCGCTGCGACCCCGCGTGCTGCGGCTCGTCGAGGTCGACCCGGTCGTCGTCGGGGGCTGGCTCTACCCGCGGCTGCGTGCGCTGCCGCCCTGGCGCGGCCACGCCCGCAACCTCGCGGCGATCGACGAGCTCATCCACGCCGAGGTCCAGCAGCGCCGGGCCGGCGCCGCCCGCGAGCCGGCGGACCTTCTCGACCAGCTGCTCGCCGTCGGCTCCGACCACGACGACGAGCGCGAGCCGCTGGGCACCCACGAGATCCGGGACCAGGTCGTGACGCTGCTGCTCGGCCTCGACCCTGGCCTGGACGTTGCACGAGCTCGGCCGCGACGACCAGGCCCGGGCCCGTGCCCGCCGGGCGGCGCAGGAGGGTGACGAGGAGCACCTGGAGGCCTGCGTCAAGGAGGCGATGCGGCTGCACCCGATCATCGACTACGTCGCCCGCACCCTGCGCAGCGACCAGCGGATCGGCGGGGTCGACCTCCCCGCCGGCGCGACCGCCGCCCCGGCGATCCTGCTCGCGCACCACGACCCCGACGCCTTCCCGGAGCCGGACGCGTTCCGGCCCGAGCGCTTCCTCGGCGGAGGTCCCGCAGCGCACACCTTCATCCCGTTCGGCGGTGGCGTCCGCCGGTGCGTCGGCGCGGTCTTCGCGCTCATGGAGGGCGTGGTCGTCCTGCGCGAGGTCCTCACCCGCGTGGACGTCGTCGCGGATGCCTCGGCGCGCACCCGGCTGCGCAACATCACCAACGTCCCGGGCGACGGCGCCCCGCTGCGGGTATGCCCGCTGCCCGGCTGACCGCCGCGCAGGCACGGAGCATGCGCCGCACCGACCCGGTCACCTAGGGTCGGAGCATGCCGGAGACGCCGCAGGAGTGGTTCGCACGGGTCAGCGCGGCGATCGAGCGTCACGGCTACCGCGAGAGCGACCTGCAGCAGTGGAGCTCGTGGCCGTGGACCGGCTCCCTCACCCCCAAGCCGCTCGAGCCTCCGGTCGACGTCGAGCCGGACCGGCGCGGCGCCGGGGGCCAGGACTGCCTCGTCTGCGACGCGGCGCGCAGCCTCGACCCGGGCTACATCATCTGGCACGACGAGCTGTTCCTCCTGGGTCTGCCGCACGAGCCGCGCGGCCTGCCCTTCGCGCTCTTCCTCATGCCCCGTCGGCACGCCGAGCTCGCCGACCTCACTCCGCAGGAGGCCGCCCGGCAGGGCGAGCTCCTCAGCGTGGTGGACGCCGCCGCCCAGCAGGTGCTCGGCATACCCCGGATCCAGGTGGCGCTGTGGGGCGACGGGGCCGAGCACCTGCACTGGTGGCTGTATGCCCGGCCGACCGGGATGCTGCAGCTGCGCGGCACCTTCCTGTCCCACTGGGACGACCTGCTGCCGCCGGTGCCCGCCGACCAGTTCCGCGCCGACCAGGTGCTCGTCGCCCACGAGGTGGCCCGCCGGGCCGGCGGAGAAGGGGTGCCGGAGTAGGTCACCTGCGCGGCTAGTCTGGCCGCCATGAGTCAGCAGGCAGGGTGGTACGACGACCCGCAGGACGAGCAGAACCTCCGCTACTGGGACGGCGTGCAGTGGACCTCGCACACCGCGCCGAAGCAGAAACCCAACCTCGCCCAGGCGGGGCAGTCGCTCCAGCAGACGCAGCAGCCGGGTGGGAGCGACCAGGCCCAGGGTGGCTACGGGCAGCAGGGCTGGGGTCAGGGCGGCTCCGGCCAGCAGGGCTGGGGCCAGCACGGCCAGTCGCCCTGGGGCCAGCAGGGCCCCGGCCAGCAGGGATATCAGCAGCCGAACCCCTACGCCGGGCAGACCGGCCAGCAGCCCTACCAGGGCGAGTGGCAGGGTGGCCCGGTGCCTGGCGGCTACCGCCCCGACCCGCGCACGATCACGCCGGACGGCCAGCCGCTGGCCGGCTGGTGGCACCGCGTCGGCGCCCGGCTCATCGACGCGTTGCTCTGGCTCGGGCTCGTCACGGTGCTCGTCGCCGTGACCGCCGACCCCGAGCTCACCGCCGCGCTGCAGGACTACGCCGGCGACCCCGACCCCACCGGCGCCATGCCCGTGGTCCTGGAGGACTGGCTGCTGCGCATCGGGCTGATCAGCGCCCTCCTCGGCGTCGCCTACGAGGTGCTCATGGTGAAGTTCTTCGGCGGCACCGTCGGCAAGCTGCTCACCGGCCTGCGGGTGCGGCTGCGCGACCAGCCGGGGCTGCCCACGTGGGGCGCCACGCTGCTGCGCTCGGCGGTCTACCAGGGACCCAACCTGCTGGGTTCGCTCGTGCCGATCCTCGGCTCGCTCGGCCTCTTCACGCTGCTCGACGTGCTCTGGCCGCTGTGGGACAAGAACAGGCAGGCGCTGCACGACAAGGCCGCGCGCACCAACGTCGTCCGCTCGCGCTGAGCGGGCACGACAGCCCCGTGGCATCATCGGCGGTATGCCCCGCGCCCTGATCGTCGTCGACGTCCAGCACGACTTCTGCGAGGGCGGCTCGCTGCCCGTGACCGGGGGCACCGCCGTCGCCGCCCGGATCAGCGAGCACGTCGCCGCCCACGCGGGGCGGTATGCCGCCGTCGTCGCCACCGCCGACTGGCACGTCGACCCCGGTGACCACTGGGCGACCGACGGGGAGCCGGACTTCGTGGACTCCTGGCCGGTGCACTGCGAGGTCGGGACCGAGGGCGCGGACTTCCGCCCCGAGCTGGCCGGCGCGCTGGAGCACGTCCAGGCGGTCTTCCGCAAGGGCGAGCACGAGGCGGCCTACTCCGGCTTCGAGGGCAGCACCGACGTCGACGGGCGCGAGGTCGGCCTCGCTGACTGGTTGGGGGAGCGGGGCATCGACGAGGTCGAGGTCTGCGGCCTCGCCACCGACCACTGCGTCCGCGCGACGGCCCTGGACGCCCGGCGCGAGGGGCTGGCGACGACCGTCCTGCTCGACCTGTGCGCCGGGGTCGCCCCGGAGACCACGGACGCGTTGCTGACCCAGCTGCGCGAGGCCGGGGTGGAGATCGGCTGACCGGTCGTGCGGCGCAGCCCCGGTCCTCTCGGTCGTCGGCGACGAGTGGCGCGGCTCCTCGGGTGACATCACCGGGCCGGTCTCCCGCTCGACCCCGGCCTCGTCCAGGAGCGCGCAGGCCTCGTCGAGCGCCGTCACCGCTCAGCTCCAGTTGTCGAGATAGGTCGTCGGCAGCGCGGGGTCGCCGTGCGACATCCGCAGCGCGCTCTGCGGGAGCTCGGCGCGGGCCATCTCGTGGTGGGCCCGCGCGGTCTGCACGTCGGTCGGCGCGACGACCTCGCCGCCCTCGACGAGCGGCACGAGCAGCGAGCGGTCGTCGCCGTCGTCGTCGGGGTGCTCGTGGATGCCGACGATCTCCTCGGTGGCGAGCCCGGCGGCGGAGCGGCGGCGCAGGGCATACTTGCGCCCGCCCACGCTGGCCTTGTCCTTGCTCGCCTTCGCCACGCCCTCCATCTGACCGGCGCCGTTCTCCCGGCTGACGAGCTTGTAGACCATGCCCGCCGCGGGGTGGCCCGAGCCGGTGACGACCTTGGTGCCCACGCCGTAGGCGTCCACCGGGGCGGCCTGCAGCGCGGCGATCGCGTGCTCGTCCAGGTCGCTGGTGACCACGATGCGGGTGCCGGTCGCGCCGAGGGCGTCCAGCTGGGCGCGCACCTCGAAGGCCTGGCTCACCAGGTCGCCGGAGTCCAGCCGGACCCCGCCGAGCCGCGCCCCGGCCAGCTCGACCGCGAGCTCGACCGCGCCGGTGACGTCGTAGGTGTCGACGAGCAGGGTGGTCGACAGGCCCAGGCTCTCCAGCTGGGTGGCGAAGGCCTGCCGCTCGTCGTCGTGCAGCAACGTGTAGGAGTGCGCGGCGGTGCCCATCGTCGGGATGCCGTGCCGCCGGCCCGCCTCGAGGTTGGAGGTGGAGGCGAAGCCCGCGAGGTAGGCCGCGCGCGCCGCCGCGACCGCCGACTGCTCATGGGTGCGCCGGCTGCCCATCTCGATGCAGGGGCGGCCGTGCGCCACCGCCGTCATCCGCGAGGCGGCCGAGGCCACGGCCGAGTCGTGGTTGAGGATCGACAGGAAGAGCGTCTCCAGCACGACGCCCTCGGCGAAGGTCGACTCGACCACGAGCAGCGGCGAGCCGGGCACGTAGACCTCACCCTCGGCATACCCCCAGACGTCGCCGGTGAAGCGGTAGTCGGCCAGCCAGTCCAGGGTCGGGCGGTCGACGACCTGCTGCTCGGCGAGGAAGGCGATCTCCTCCTCGCCGAACCGGAAATCGCGCAGCGCCTCCAGCGCCCGGCCGGTGCCGGCGACGACGCCGTAGCGCCGGCCGTCGGGGAGGCGGCGCGCGAAGGCCTCGAAGACGCAGCGCCGGTCGCGTGGCCGCTGGCCAGCGCCGCCTGGATCATCGTCAGCTCGTAGTGGTCGGTCAGCAGGGCGGTGCTCGTGCTCACCCCCGCAGCCTAGGGTGGGGTCGTGCCGATCGACACCCCCAGCCCGCCGGCCCCGCCGGCCGACCCGCAGACCACGCCGCAGGAGCAGGGCGGTGTCGCGGTCCTCGACCGCCCCGAGGCGGACACCCCGTGGATCACGCTGGTGTGGAACGACCCGGTCAACCTCATGAACTACGTCACCTGGGTCTTCCAGACGCACTTCGGCTACAGCAGGAGCAAGGCGGAGAAGCTCATGATGGACGTGCACACGCAGGGTCGCGCGGTGGTCTCGACCGGGTCCCGCGAGAAGATGGAGGCCGACACCGAGGCCATGCACGGCTACGGGCTGTGGGCCACCTTCCAGAAGGACGACTGAGGTATGGCGCGCGCGTTCCGTCGTCGGGGTGACCGGCTGGTGGGGACCTTCGAGGCCGAGGAGATCGCCGTGGTGGTCCACGTGCTCCGGCTGACCCGTGACTTCGTCGCGCCGGAGCGGCCGGACACCGGGGACCCCTTCCTCGACCTGGTCGCCGGGCTCGGGGACGAGGTGGACCCGGAGGAGCCGAGCGACCCGGCGCTGCGCCGGCTGCTGCCGCCGGCCTCGCGGGACGACGACGAGCAGGCCAGCGAGTTCCGGCGGCTCACCGAGCACGGGCTGCGCCAGCGCAAGGCCGCCACGCTGTCCACCGCGATCGCGGCGCTGGAGGCTGCCCAGCCGCCGCGGCTCGAGCTGGACCCGGAGCAGGGTCGGGCGCTCGCGGTGGCGCTCACCGACGCCCGGCTCATCCTGGGCGAGCGGCTCGGGCTGCGCACCGACGAGGACTCCGAGCGGCTGCACGAGGAGCTGGAGGAGGCGCTCGCCGGCAGGAGTGAGCTGGACCCGGCCCTGGCCCAGAAGATGGCCTACTACGACTTCCTCTCCTGGATGCAGGAGTCGGTGACGCTGGCGCTCATGGCGCGCTGAGGCATACCTCGTCGGCGTGCCTCACCGACCCCTGGCTGGAAGTAGGCTGGCGCGCATCATGACGACCACGCACTCCGCCCCCGTGTCCAGCACCGAGCACGACGAGGCGACTGGCGCCGACGTCCGGGTCCGCTTCTGCCCCAGCCCGACGGGGACGCCGCACGTGGGCCTGGCCCGCACGGCGCTGTTCAACTGGGCCTTCGCGCGGCACCACGGCGGCACCCTCGTCTTCCGGGTCGAGGACACCGACGCCGCGCGCGACTCCGAGGAGTCCATGGCGCAGATCGTCGACGCGCTGGACTGGCTCGGCCTGGACTACGACGAGGGGCCGGGGGTGGGCGGCCCCTACGGCCCCTACCGGCAGAGCGAGCGCGCCGACCTGCACGCCGACGTCGCCCGCCGGCTGCTGGAGGCCGGGCTGGCCTACGAGTCCTTCAGCACCCCGGAGGAGGTCGAGGCGCGCCACCGCGCCGCCGGTCGCGACCCCAAGCTCGGCTACGACAACCACGACCGCGAGCTGAGCGCGGAGCAGAAGCAGGCATACCGTGACGAGGGGCGCGAGCCGGTGCTGCGGCTGCGGATGCCGGAGGAGGACATCACCTTCACCGACCTCGTGCGGGGCGAGGTGACCTTCGGGGCCGGCTCGGTGCCGGACTTCGTCATCGTGCGCGGCAACGGCCAGCCGCTCTACACCCTCGTCAACCCGGTCGACGACGCGATGATGCGGATCACCCACGTCATCCGTGGCGAGGACCTGCTCTCCTCCACCCCGCGGCAGATCGCGCTCTACCGCGCCCTCGTCGAGATCGGGGTCGCCGAGCAGGTGCCGACCTTCGCCCACCTGCCGCTCGTGCTGGGGGAGGGCAGCAAGAAGCTGTCCAAGCGCGACCCCGAGTCCAACCTCTTCCTGCACCGCGAGCGCGGCTTCGTCCGGGAGGGGATGATCAACTACCTCGCGCTGCTGGGCTGGTCGATCGGGCCGGACCGCGACATCTTCGACCCCGAGCACCTCGTCGAGGCCTTCGACGTCCGAGACGTCAACCCCAACCCGGCGCGGTGGGACCAGAAGAAGGCCGAGTCGCTCAACGGCGACCACCTGCGCCGGCTCCCGCTCGCCGAGTTCACCTCCCGGCTGCTCCCGGTGCTGCGCGAGGCCGGGGTGCTGGGGGAGCAGTCCGGTATGGGTGAGCTGGCCCGGCTGCAGGCGGTCGCGACCTCATCCAGACGCGGATCCAGGTGCTCTCCGAGGCGGTGCCCATGGTGCGGCCGTTCTACGTGAGCGGCGAGGAGCTGGAGATCGCCGACGACGCGCGCGGCCAGCTCAAGGACGACGCGGGTGCCGTCCTCGACGCGGCGATGGCCGCCCTGGAGCCGATCTCGGGCGCCGCCCCGCAGCCACTCGGCGGTGGGGTGGAGTGGACCCACGACCGGATCGAGGCGGCGCTGCGCGAGGCGCTGGTGGACGGGATGGGCCTCAAGCCGCGCTTCGCCTTCGGGCCGCTGCGGACCGCCGTCTCCGGGCAGCGGATCAGCCCGCCGCTCTTCGAGTCGATGGAGATCCTGGGCAAGCAGGAGACGCTGGACCGGCTCGCCCGGCTGCGCGCGTCGCTCTGACCCGCGCGGTTGCGCCAGATTTGGGTGGGGTGCGCCGGGCGCGGTAGAGTTGATGCTCGGTTCGCCGCGCTTCCCGGTTCGTGGGACAGGGCGGAGACACCCCCTTGGGGTATGGTGTAATTGGCAACACGGCTGATTCTGGTTCAGTTGTTCTAGGTTCGAGTCCTGGTACCCCAGCGCGATGACGGAGCCCAGCTCCGGATTTCGTGGAGACGTGCCCGCTCGGGTAGTCTCTCCCCTCGGCGCCGAGCGCGCCGGACACGGCCCCGTTGTGTAGCGGCCTAGCACGCCGCCCTCTCAAGGCGGTAGCGCGGGTTCGAATCCCGTCGGGGCTACCCGTGTCGAACGGCCCTCACCGCAGCAGCGGTGGGGGCCGTTCGCCTGCGTGCGGGGGAAGGCCCGGCCGGTCCGCACGCTGGCGCGCCGAGGGAGCGTGCGAGAGGCTGGGGGCATGAACAAGACGGACCTGATCGAGGCGCTGGCTCCGCGCGTGGGCGGCCGGGCCGCCGCCGGAGCCGCCGTCGAGGCCTTGGTGGACGTGGTGCTGCGCGAGGTGGCCGCGGGCGGCACGGTGAGCATCAGCGGTTTCGGGAGCTTCGAGCGGGTGGACCGGGCAGCGCGGACCGGGCGCAACCCGAGGACCGGAGAGGCGGTGCCGATCCCGGAGACCCGGAGCCCGCGCTTCCGGCCGGGAGCCGCCTTCAGGGAGGTGGTGGCCGACCCGGCGACGCTGCCCGCGCAGGGCCTGGCCGGGGCGCGGGCCGCCGGTGAGTCCGAGGGCGGCTCCGCCGGAGCCCCGAGCACGGTGCGTCGCCATGACAGCGGTCCTCGGCACGAGCCGAAGGGTCGGGTCGCCGCCCGGGCGTCGTCCGACCGCGACCGGGAGCGGCGTGCCCCCTCGGGGACCCCGCCGAGCGTGCGCCGGGAGAAGCCCGACCCGACGAGCGAGAGCTCGGAGCCACGGCAGCCGGGGTCGGTCGGCGGCGGACGGGTCTTCTCCGGCGGCGAGGACATCACCGCCGGCATGATCTCGGCCAAGAAGGCGCAGCTGGCGAAGGTCAAGAACGACGACGTGTCACATGGCGACTCCGGCAAGCGCAAGAAGGCCAAGAAGGGGAAGAAGTCGACGAAGGGGAAGAAGGGCACGAAGGCCGCGAAGAAGCGTTGAGCCGCTGTGCGCCCGACCCCGCGCAGAAGGTGCTGCGGTGCGGGGATGCATCACCGCAGCGGGACGCCTGCTGCGAACGAGTGGATCAGACGATGGGCTCGCCCTCGCCGATGCCGACGATCCAGAGCCGGGTGAGGCTCGCGCCCGCGGTTTCGGGGTCACCGTCGACCTCGATGCTCACCCGCTGGCCCACCCGCAGGTGCCGGAGACCGCTCGCGTCCATCACCGCGGCGGCGAAGGGCAGCACCCGCCCGGTGTCGAGCAGGACCGTCCCGCTGCCGGCGTCGAGGTCGTAGGTGTGCACGCTGGCCTGCATGGGGCCACTGTAGGTCGTGGCGCGGGTGGGGGACCGGCTCAGGCGGCGGTCGAGCCCAGGGCCGCGCGGGTGCGGGCGCCCACGCCGAGGAGCAGCGCCTCCTGCAGGTCCTCGGCCCGGTCCACGTCACGCCGCAGCCGAGGGAGGTCGAGGTCCAGGCGGGTGGCGTCGACGGCGTGCCGTGCGGCCGACCCGGCACCGAAGCGCGGCCGCGGTATGCCTCGCGTCGAGGTCAGCAGGACCGTACCCGTGCCCTCGGCGTCCGGCACCACCGCACGGTCGAGGGCGGCGCAGCGCGCCAGGGCCTCCCGGAGGTCCTCCGGACGTAGCGCCGGCAGGTCGCCCAGCAGCACGGCCCACCCGGGGGCCGGCCGGCCGGCGCCGCTCTCACCCCCGACCTGCAGGGCCGCGTCGTCCAGGCCGCGCCGGATCGCCTCGTCCAGCCCGCGCCCGGGGTCGGGGACCGCCCGGGCCCCGACCTCCCGCGCCCTGTCGGCCGCACCGTCGTCGGCGGTCACCACGGTCACCCGGCCCGGCGGGAGGGCGCGGCATACCGCGTCCAGCGTGTCCAGGGCGATCGCGCGGGCCAGCTCGGGTCGGGAGACCCCGTCCGGTGCCACGAGGCGGGTCTTGGCGCGATCGGCTCGTTGAACCGGCAGCACCAGCCGCCAGTCGAGCCCGGCCGCAGCCCGTCCCGTCCTGTCGCGCACCCCAGCATCTTCGCCAGCACCGCCCCCGGATGCAAAGATGACCCGCGTGAGACGCCAGCCCCTGCGCCAGGCCGTGCCCTGGTCCTACCACGCGGTCATCGCGGCCCTGCGCCCCGTGCTCATGGGCGTGACCCGCCGCGACTGGTCCGGCGCCGAGCACCTGCCGCGGGGCGAGGGCTTCATCGTCGCCGGCAACCACTACTCCGAGGTGGACCCGATCATGCTGGCCCACTTCCTCGTCGACCACGGGCACGCCCCCTTCTTCCTCGCCAAGTCCTCCCTCTTCGAGGTGCCCCTGCTCGGAGCCGCGCTGCGGCACCTGGAGCAGGTCCCGGTCTACCGCTCCAGCTCGCGCGCCGGTGACGCGCTCGAGGCCGCGCGCGCCGCGCTCGCCGACGGTCGGTGCATCGCGATCATGCCCGAGGGCACCCTGACCCGGGATCCCGACCTGTGGCCGATGAAGGCCAAGTCGGGCGTGGGTCGGCTGGCGCTGACCAGCCGGGCCCCGGTGGTGCCGATCGCCCAGTGGGGTGCCCAGGGGGTGCTCGGGCACTATGCCCGCCGCCCGGGCAACCTGCTGAAGCGCCCGGTCCAGCACGTCCGTGCCGGCGCCCCGGTCGAGCTGTCCGACCTCTACGACCGCGCGCAGGAGCCGCGGGCGCACGCCGAGGCCACGCGCCGCGTCATGGCCGCGATCACCCAGCAGCTGGCGCAGATCCGTGGCGAGCAGCCTCCCGCCGAACCCTTCGACCCGGCCCGTCGGCCCACGGAGCCCGAGGGATGACCCGGGCAGCCATCTTCGGCGCCGGCAGCTGGGGCACGGCCTTCGCCCAGATCCTCGCCGACGCGGGCGCGGAGCGGGTCGTCCTGTGGGCCCGCCGACCCGAGATCGCCGAGGGCATCCGCGACTCACGGCACAACCCGGACTACCTGCCCGAGGTCGAGCTGGCCCCGGTGGTCACCGCGACCACGGACCCCGCGGAGGCGGCGGCGGGCGCCGATCTGGTGGTGCTGGCCGTCCCCTCGCAGACGGTGCGCGCCAACCTCGCCGACTGGGGCGAGCACCTCCCGGCGAGGGCCCCGGTGGTCTCGCTCATGAAGGGCATCGAGCTGGGCACCGGCCTGCGGATGAGCCAGGTGGTCGAGGACAGCGGCGTCGAGGCCGGGCGCATCGTCGTCGTGACCGGCCCCAACCTCAGCCGGGAGATCGCCGCTCGCCAGCCGGCCGCCAGCGTCGTCGCGGCCCTCGACCACGACGCCGCCGACCGGGTCGCCGAGGCGTGCATGACTGCCTACTTCCGGCCCTATACCCAGACCGACGTCGTCGGGGCCGAGATCGGCGGAGCGGTCAAGAACGTCATCGCGCTCGCGGTGGGCATGGCCGAGGGTCTCGGCTACGGCGACAACACCAAGTCCAGCCTCATCACCCGCGGGCTCGCCGAGACCGCCCGGCTCGGGCAGGCGCTCGGCGCCGACCCCGCCACGCTCATGGGGCTGGCCGGCGTCGGCGACCTCATCGCGACCTGCATGTCCCCGCTCTCCCGCAACCACCGCGTCGGCGTCGCGCTCGGTCAGGGGCGCAGCGTCGAGGAGGTGCTGGCCGTGCCGCACCAGACGGCGGAGGGCGTCAAGAGCTGCCGCAGCGTGGTGGAGCTGGGCGCCAGCCAGGGGGTGGACCTGCCGATCTGCGAGGGCGTGACAGCGGTCGTGGACGGCTCGGTGACCCCCGAGGACCTCACCCGAGCGCTCATGACGCGGGCACGCAAGCACGAGCGCCACTGACGAGCCGCGTCGGTCTCACTCCCACGCGCCCCGGGGGGAGCACTGTGAGCCGGTTCGTCAGATCAGAGAACCTCGAGGAGGCTCCGATCTGACGTCGAGGCGCCCGGTGGACGAACCGGCCCGGAGACGACCTGGAGAGCGGCCCTCACGCGTCGGCCGTCGTGCCCGGTGGGTCTGCGGGGTGTCCCGCCTCGCACTGGTTAGGCTCGTCCCGATATGGACGCCTCCACCCAGCGCACCGACCCCGCCGTGAGCCCCGACGAGGACACCAGCGCCGGCACGCAGCGGTCCGCCGACACCCGGCACCGTGTGGCCCTCGTCTTCGGCGGGCGCTCGGACGAGCACGCGATCTCCTGCGCCACCGCGGCCAGCGTGCTCCGGGCGCTGGATCGTGAGCGGTATGCCGTCGTGCCGGTGGGCATCACCCGCGAAGGGCACTGGGTGCTCGTCGAGGACGACCCGGAGGCGCTGGAGATCCGGGACGGGCGGCTGCCGCAGGTGCAGGACACCGGGCGTCAGGTCTTCGTGCCGCTCGGCGGGGTGGACCACGAGTGGACCTGGACCGGTCGCGACGGTCAGGTGCACTCCCTCGGCGAGGTCGACGTCGTCTTCCCGCTGCTGCACGGGCCGTTCGGGGAGGACGGCACCATCCAGGGGATGCTGGAGCTCGCCGACCTGCCCTACGTCGGCTGCGGGGTGCTCGCCTCCGCCGCGATGATGGACAAGCACGTCATGAAGGTGGTCTTCGCCGCTGCCGGGCTGCCGGTGGCGCCGTATGCCGTCATCACCGACCGGCAGTGGCAGCGCGACCGCGAGGGGGCGCTGGAGGCCGCGAGCGCCCTGCTCTTCCCGGTCTTCGTCAAGCCCGCACGGGCCGGCTCGTCGGTGGGCGTCGCCAAGGTGGAGCGCCCGGAGGAGCTCGAGGTCGCGATCGAGAAGGCCCGCGACCACGACCCCAAGGTGCTCGTCGAGCAGGGCATCGACGGGCGCGAGATCGAGTGCGGCGTGCTCGGCGGGCGCGGCTCGGCGCTGCCCAGGGTCAGCGAGTGCGGGGAGATCGTCGTCAGCGGCGGGCACGACTTCTACGACTTCGAGGCGAAGTACCTCGACGAGGCCAGCGTGCAGATCACCGCCCCCGCCGACATCCCGGACGACGTCCGCGACGAGATCCGCCGGATCGCTGCGCTCGCCTTCGAAGCCGCCGACGCGGAGGGACTCTCCCGCGTGGACTGCTTCGTCACGCCGCGCGGCGAGGTGGTGCTCAACGAGATCAACACCATGCCCGGCTTCACGCCCTACTCGATGTACCCCCAGGCCTGGGCGGCCTCGGGCGTCTCCTACCCCGAACTGGTCGACGAGCTCATCACGCTGGCGCTGGAGCGTCCGCTCGGGCTGCGCTGAGCGTCAGGCAAGGCCGGCGCAGCGACAGGCCGCCGCCGGTCAGCCCTGCGGCGAGGAGCACTCGCCCAGCGTCTGCGGGACCACCCGGGCGGCGTCGTCCAGCGGCGGCAGGAGCAGCGGGTGGCTGTCATAGCTCTCCGGCACCAGGACCTCGATCGCCGGGTCGCGGCCGTAGGTCGTGAACATCGTGCCGCCGTCGTCGAGCACCGTCGCGACCCAGTCGACCCCGCCGACGTCGATGCAGGGGTCGGTCGTCGGCCCGGGCGGCGCCTTGCCGCACCGGGCGACGATCGGCGGCTCGCCCCAGGCCGCGACCCCCTCGGACTGCACCGCGGTCACCCGCGCCTCGTAGGGACCGATCGTCCCGGGCCACCGGGCGGCGACCTCCAGGCATACCGCGGAGTCAGAGGCGTCGAAGGGGACCGCGCGCACCGCGCCCTCGCCGCACGCCGTGAGCGAGACCAGCCCGAGCGCGGCCGCCAGCAGCCCGGCCCGCGGCCTCAGAGCTCGACGACCGTGCACGTCGTGGTGCGGGTGATCCCGGGCACCGCCAGGACGTGCGCGATGACGCCACGACCCAGCTCCTGCACCGTCGGCGCCTGCACCTGCACGATGACGTCGTAGGGACCGGCCACGTCCTCGGCGCTCTGGACGCCGTCGAGCTCGCGGATCGCCCGGGTGACGCGCGCGGAGACGCCGACCTCGGTCTGGACGAGGATGTATGCCTTGACCACGGTGCTGCCTCCTGCTCGGTTGCACGGAGGCTACCGTGCGGGGATGAGCAGCACGAGCGAGCCTCCGGGCGAGGGCGGGCGGACCGTCGGCGAGGTGGGGGAGCGCGGCATCCTCGGCGAGGTCTTCGGCGTGCTCGCCGAGCACGGGGCGGCCGCGGGGAGCCTGCGCGACGTCGTCGTCGGGCCGGGCGACGACACCGCCCACCTGCGCGTGCGCACCGGCGCCGTCCTGGCGACCACGGACACGATGGTGCGTGGTCAGGACTGGCTGGACGCGTGGTCGACCGGTCAGGACGTGGGCGAGAAGATCGTCACCCAGAACCTCGCCGACCTGGCCTCGATGGGCGGCCGGGGGACGGGGGTGCTGGTGACCCTGCTCTGCGACCGGGAGCTGCCGCTCGCCTGGTGCCGCGACCTCACGACCGGGCTCGCCCGCGCCTGCTCCCGCGCCGGGGTCCCCGTCGTCGGGGGCGACCTCAGCGCCGCCGGCCCGGGGGTGGTCGCGGTGTCGGTGACGGCGCTCGGGGAGCTGGCCGAGGGCATACCGGGTGCGGTGCTGCGCAGCGGCGCCCGACCGGGCGACGTCCTCGCGGTGTCCGGACCGCTGGGTCGCTCCCACGCGGGGCTCGAGCAGCTCCGGGCCGGGGCGCGCCAGGGCCGCTGGGTCGACCACCACCTCCGGCCGTGGGTGGACCTCGAGCAGGGTCCGGTGGCGGCGCTCGCCGGGGCCACGGCGATGATCGACGTCTCGGACGGGCTGGGCCGCGACGGGGGTCGGGTGGCGCGCGCCAGCGGCGTCGACCTCCTGCTGGACGAGGCGGCCGTCGACGACCTCGCCGCCCGGCTCGCGCCCGAGCTGGGGCTGGAGGCGGCCCGGCGCGCCGTGCTCGGCGGCGGTGAGGAGCACGAGCTGCTCGCGACCTTCCCGGTCGGCGCGGTGCCGACGGGGTGGGTCGTCCTCGGGGGTGCCGAGCAGGTGCAGGGGGAGCCGACCGTGCGGCTGGGGGAGCAGGCCCTGGACCCGGACGGCGGCGGCTGGGACCACTTCGGCGGCTGAGACCGGGACCGGTCCTGCCGCCCGACACAGCAGAACCGGCGCCCCCCTGACGAGGAGCGCCGGCAGATGACGGCAACCTGCCGTCAGCGGAGGGTCAGCGGGTGACCTTGCCCGCCTTGAGGCAGGAGGTGCAGACGTTCATCCGCTTGGCGGTGCCGCCCGCGGTGGTGCGGACCCGCTGGATGTTGGGGTTCCAGCGGCGCTTGGTGCGGCGGTGCGAGTGCGAGATGCTGTGACCGAAGCTCGGTCCCTTGCCGCAGACGTCGCAAGTGGCAGCCACGGTGTTCTCCTGAAGGTCGTCCGGTGAAAGGTCTCGGGCCCGCAGCAGCGCGGCGCGGGCAACCGGTCCAGCGTACCGGAACCGCGACACGGCGCCCAAATCATCGCGGCGGACGACGACCGTGCGTCGCCGCACCTCCACGGTATGCCTGTGGCGCCGCGGACGGCGTCGGCGCCGGGCACTAGGTTGGTGCCGTGCCCGGACCCGTGCTCGACCTCGTGACCGCCCGCCGCTGGGCGGTCACCGCGCGGTTGTCGCTGGCGACGGCGCGGGAGCAGGTCGACGCGCTCAACGTCTTCCCGGTGGCGGACGGCGACACCGGCACCAACATGTACCTCACCCTCGACGGCGCGCTGGAGCACGTGCGGGTGCGTTTCGAGAGCGGCGGCGGCACCGACCGGCTCCGGGAGGGGCTCGCCCTCATCGCGCGGGGCATGCTCCTGGCGGCCCGCGGCAACTCGGGCGTCATCCTGGCCCAGCTCACCCGCGGGCTGGCCGACGCGGTGGCCCCCGACGTCGACGTGGCCGGCCCGCGCGAGGTCGCCGACGCCTTCGAGTCCGCCTCGCGCAGCGCCTGGGAGGCGCTCGCCGCCCCGGTGGAGGGCACCATCCTCACCGTCGCCCGGGCCGCCGCCGTCGCGCCCGGGGTGCGGTCGACGAGGGCGCGCAGGACGTCCTCGTGGTCGTCGACGCGGCGCTCGAGGCGGCGCAGCAGGCCCTGGCACGCACTCCCGAGCAGCTGCCCGAGCTGCGCGACGCGGGCGTGGTCGACGCCGGCGGGGCAGGGCTGGTCCTCGTCGTCGAGGCGCTGCACGCCGTCCTCGACGAGCGCCCGGCCGGCGCCGACGGCGAGGTGCCGCACTGGTGGGCCGCGACGCCCGGACCGACCTCGGGTCGGGGCACGACGTCGGAGGAGGCCGTCGAGGTGATGTACCTCCTGAGCGGCAGCGACCCCGAGCGCGCCGAGCGGCTGCGGGCCCACCTGACGCATCTCGGGGACTCCGTCGCCGTCGCGGGTGGCCCCGCAGAGTTCCAGGTCCACGTGCACGTCGAGGAGGAGGACACCGCCGCGGCCATCGAGGCCGGAGGGCTGGCGGGGGTCGTGAGCGAGGTGCGGCAGACGTCGCTGAGCCCCGGAGACGGCACGGAGGGACGTGAGCACCCGCACCCGGTCGCGCCCCTGCCGCAGGGCATCGGAGTGGTCTCGTGCGCCCTCGGCGACGGGGTGACCCGGCTGATGTCGGACGGCGGTGCCGTGCTGGTGCCCAGCGGTCCGCGTCGTCGCGCCCCGACCGGAGAGCTGCTCGCCGCGGTGCGCGCCAGCACCGGTGCGTCGGTCGTCATCCTGCCCAACGACGGCGACATGCTCATGGTCGCCCGCGCCGCCGCCGCGGAGGCGCGGCGCGAGGGTCTGGAGGTCGAGGTCGTGCCGACCCGCAACCTCCTGGAGGGCCTGGCCGCGCTCGCCGTGCTCGACCCGGCAGGCCGGTTGGGGCCGGTCCTGGACGCGATGACGGCGGCGGCCTCGGCGGTGCACGGGGGTGCGCTCACCCGCGCCGACCGGGCGGCCGAGACCCCGGTCGGTCCGTGCCGACCGGGCCAGTGGCTGGGCATCGTGGACCACGCGATCGTCGCCGTCGAGGACGACCTGGAGCCTGCCGCGCGGTGCGTGCTCGACACGATCTGGCACGACGGGGTCGAGCTGCTGACGGCGCTGCTCGGCGAGGACGCCGACGACGAGGTCCGCCACGTCATGGCGCACGCCGTCGCCGACCGCTGCGCGGGCAGCGAGGTCGAGCAGAGCGTGCTGGACGGGGGCCAGCCCACCTATACCGTGCTGCTGGGGGTCGAGTGATGCCGGGCGCCGGACGCGCCCACCTGCGCCCCGTGGCCGACGGCGAGGCCAACCCGCTCGACTTCGGGCTGCGCGACCTCGTCGGGGCCAGTGCGCAGACGCTGCAGCGGGCGCGGGGGATCAGGACCGTGGGCCAGCTGCTCGACTGGTTGCCCCGCACCTACCTCGACCCCACCCGGCCCACGGCCTTCCGCGACCTGCCGCACGGCGAGGACGTCGTGGTCGTGGGGACGGTGCGCGCCGCGACCACCCACCAGATGCGCAACCGGCGCGGCCGCAGGCTCGTCGTGGACGTCGCGGACGACGCGGGCGGGACGATCCAGCTGACCTTCTTCAAGCCCTACGGGCACCAGGACCGGCTCCGACCCGGGGTCCGGGTCGTCTGCTCCGGGCAGGTGGGGGTGTGGCGCGACACGCTGCAGCTGACCCACCCGGACTACGCCACGCTGAGCGAGGGCGGCGAGGGCGGGGCGCAGTGGCTCCTCGACGGTCTGGTCCCGGTCTACACCGCCACCAAGGGTCTGTCACCCATCGTCCACGGCCAGTGCCTCGACCTGGTCTTCCACCAGCTCGACGAGCTGCCGGACCCGGTCCCCGCGCAGGTGCGGCGGCAGGTGGGTCTGCCCGGCCTGCTCGAGGCCTACCGGCTGGTCCACCGGCCCGGCACGGAGGCGGACCACCGCAGGGGCCGGTGGCGGCTCAAGTTCGGCGAGGCCTTCACGGTCCAGGCCCAGCTCGCCCGGGTGCGCCGGTCCAGCGAGGCGGTGCCCGCCCGCCCCCGGGTGCCGGCGGAGCAGGGGCTCGGGCAGCGGCTGCGCGACCGGCTGCCGTTCGCGCTCACCGAGGGCCAGGAGGCCGTCCTCGCCGAGCTCCTCGGCGACCTGGCCCGCGAGGCCCCCATGCACCGCCTGCTCCAGGGCGAGGTCGGGTCGGGCAAGACCGTGCTCGCCCTGCTCGCCATGCTCGCCGTCGTCGACTCCGGCGGGCAGGCGGCGCTGCTCGCCCCGACCGAGGTCCTCGCCGCGCAGCACCACCGCTCGATCAGCCAGCTGCTCGGGCCGATCGCCGAGGCCGGGCTGCTCGGCGGTCTGGAGGAGGGCACCCGGCTGGCCCTGCTCACCGGCAGCCAGTCGGCGGGGGAGCGCAAGCAGGCGCTGCTGGCCGCCGCCTCGGGCGAGGCCGGGATCGTGGTCGGCACCCACGCGCTGATCCAGCAGCACGTCCAGTTCGCCGAGCTGGGTCTGGTCGTCGTCGACGAGCAGCACCGGTTCGGGGTCGAGCAGCGCGACGCGCTGCGCGCCAAGGCTCCCGAGGGCACCTCCCCGCACGTGCTGGTCATGACCGCGACCCCGATCCCGCGCACCGTGGCGATGACCGTCTACGGCGACATGGAGATCTCCACGTTGCGCGAGCTGCCCGGCGGGCGCCGCCCGATCAGCAGTCACGTCGTCGACGGCCGACGCCCCGACTGGGTGCGCCGGACCTGGCAACGGGTCGCCGAGGAGGTGCGCGGTGGCGGTCAGGTGTATGTCGTGTGCCCCCGCATCGGGGATCCGGACGACCCGGACCTGCCGGGCTCGGGCACCGACGGTCCGGGCCTGCCGCTCGGCGGAGAGGCCGGGCCCGGAGCGCCGCAGGGCGAGGACGGCGCCGACCTCCTCGGCCTGCTCGAGATGCCGGAGGGGTCCGCCGGACCGCCCGGGCTGCACGGGGTCCACCAGGTCGCCCGGTGCCTGCGCGAGCTGCCGGCGACGCGCGACCTGCGGATCGAGGTGCTGCACGGCCGGATGCCGGCCGAGGCCAAGGACGCCGTCATGCAGGCCTTCGCCGCGGGGCGGGTGGAGGTCCTGGTCTCGACCACCGTCATCGAGGTCGGCGTCGACGTCCCGGACGCGACGACGATGGTGCTGCTGGACGCCGACCGGTTCGGCATCTCCCAGCTGCACCAGCTGCGGGGGCGGGTCGGCCGTGGCGGTCGTCCCGGGCTGGCGCTGCTCGTGACGCAGGGCGACGGCGTGGACCCCGCCGCGATCGAGCGGCTGGAGCAGGTCGCCGCCACCACCGACGGCTTCGAGCTGGCTCGCATCGACCTGGAGAGCCGGCGCGAGGGCGACGTCCTCGGCGCCAGCCAGAGCGGCGGCCGTAGCGGCCTGCGCTTCCTGCGGCTGGCCCGCGACGAGGACCTCATCGTGCAGGCGCACGAGGCTGCCTGGCGCACCGTGGAGTCCGACCCCGAGCTGAGTCGCCATCCCGAGCTGGCCGACGCACTGACCCGTCTGGACGCGACCAGCGCCGCCTTCCTGGAGCGGGGATGAGGCGATGACCAGGATCATCGCGGGGCGCGCCGGCGGGCGCACCGTGCATACCCCTCGAGGCGCCGGCACCCGGCCCACCACCGACCGGGTGCGCGAGGCGATGTTCTCCCGGATCGAGTCGCTGCTCGACCTGGAGGGCTGCTCCGTGCTGGACCTGTATGCCGGGTCCGGCGCGCTCGGGCTGGAGGCGGCCTCGCGCGGCGCAGCCCGTGTGCTCGCCGTGGAGCGGCACCGGGCCACCGCCCGGCTCATCGGGCGCAGCGCCGAGGAGCTGGCGCTGCCGGGCGTCGAGGTGGTCGTGGGCCCGGTCGGCCCGGTGCTGGCCGCCGGACCGGGCGGGCACGCCTACCACCTTGCGCTGCTCGACCCGCCCTACCCGCTGCCCGACGCCGAGCTCGCCGGCGTCCTCCACGCGCTCGGCTCGGGCGGCTGGCTGGACCCGGACGCGCTCGTCGTGGTCGAGCGCAGCGCCCGGTCGCCGCGGCCGCCCTGGCCGGAGACGCTGCGCCACCTCGACACCCGGCGCTACGGCGAGACCGCGCTGCACCTGGCCGAGCCGAGCGGCCCGGCGGGCGCCTGAGCGGCCACCCTGGGAGGATCGCGGCATGAGCGACTACACCATCCCGCGTCCCGTGTCCGGCGACGTCGTCGACCTGATCCTCGACGACCACCGGCTCTTCGAGGCCCTCATGCGCGACCTCCGCGACAGCTCCAGCGACCGTGCCGCGGCCCGCGCGGCCTTCGCCAGCGTCCTCATCGCCCACGGCGAGGCCGAGGAGGAGAAGGTCTACCCCCGGCTGCGGCGCAAGGACGCCATCGACGCGCACGAGGCCGAGCACGGTGAGGAGGAGCACGCCGAGATCAACCAGGCGCTGCTGGACCTGCTCGAGTGCGCCGGCACGGACACGCAGAAGTTCGACGACGCCGTCGAGGCCATGAACGAGGTGCTGCAGCACCACCTCACCGAGGAGGAGCTCACGATCCTCAACCCCGCCCGCGAGGAGGTCCCCGAGCAGGAGCGGCGCGACCTCGGCGCGGCCTTCCTCGAGGTCCGCGGCCGGCACCTCGACGAGGGCGTGGACGCCGATACCGTCCGTGCTCTGGTCGAGCAGGCCCGGAAGGACGGGTTGCTCGAGGACGAGGGGTGATCGCAGCCCGGTAGGCTCCCTGGCCATGTCGACCCGCCGTTGCGTCTGCCCCGGATCCTTCGACCCGGTGACGCTGGGGCACGTCGACATCGTGACCCGGGCCGCCGCGCTCTACGACGAGGTCGTGGTCGCCGTCCTGCACAACCCTGCCAAGCAGGGCAGCTTCCCCGTGCCGACCCGGCTGGAGCTCGTCGGCGCCTCGCTGCCGAGCGAGGTCGCGGGTCGCGTCCGCGTCGAGGCGTATGCCGAGCGGCTGCTGGTCGACGTGTGCCAGGAGGTCGGGGCCGAGGCGGTGGTCAAGGGGCTGCGCGGCGGCACCGACTTCGCCTACGAGCTGCCGATGGCCCTGATGAACCGTCACCTCACCGGTGTCGAGACGGTCTTCCTGCCCGGTGACCCGGCGCTGGAGCACGTCTCCAGCTCGCTGGTCAAGGAGGTCCACCGGCTCGGGGGCGACGTCTCCGCGCTGGTGCCCGCGCCGGTGCTGGAGGCGCTGCGCCAGATTTGAGCGCGCCGCACCGGCCCGGTAGGCTGGTGCGTCGGTTTGTGTCCCTCCCGTGCTCGCCGTGCACGAGGGCCGAACCCGTCCATCAGGTCAGACCACACGTAAGGGAATTCGGCATGGCTGCCCAGCAGACGGAGCGCGACTGGGTGTTCGACACCCGGGAGCTGGTCCGCCGGCCCGGGACCATGCGCGAGCTCTCGCGCGAGGTCACCACGACGGAGCCCCTGGGCACCGATGTCATCGCGATCCCGGCGGGCCACCCGGTCCGGCTGGAGCTGCGGATGGAGTCGGTCGTCGAGGGCATCCTGGCGACGGGGACGGCACAGGCCACGGCGAGAGGGGAGTGCGTGCGCTGCCTGGACGAGATCGTCGACGACGTCGAGGTGACCTTCCAGGAGCTCTACGCCTACCCCGACCGCGCGGCGCACCACCAGGAGGTGGGGAGCCGCTCGGGCGACCAGGACGCGAGCGACGAGGACGAGCAGCGCATGCTCGACGGTGACCTGATGGACCTCGAAGAGGTCGTCCGGGACGCCGTCGTGACCGAGCTGCCCTTCCAACCGGTGTGCCGGGAGGACTGTCCGGGCCTGTGCTCCGAGTGCGGGGCGCGCCTGGCGGACGACCCGGAGCACGAGCACGACGTGATCGACCCCCGGTGGTCGGCGCTGGCCGCGATGGCCACGCCGGCCGACGACGACGAGAAGAGGACCTGACGTGGCCGTTCCCAAGCGGAAGATGTCCCGTTCCAACACCCGGCACCGCCGTTCGCAGTGGAAGGCGGCGCCGATCGCGCTGTCGACCTGCCCGCAGTGCCAGGCTGTGGCGACCCCGCACCAGGCGTGCCCCACCTGCGGCACCTACGGCGGCCGCCACTACGCGGCCGCCGAGCGCACCGAGCACCAGGGCTGACCTCGGGGCACCGTCGTGCGTCCCGTCTCCGAGCTGGCCGACTACCTCACCGAGGTGGTCGGCGAGTCCTGTGACGAGGCGCTGCTGCTGCGGGCCCTGACTCACCGGTCCTACTCCTACGAGAACGACGGGCAGCCGCACAACGAGCGGCTCGAGTTCCTCGGTGACTCCGTGCTGGGGGTGGTGGTCACCGACACGCTCTACCGCACCCACCCCGACCTGACCGAGGGGCAGCTGGCCAAGCTCCGCGCGGCCGTGGTCAACTCGCGCGCGCTGGCCGAGGTCGCCCGGGTCGTGGACCTCGGCGCCTTCGTGCTGCTCGGCAAGGGGGAGCAGGCCACCGGAGGGCGGGACAAGGACTCGATCCTCGCCGACACCACCGAGGCGGTCATCGGCTGCGTCTACCTCTCCGCCGGGCTGCCCGCTGCCGCCACCTTCGTCCACCACCTGCTGGACCCGCTGATGCGTCGCAGCGCGGGGCTCGGCGCCGGGCTGGACTGGAAGACCAGCCTGCAGGAGGTCGCCTCGGCGGGCGACCTGGGCCCCCCGCAGTACCTCGTCGACGCCGAGGGACCGGACCACGACAAGACCTTCACCGCCCGGGCGGTCGTCGCCGACGAGGTGGTCGGGACCGGGGTGGGTCGCTCCAAGAAGCTGGCTGAGCAGCAGGCCGCCGAGCAGGGCTGGCGGCTGCTCACCGAGCGCGCCGCCCAGGTGGTCGCGACCGAACCGACGGTCGAGGACCTCACCGGCGACGGCCCCGGCAGCGGCTGAGGCGTGCCCGAGCTCCCGGAGGTCGAGGTCGTCCGTCGTGGCCTCGAGACGCACGTCGTCGGGCGACGCATCCGCGAGGCCCGGCTGACCGGCGCGCGGGTCGCCCGACGTCACGCGGCCGGACCAGTGGACCTGGCCGCGCGCGTCGCCGGTGCGCAGGTGCTCGCCGCGGACCGGAGGGGGAAGTACCTCTGGCTCGTGCTCCAGCCTCCCGCCGACGACCCCCAGGCGCTGGTCGTGCACCTCGGGATGAGCGGCCAGCTCCTCGTGCAGGACGCGCAGGCGCCGCGGGAGAAGCACCTGCACGCCACCCTCGACCTCGACGACGACGGCCCCCAGCTGCGCTTCGTCGACCAGCGCACCTTCGGCGGGCTCGCCCTCACCCCGCTGCGCGACGAGCCGGGGGCAAGCGCGCCGGGTCACCCCGGCGGGCACTCCCACGGCATACCTGAGCCGGTGCTGCACATCGCCCCGGACCCGCTCGAGCCGGCCTTCGACCGGGCAGCGGTGGTGCGCCGGATGAAGGGCAAGGACGTCGCCCTCAAGCGGGTCCTGCTGGACCAGGGGGTGGTCAGCGGTATCGGCAACATCTACGCCGACGAGGCGTTGTGGCGGGCGCAGGTGCACGGGCGACGGCTCGCCTCCAGCCAGACGAAGCCCGCGCTCGGGCGGGTGCTCGACCACGCCGCCGACGTCATGCGCGACGCGCTGGGACAGGGCGGCACCAGCTTCGACGCGCTCTACGTCAACGTCAACGGGGCCAGCGGCTACTTCGACCGGTCGCTGGAGGCCTACGGGCAGACCGGCCGCCCGTGTCGACGCTGCGGGACCGCGATCCGGCGCGAGGAGTTCACGAACCGCAGCTCGCACTTCTGCCCCCGCTGCCAGCCGGCGCCGCGGGTCCCTCGGGTGTGAGCGGTCAGCGCTGGTCGTCCTCGGGGTTGGGCGGGGGAGGCGGCAGCTGGCCGCGCCGCGGCTTCTCCGGCTGACGCCCCTCGACCGACTCGCGGGCGACCTCCTAGCGCCGCACCCGCTCCGCGCCGGCGTCCATGAGGCGCAGCACCCGCCGAACAATGTCCATGATGGGAGATGACCTCGGCCGAGATTCGGTCGTTTGCTGGCCTCGTTCCAGCAGACGGCCGGCCCGAGTATCACGCTGCCCGGATTATCGGGGTGACAAACAGCAGGCTCGACGCCTCCGGGAGTTGATGAACGGTTTGCGCGGCGAACATTGGACGACCGGTTCCACTGCGAGTAGCCTAGTCCATAACGCTGCAAGCTCCGATCGGGACACGGTCTGGATAGCCTTTGCGCGAGTGTTCAGTTGTGGAGCCCGGGCGCTGCAATAATCCGACGCTATAGGTGGTGGGTGTGACGTACGCTCAATCATCCTTGGCGTAGCCAGTCCACGAACTTCTTCCAAAGGGGCCTGGCTGGTGCTGGCCGTTCGGTCGTCACATCTTGATCGGCTGTCTGCGGGGATGTCGACGAAGCGGCCTCGACGGTCGAAACAGTGTCCCGATCAGCGATCGGTTCTGCGTTGACCTTTGCCTGCTCTCCTGTGAGAGGGGAGTGGTCGGCCGCAGTAGCTGAAGCTGCCGCGCCAGAGTGCGATTGAGGAGTGTCCAGTCCTGTAACCAGCTCGAGTTTAGGTCGGACCGCCTGCTCGGGACGCGGTTCGTCGGGATGCTCCGATGCTGTGTGATTGCTTGCAGGTGGCGGTGAGGTGGATCGTCGTCTCGACTGGGCAGCGCTTGACAACTCAAGGTCGCCTCGCAGTACCCAGACTCGCGCCATCTCCCGACGGCGAACACTCTTCTTCCAAATGGGAGCTTGCTGCAACACTCGCTCGCCGCTGAGGATTTGGGCGAGGATCGTCGCCAGCGAGCGGGATTTATAGATCAGTGCTTGGTGGACAGGATCGAACTCCGCGATCGATCCCCGCGCGAAGAGGCGGGCAGTGCGCTCTTGTGAGGGATCTTCCCACGGTCTCTGGGGTGCGTAGTTGTCGCTCGGATTGAGTACCGACACGTAGATGCCGCCGTTTTGAAAGACTTCCTTGCGGATTGCTGCGCTCAGAGACTTGGAGGCTCGCTCGGGAAGTTCTGTCGGGAACAGCCAGATCGTCCTTGCTGCACCGGCCGTTGTGCGCTGCAGCGTTCGGGTGGCGAAGTCTGTGTTCCATCGCTGGTACTCAAGGACGAGGTCGTGCTCCGGCAGGAAGACGTCGCCATGGGTGAGTGAGTGCTCGACCTCGGCCTTTGCACCCAGCGTTTTCGCGATCCTGTACAGGCGGCCCTTGATCCACAGGTGCTCGACTCCCTCTGGCCCGCCTCCTCCGTCGAGCGTGGCGGGGTCTTGTGCTATCTCGCCAGGGTTGACTGGCATGTCTACCTGGTTGTGGTCACAACCTCCGGAACGGATGGCGAAGAAGCGAAGACCGCTTGCGCTCATCCGCTTCGCCGTGAGCAGCGTGTCGCACGAAGAGACGATGCATTTCACGTGGACCGCAGGGTTCTTATAGATCAACTCCCAGTCGGCCTGGTCGTTCACGCAGACCTCGACTGGTTCCTCTGCGCCAGGGAGGTCCATGATGAGACCGCGAATCTTCACCTGATGGGTACGGTGCGTCGCGTGCACCTTCTTGTCGATTGTGCGGTCCTCTGGACGGCGGCCGATGAGGGGCTTCTGGAAGTTGGGTGGCTTGCGATGTGCCGGTTCAGAGTCCATGCCGTCTTGCCTACCAGCACCCTCCGACAAGTAGAAGATCCTTGGGGCGGCGTCCTAGGAGAGGCGGCCAGGTGCGGCGGCACTCAAGCGCAGGATTTGCGGGCGGGGCATCCGCGTGTCAGCTCCCAGATTGCGAGTTCGGGCCGATCCGCTTGCAGGCGTCAGCCTCGCCAGAGCTCGAACGATTCCCAGTCGCGTGGTACGCCCATCGACTCGACCGTCAGGGCGTGCGAGGTCGGGAACCTCCTCAGCAGCGCGGCCAGCTGTTGCGCCCAGTCAGAGCAGGGGTCGATGGTCGGCAGGAGATACGCGATGACGGCGACGGCGTTGTAGGTGCCGAAGACACCTTTAGCCGTCTCCTCATCACGCAGGTGGTCGAGGATGGGGACCTGTCCGACCTTGGGGCGAGCCGGTGCGTTCTGGAGCTTTCTGTTGAACAGGCGGGAGTGGTGCGCCGCGACGTTGCGAACGTAGTTCAGGCTGGCCAACCAGCTGCTCATGATGCTCTTCGTCGGGACTCCGAAAGCCAGCGCGATCTCCTCGGCATCCTGCTGGTTCATCCCCCGATAGAGGACTGAGAGGTGGCCCAGCTCGAGGATCTCGGTGAGCGCCCAGACCGGCATCCGATCGTCGTACTTCTCCCGGAAGTGCTCGACGAACTTCTCGTCCGAGCGGGTCTTCCTCTCGTTGACGCGCCGAAGCCATTGCACGTGCTTGCTCGGCGCGGAGTCTGGCCCGTCGGTGCTCTCGGCAGTGAAGGAGTCAGTGAAACAGGCGGGGTCCTCGTAGGCGAAGGGTGACCTCCGGCCGAGCACGTACCCGATCCGCATTCGAACAGCCACTTCGATGCGCTCGACGCCGGCCATGACGAGCAAGCGCAGACGCCGGTCGAAGTCGATGAGGTCCTCGGCGTGCCGCAACGTTGTGCCGGCCCTGTAGTCGCTGAGCACGCGGACCCGCACGCGACCCTCGTCGTCGATGTCAACCTCGGACTCACGGAACGGGTAGAGGTACCCAGTGAGGCGGTAATAGCCGACCGCCTGTAGGACCGACGCGGCTCGGCTGTGGTCTGCGATCTCGACTCCGTGCCTCGCCAGTCGATCGATCTGTTCGTCGACGGACAGCCACGGCTTCGCGTACTCGGCCATGACCCTCCCCTGGAAAGAAAATCAGCCCGCGCCTTGCGGCAACGGGCTGATCATGATGGTGCAAGGATAGCACGTAGCGGATGCGAGGCTCAGTAGTCTGTGGACGGCCGCCGGATCTGCGGTGTTTCGACGCGCCGGGACCTGAGCACGAGTCGAGTGCCGATTGGATGCCCAGTCGACTGACGATTCTATGCGCTGTACATAACGTCTCAATGGTGTGGAGTCGGGCTACTTCGACCGGTCGCTGGAGGCCTACGGGCAGACCGGCCGCCCGTGTCGACGCTGCGGGACCGCGATCCGGCGCGAGGAGTTCACGAACCGCAGCTCGCACTTCTGCCCCCGCTGCCAGCCGGCGCCGCGGGTCCCTCGGGTGTGAGCGGTCAGCGCTGGTCGTCCTCGGGGTTGGGCGGGGGAGGCGGCAGCTGGCCGCGCCGCGGCTTCTCCGGCTGACGCCCCTCGACCGACTCGCGGGCGACCTCCTGGCGCCGCACCCGCTCCGCGCCGGCGTCGCGGAAGAGGCGGAACGCCCGAGCCACGAGGTCGGCGACGTGGACCGGCGTCCACCGGCGCAGCGGCAGCCGCTCGGACGGCGGCGTCGCGGTGCGCCCCAGGAGGGCCAGGAGCCCGACGGCCAGGACCAGGAAGAGGAGCAGCTCGACCATCACGGCACCACGTCGGCGGTGTGCAGCGGCTCGTCCTCCTGGGGGTAGCGGACGCCGAGCTCGCGACGGGCGCTCTCCAGGATGGTCATGATCGCCACCGTATCCGCGTGCGGGATCAGCGGGGACTCCGGCAGGCCAAGCTCCAGGCAGCGGTGGAACTCCTCGACCTCGTGCTCGTAGCCGCGTCGGTCACCACCGTCGACCAGCTGCTCCTCCTCGCCCCGGCGGACCGTGAAGGAGGTCGGGTTGTTGATCGGCCCGTGCAGCTGCAGCGACCCCTCCGAGCCGCGCACGAGGGTCTCGGTGCTGCCGTGCGAGAGCGAGTCGGTCAGGACCTGGACCACGGCGCCCTCGGTGGTCATCCACTGCAGGGCCACCAGCGCGTCGGCGCCGGTGGCGACCCGGGAGCCGAGGACGTGCAGGTGGGTGGGGTGACCGGCGAAGAGGTGGGCGAGGGTGACCGGGTAGATCCCGAGGTCGAGCAGCGCCCCGCCGCCGTTCGTGAGGTCGAAGAGGCGGTGCGACTCGTCGTAGTCGAAGGGCACCGGGAGGGCGGCGTGGACGCTGCGGACCGTGCCGATGTCGCCGCGACGGACGCGGGCGAGCGCGTCCAGGACGATCGGCTGGCACCGGGTCCACATGGCCTCGACAGCGAGGACCCCGGCCGCGCGGGCGGCCTCGAGCACCTCCTCGGTGTCGTGGACGGTCAGCGTCGTCGGTTTCTCGACGAGCACGTGCTTGCCGGCCCGGATGCAGGCCAGCGCCTGCTCGCGGTGGAAGGGGTGGGTCGAGGAGATGTAGACGGCGTCGACCTCGGCGTCGTCGACCAGCTCGGCATAGCTTCCGTAGGCGCGAGGGATGCCGAACTCCTCCGCGAAGGCCCGGGCTCGGTCGCCGTCGCGCGCCGCCACGGCGACCACCTCGCCCCCCTCGACCGCGGCGATCGCCTGCGCCAGGGCCCGGGCGATCCCTCCGGCGGCCAGCAGCCCCCATCGCACGGGCCGGTCGGCGATCGGGGTGTAGGCCGGCGGGGTCGCGGTCGACGGGTCGGTCATGGGTCCACCGTAGTCTCGGTGGCATGGAGCGCGCGCTGATCTTCGTCCGCGGCCGGGTCCAGGGCGTCGGCTTCCGCTGGTGGACGCGGGCGCGGGCGCTGGAGCTCGGCCTCGTGGGGCATGCCCGCAACCTGCCCGACGGCCGGGTCGAGGTGAACGCCCAGGGCGAGCGGGTCGCGGTGGAGACGCTCGCGGGGCTGCTGCGCGAGGACCCCTCCACCCGCAACCGCCCCGGGAGGGTCGACGGCGTGGTGGTGCAGTGGCACCAGGTGCGGGAGGGGCTGACGGGGTTCCTGGAGCGCTGACCAAGCTGAGGAGCAGGAGGAGCCGGGTGTGGCGGCCGGGTCGCGGCATACCCGGCAGGTATGTTGACCGGACCACCGACCCGGCGACCAGTGCGGAAGACCCAGCCACATGTATGTGAAGAGCCTGACCCTCAAGGGCTTCAAGTCGTTCGCCTCGGCGACGAGCATGCGGCTCGAGCCGGGCATCACCTGCATCGTCGGACCCAACGGCTCGGGCAAGTCCAACGTCGTCGACGCGCTCGCCTGGGTGATGGGGGAGCAGGGGGCCAAGAGCCTGCGCGGCGGCAAGATGGAGGACGTCATCTTCGCCGGCACCTCCGGCCGCCAGCCGCTGGGTCGCGCCGAGGTCTCGCTCACCATCGACAACACCGACGGCGCGCTGCCGATCGACTACAGCGAGGTGACGATCACCCGCACGATGTTCCGCACCGGCGGGTCGGAGTACGCCATCAACGGCACCTCCTGCCGCCTGCTCGACGTGCAGGAGCTGCTCTCCGACTCCGGCATCGGGCGCGAGATGCACGTCATCGTCGGCCAGGGGCAGCTGGACCAGGTGCTGCGCGCCACCCCCGAGGAGCGGCGCGGCTTCATCGAGGAGGCGGCCGGCGTCCTCAAGCACCGCAAGCGCAAGGAGCGGGCGCTGCGCAAGCTCGAGACGATGGAGGGCAACCTCACCCGCCTCACCGACCTGACCACCGAGATCCGCCGCCAGCTCGGGCCGCTCGGCCGGCAGGCGGAGACCGCCCGGCGGGCCGCGACGATCCAGGCGGAGGTGCGCGACGCCCGGCTGCGCATCCTCGCCGACGACCTCGTCCAGCTCACGAGCGCGCTGGAGGCCGAGCTCGCCGACGAGCGGGCCCTCATCGAGCGACGCACCCGGGTGCAGGAGGCGGCGCGGTCCGCCGAGGCCAGGGTCGCCGAGCTGGAGCAGGAGCGGGCCGCGGCGGCGCCGGCGATCACCGCGGTGCAGGACCGGTGGTATGCCTTGTCCTCCCTGGTGGAGCGGGCCCGGGCCCTGGGTGACCTCGCCGCCGAGCGGGTGCGCCTGCTCGGCGCGGAGGCCGAGGAGCTGGCCGCGGAGGAGAGCGGTCGCTCCCGCCGTGGCCGCGACCCCGAGGAGCTGCGTGCACAGGCGGCGCGGGTCCGGGAGGAGGAGGCCGCGCTGCAGGCCCGGGTGGCCGAGCTCGCGGCCGCGCTGGCCGACGCGGAGGGGGCGCGGGCGCAGGCCGAGGACGCGCACGCCCAGGAGCAGGCGCGGCTCCAGCGGCTGGCGAGGGCCGCGGCGGACCGTCGCGAGGGGCTGGCTCGGCTGTCCGGGCAGGTGGCCGCCCGACGCTCCCGGCTCGAGGCCGGCGAGGGCGAGGTCACCCGGCTGCAGCAGGTGGCCGCGGCCGTCGTGCAGCGGGCGGAGAAGGCCGAGCAGGACTACGCCGGGCTCGAGGGCACGGTCCTCGACGTCGAGCAGGGCGAGGAAGGGCTCGACGAGCACTACGAGGCCGCGGAGCAGCGCCGGGCCGAGGCGGGCGAGGAGGTCGAGCGGCTGACCGAGGAGCTGCGCGCGGCGCAGGCGGAGCAGGCGCAGTGGGGGGCCCGGGTGGAGGCGCTGTCGCTGAGCCTGCGGCGCACCGACGGCGCGAGCGCGCTGCTCTCGGCCGACGGCGTGACCGGCGTGACCGGCACCGTGACCGACCACCTCGTGGTCGAGGCCGGCCGCGAGGCCGCGGTCGCGGCCGCGCTGGGCTGGGCCGGTGAGGCGCTCGTCGTCGACGGGCTGGGCCAGGCGCAGGAGGCGCTGGCCTGGCTGCGCGACCAGGACCAGGGGCAGGCCGGCCTCATGGTCCCCGAGCTGGTGACGGGGGAGGCCGACGACGGTGCCGAGCGGGAGCGCTGGCCCGAGCTCCCCGGGTATGCCGTGTGGGCCGCCGACATGGTGCGCGCCAAGGACGGGGACGAGGCGCTGCGGCGAGCGGTCACCGGACTGCTGGAGCAGGTGGCCCTGGTCAACGACGCCGACGACGCCGCGCTGCTGGTGCGGGCGCTGCCCGGCATCACGGTGGTCACCGGTACCGGGGACGTCTACGGCCCGGGATGGGTCCGCGGGGGGTCGTCGGCCGCCCCCAGCATGCTGGAGCTGACCTCGGCGCTGGAGGAGGCGCAGAGCGGGGTCCAGGAGGCGACGTCGCGCGCCGAGCGGGCGACCTTCGCGCTGAGCTCGGCCACGGAGGACCTGGAGGAGGCGCAGCGCGGCGCCGACGAGGCGCTGGACGCGTTGCACGACTCCGACGCGCGGATGACCGCGGTGGCCGAGCAGCTCTCCCAGCTCGGCCAGACGATGCGCACGGCACGGGCCGAGCACGAGCGGGCCACCACCGCCATCGGCACCGCCGAGGAGTCCCTGGCCACGACCCGCGCCGAGCTCGCCGAGCTGGAGCAGCGGCTGGCCGACGCCGAGCAGCTCGCCAGCCAGGAGGGGACCGAGGAGCCGGACACCACCGAGCGGGAGCGCCTCGCCGAGGCGGCCGCCCGGGCGCGGACGCTGGAGACCGAGGCACGGCTGGCCCTGCGCACCCAGGAGGAGCGCGTCACCGCGCTGTCCGGCCGGGCCGACAGCCTGGAGTCGGCCGCCGCGGGCGAGCTCGCCGCCCGGCGGCAGGCCGCGCAGCGGCGGGAGCGCCGGGCCCGGGAGCGTGACACCGCCGCGGCGGTGCGTGCGGGGGCGGGCTACCTCCTGGCGCGGGCCGGCAGGTCGTGGAGCGGGCCGCGCAGGAACGCTCCCGAGGGCAGGCGGAGCAGGCGGAGCGTGACCAGGCGCTCGCGACCGCCCGGCAGCGGGCCCGCGAGCTCGCCGACGACCTGCGTGACCTCACCGACTCCGTGCACGCCGACGAGATCGCCCGCGCCGAGCAGCGGCTGCGCATCGAGGCGCTGCAGACCCGGTCCGTCGAGGAGCTCGGTGTGGACCCGCAGACGTTGGTGGACGAGTACGGTCCGCACCTGCCCGTCCCTGTCATCCCCGGACCGGACGACCCCGACCCGGACGACCCGGACGCGGACCTGCCCGAGGCCCAGCCGTTCGTCCGGGAGGCCCAGGACAAGCGGCTGCGCAAGGCGGAGCGTGCCCTGAACCAGCTCGGCAAGGTCAACCCGCTCGCCCTGGAGGAGTTCGCCGCGCTCGAGGAGCGGCATACCTTCCTCACCGAGCAGGTGGAGGACCTGCGGCGCTCCAAGGAGGACCTGCTGGAGATCGTCCGCTCGGTGGACGAGCGGGTGGAACGGGTCTTCACCGAGGCCTTCCACGACACGGCCGCGCAGTTCGAGCGCGTCTTCTCGCGCCTCTTCCCGGGGGGTGAGGGGCGGATCACGCTCACCGACCCGGACAACATGCTCACCACCGGCATCGAGGTCGAGGCGCGGCCCCCGGGCAAGAAGATCAAGCGCCTCTCGCTGCTCTCCGGCGGGGAACGGTCGCTGACGGCGGTGGCGCTGCTCGTCGCGATCTTCAAGGCCCGGCCCAGCCCGTTCTACATCATGGACGAGGTGGAGGCCGCGCTCGACGACACCAACCTGGGCCGGCTCATCACCCTCTTCGAGGAGCTGCGCGACTCCAGCCAGCTCATCGTCATCACCCACCAGAAGCGCACGATGGAGATCGCCGACGCGCTCTACGGCGTCTCCATGCGTGGCGACGGCGTGACCACGGTGGTGAGCCAGCGGATCAAGGACGTCGCCGCCGACGGGGTGGAGCAGCCCACCCGCCGCCGCGCGCCCGCCCCCGAGCCGTCGCCCGCATGACGGTGGTCTTCGGCGGCGCCGAGTTCCCCGCCTACGTCATCGACGACGAGACGCTGCGCGAGGAGCTGCTCGACGAGGAGGAGACCCGCGAGTGGGTCGAGGAGACGCCCGAGGACCCGCACGCCGTCGCGCTGCTGCGGATGCTGGGCGAGCTCGACGCGGCGCTGGCCGCGGGGCAGGCGCGCCTGGCCGAGCAGGACGCTGGGTCCTCCCCCTGGGCGCTCGCGGCGGTCCGGCTGGCGCACGTGCACCACTGGCGGGGCGAGTATGCGCCCGCGTATGCGCTGCTCGACGCCGCGGAGGAGATCCTCGCCGGCGACGACCCGCGGGCCGCCCTGGTCCACCAGCACCGGGCCAAGGTGCTCCTCGACGAGGGTCGACCGGAGGAGGCGCACGCGGCCGCGTCGCGAGCCCTGGCGCTGCGGGAGGCCGCCGGCGACGCGGGGCTCATCGCCTCCACCCGGCAGACGCTGCGCCGCATCGAGCGCGACCTCGCCCGCTGACTCCCCGACCGGCCGCACGGTCTGTGTCGTGTGATTCCGCTCACCCTGAGGGCGACACGCCCGCGACACGCCGGGCGTCAGATCGGCTCCGGCGCACACCGAGCGGCACACTGGTCACATGCTTGCACTAGTCCTGGCCATGCTGCTGTGTGTCGCCCTGGGCGCGGGGGTCGTGGGGTACGTCATGATCGAGGCGCGTCGCGAGGGCCGGGGAGAGTTCTGGACCCCCGAGGGGGAGGAGCTCATCGCCGGGGCGCGCCGGCGCGGCGAGCAGGTCCGGAGCCGCGGCGAGCAGCTCGGTCGCTCCGCCGCCCAGCGCACCCAGGCGCTGCGTGAGCGCCGCCGCTCGGCGTCCACCGCCCCGTCGGCGCAGGACGACGCTCCGGGTGAGTACCCCGCCGCCAGCTGAGAGCTCTCAGGCGCGCAGGTGCCGCAGGTAGCGCTCTGGCGCCTCCAGGAACCTCCGGTAGTGGTCGATCATGTCGAGCCGGTCCCACGCCGTCTCCCGCATCCCTTCCTCGGAGCACTCGAGCACCACGGCCCCGGGTAGGGCGGCCAGCAGCGGGGAGTGCGTCGCCAGGAGCACCTGAGCCCCCGGCTGCGAGGCGATCTCGACCAGCTCGGACAGCAGGCGCAGCTGGGCCTCGAAGGACAGACCGGACTCCGGCTCGTCCCAGACGAAGAAGCCGTCCCCCTGGTAGCGCTTCGAGCCCAGAAGCTCGACGAAGGCTTCCCCGTGCGAGAACCGGTGGAAGTCGTGCCGCACCGTGTCCTGCAGATAGCTGAACAGGCCGTGCATCGTCTCGGCCCGCACGAAGTAGCCCCACCGGGAGGCCCCCGGGCCCCGCACGACGCGCAACCACTGCGCGAGGTCGGACTCGGTCGTGCGCGTCCGATGCATCACGCCGGTGGAGCCGCCCTCGGCGTTGAGGCCGTAGGTCATCGCCACCGCCTCCAGGATGGTGGACTTGCCCGAGCCGTTCGGCCCGACGAGCACCGTGGCCCGTCCGAGGTCGAGGCCCTCGGCGATCAGCTGGGCGACGGCCGGGATGGTCCGCGGCCAGGTGTGCTCGTCCGGCAGCGCGGACTGCGGGTCGCGCTCGACCCGTCTGACCGGCACCGGGGCGAAGTCCGGCTCCTGGGGCGTCGGCATACCTGCACGGTATGCCGGGGCGCGGACACACCGCGCCCAGCACGCTGCTGCGCGCGCCCGGCGCCGGTCGCGCGGTGCGGATCGGCCGAGCCGGTCTGAGAGACTGACGTCGTGGGACCGATCAATGAGCTCTGGGAGATCCTGACCCTCGTCACCGTCGTGGTGCTCGGGGGTCTCGCGCTGCTGGTGGCGCTGGTCCGCGGTCGAGGTGGTGACTCGGCGACGCTGCCGCCCGCCGGCACGCGGCGGGAGGAGGACTCCGATGTCCTCACCGAGGAGCGGCCCGAGCCCTCCGGCGAGGTCGAGAATCGCGGTGGTGGGGTCGCGGTCGAGGAGCCCGAGGCGTCCGCGCCCACGCTGGAGCGGCCGGACTCGGCCCGCGGCCGGCTGCAGCGGCTGCGCGCCCGGCTCGCCCGCTCCAACAACGCCATCGGCAACGCGCTCCTGGCGCTGCTGTCACGCGGTGGCCTCAGCGAGCAGGACTGGGAGGACGTCGAGGACACCCTGCTCGCCTCCGACCTCGGCGTGGAGGCGACCCAGGAGCTCGTCGACTCGCTGCGGACGCAGGTCAAGGTGGACGGCACGACCGACGCGGCCCAGGTGAAGCAGTGGCTGCACGACGACCTGCTCCGGCTCGTCGACCCGACCCTCGACCGGCGGGTCGCCGCGAGCCGCGAGGGCGAGCACCCGGCGGTCATCCTCGTGGTGGGCGTCAACGGGACCGGCAAGACCACGACGGTGGGCAAGCTCGGTCGGGTGCTCGTCGCCGAGGACAAGGACGTGCTCTTCGGCGCCGCCGACACCTTCCGCGCCGCCGCCGCCGACCAGCTCCAGACCTGGGGTGAGCGGGTGGGTGTGCCCACCGTGCGCTCGCACACCGAGGGTGCCGACCCCGCGTCGGTCGCCTACGACGCCGTCAAGGGCGGGGTGGACGCCGAGGTCGACGTCGTGCTCGTCGACACCGCCGGGCGGCTCCACACCAAGCGGGGCCTCATGGACGAGCTCGGCAAGATCAAGCGGGTCGTGGAGAAGGTGGCCCCGGTCGGCGAGGTGCTGCTCGTGCTCGACGCCACGACGGGGCAGAACGGCATGCGGCAGGCGGAGGAGTTCGCCCGGGAGGTCGCGATCACCGGGATCGTCCTGACCAAGATGGACGGCACCGCCAAGGGCGGCATCGTCGTCAACGTGCAGCGCAAGCTCGGCGTCCCGGTGAAGCTCATCGGCCTGGGCGAGGGCCCGGACGACCTGGCGCCGTTCGACCCGGAGGCCTTCGTCAGCGCGATCGTCGGCTGACGGCTAGGAGTGGGGTGCCCGGGCGGTGCGGTCGACGACGGCCGAGCTCTGCGGTGAGTTCCGCGGGTCGTCGGGGCTGCTGAGCGCCCAGCCGACCGCCGCGGTCCCGAGCCGGCCGAGCGGGTCGAGCGTCGCCAGCGCGGGTCGCTCCACGGCACGCAGCGGGTCCGGCAGACGCAGCCCGAGCAGGTCGCGGGCATACCCGGGCAGCATCTGCACCGCGCCGGCGGCGAGCATCCAGAATCCGGGTCGCGCGGCCCACGGCAGCGGCGGCTCGGCCAGCAGGAAGCGGGCGACGTCGAGCGCCCCCTCGCTGGCCTCCAGCTCGGGCCGGTATGCCGCGAGCGACCCGGCCAGACCGCGCGCCGTGCGCGGCGGGTCGAGCACCCCGAGCTCTCGGCGGCCCACGCCGCCTGGTCGACGTAGCGGTCCGCCTCGGCGCAAGTGAGCGGGGTCCGCGCGTAGTGCTGGTGGGCCACCAGGAAGCTGTCGATCTCGGCGACGTGCACCCAGCGCAGCAGGTGCGGGTCGGTGGCGGCATACCGTCGCCCGTCCGGCGCGGTCCCCCTGACCGTGCGGTGCACCCGGTTGATCCGGTCGATCACACGTTGCGCGGAGTCCACCGGCCCGTAGGTCGTCATCGCGATGAACTCGCTCGTGCGTTGCAGCCGGCCCCACGGGTCGCCGCGGTAGCCGGAGTGCTGGCCCACGCCGGCCATCGCCAACGGGTGCAACGCCTGGAGGAGCAGCGCGCGGATGCCCCCGGCATACATCCCGGCGTGTCCGTGCACCCGGCAGATCGGGTCGGAGGGGGCGAACCGGCGCTCGCCCGGAGCCAGCCAGATGGCCGCGGCCCGGGGTGCGGCGTCCGGTCCCGCCACCCGCTGCCGCAGCGCCTCGGCGAGGCGGTTGCGGGCCTGCTCGGCGAGTCGGGGGGAGGGCACGGGCCCAGTATGCGCAGCCGGAGGGGCCCGGTGCGCGCCGGAGGTGACCCGGCGGAGGACCGGTCGGCGCCGCGCGGCACGTATCGTAGGGCGGGTGTTCACCAGTCTCTCCGACCGCCTGACGCAGACCTTCCGCAACCTCAAGCGCAAGGGCACCGTCACCGAGTCCGACCTCAACTCCACCATCCGCGACATCCGGATGGCGCTGCTGGACGCCGACGTGGCGCTGCCCGTGGTCAAGGAGTTCACCGGCCGGATCCGCGAGCGGGGGCTGGGCGCGAGGTGCACCAGGCGCTGAACCCGGCGCAGCAGATCGTCAAGATCGTCAACGAGGAGCTCGTCGCGATCCTCGGGGGCCAGACGCGGCGGCTCAACCTCGCCAAGAACCCGCCCACCGTGATCATGCTCGCCGGCCTGCAGGGCTCGGGAAAGACGACCTTCGCGGGCAAGCTGGGCAGGATGCTCGCAGACCAGGGGCATACCCCGATGCTCGTGGCCGCCGACCTGCAGCGCCCCAACGCCGTCACCCAGCTCGAGGTCGTCGGCGAGCGCGCGGGGGTGCCGGTCTTCGCGCCCGAGCGCGGCAACATCTTCGGTCACGACGCGACCCTGGAGTCGGGGGAGGGGACCCGCAGCTTCGGGGACCCGGTCGACGTCGCGGTCGACGGGGTCGAGGAGGCCCGCCGCAAGAACCACGACGTCGTCATCATCGACACCGCCGGCCGGCTGGCCGTCGACGTCGACCTCATGCGCCAGGCGCACGACATCCGGGTCGAGACGAGCGCGCACGAGGTGCTCTTCGTCATCGACGCGATGATCGGGCAGGCCGCGGTCGACACCGCCAAGGCCTTCGCCGACGGCGTCGGCATCACCGGCACCGTGCTGTCCAAGCTGGACGGCGACGCCCGCGGTGGCGCCGCGCTGTCGGTCGCGACCGTCACCGGGCAGCCGATCCTCTTCGCCTCCACCGGGGAGGGGGTCAAGGACGTCGAGCTGTTCCACCCCGACCGGATGGCCTCGCGCATCCTCGACATGGGCGACGTGCTGACCCTCATCGAGCAGGCGGAGAAGGCCTTCGACCAGGCTCAGGCGAAGGAGATGACCCGCAAGTTCCTCGCCGACGAGGACTTCACCTTCGACGACTTCCTCGAGCAGATGTCGGCGATCAAGCGGATGGGTTCGCTGAAGCAGATGCTCGGGATGATGCCCGGGATGCAGGGGATGAAGGCGCAGCTGGACTCCCTCGACGAGCGCGAGTTCGACCGGGTCGAGGCCATGGTCCGCTCGATGACCCCGCTCGAGCGTGGCCACCCCAAGATCCTCAACGGCTCGCGCCGCGCCCGCGTCGCGCGGGGCTCGGGTGTGAGCGTCGGCGAGGTCAACCAGCTCATCGAGCGCTTCGGCGAGGCGCAGAAGATGATGCGTCAGCTCAAGAAGGGCGGCGGCATGCCCGGTATGCCGGGGATGCCCGGCATGGGCGGCGCCGGGGGTGGCGCCAAGAAGGGCAAGCAGCAGCGCAAGAAGGGCAAGTCGGGCAACCCGGCCAAGCGGGCGCAGCAGGAGCGGGAGGCCGCGGCCAAGGAGCAGGCGGCCCGGGATCGCTCGCTGGAGAGCGCCTTCGGCGGTGGGGCCGCCGGGCTGGAGGACGACCCTGGGCAGGGAAGCGACCTGTCCGGGCTCAAGCTGCCGCCGGGTTTCGAGAAGTACCTCGACGGCGGCAAGGGCTGAGCCGAGGGCGCCGCAGGCGTCTGTCGGCGCCCGATGTCAGAGTGGGTCCATGACGGGGACACGCTGCACGATCATCCCGGGCTACCTGCTGGCCCGGATCGCCCAGGCCGACCCGGAGGTCGCTCCGATCGTCCAGGCCACGCTGCAGGACAGCGAGCAGACGCGGGGGCGCCGGGAGCTCATGGCGACCCGGTGGCCGGGAGGAGAGCCGCCGTCCCAGGGGACGATCCTGCCCACGACGATGCCGCTGCCGCGGCTGCCCGCCGAGCCGGTCGTCGCCCCCGACCTAGCGCGGACCGTCGTGCCCGACGACGCGGCGCCCCGGCGCAGCATCTACGACGCTGGTGGGGCGACCACGCTGCCCGGCCGGTTGGTCCGCGGCGAGGGTGACCCGGCGACCGGCGACGTCGCTGCCACCGAGGCCTACGACGGCCTGGGCGCGACGTGGGAGCTGCTCGCGCGTTCCTACGGCCGGGACTCCCTCGACGGTCAGGGCATGCTGCTCGCGGCCACGGTCCACTACGGGCGCGACTACGACAACGCCTTCTGGGACGGCCGGCAGATGGTCTTCGGCGACGGGGACGGCGTCTATTTCCGGCGGTTCACCGCGAGCCTGGATGTCATCGCGCACGAGCTGGGTCACGGGCTGGTGCAATACACCTCTGGCCTGACCTACGTCGCCAGCCGGGCGCGCTCAACGAGTCGGTCTGCGACGTCCTGGGTGCGCTGGTGCGGCAGCGGCTCCTGGGGCAGGAGGCCGGCTCGGCCGACTGGCTCATCGGCGCCGACCTGCTCACCGATCGCGTCCAGGGCGTGGCGCTGCGCTCGATGGCCGCTCCCGGGACCGCCTACGACGACCCTGCCCTCGGCCAGGACCCGCAACCGGCGCACATGGACGACTACGTCGACCTGCCGCACGACGCCGACAACGACAACGGCGGGGTGCACATCAACTCCGGCATTCCCAACAAGGCGTTCCACCTCTTCGCCACTGGGCTCGGGGGACGGGCCTGGGAGCGGGCCGGCCAGGTCTGGTACGACACCCTCGCCACCCGCGGCCGGATCGCGCGGGACGTCGACTTCGCCACCTTCGCCGCCGCCACCGCGGAGTCCGCGCGGGAGCGGTATGCCGATGCCCCGGAGGTGCTCGACGCCCTGCTCGCGGCCTGGGACGGCGTGGGGCTGCCGGTCTCGTGACGCCCCGTTTCACGCAGGCGGAGCTGCAGTCCTACCGGGGGGCCGAGGTCCCCGACCTCCTCCCGGAGCCGGGCTCGGGCCCGAGGGTGCGGCTGCTCTTCGTCGGGATCAACCCCGGCCTGTGGACCGCCGCGACGCTGACCCACTTCGCCCACCCGGGCAACCGGTTCTACCCCGCGCTCGAGCGTGCCGGGATCAGCGGGCGTCGCATCGACCAGGGTGCCGGGATGGACGACGAGGACCGTGCCCACCTGCTCGACCGGGGCATCGGCATCACCAACCTCGTGCCCCGTGCCACCGCCCGCGCCGACGAGCTGAGCGCCTCGGAGCTGCGCGAGGGCGGTGAGCGGCTGCGTGACACGGTGCGCCGGGTGCGACCGGCGGTCGTCGCCGTCGCGGGGATCACGGCATACCGCAGCGCCTTCGGGGCTCGCGGCGCGACCCCGGGTCGGCAGCCGGAGGATCTCGAGGGCGCGCAGCTGTGGGTGGTCTCCAACCCCAGCGGCCTCAACGCGCACGAGACGGTCGCGTCGCTCGCCGAGGCGTACGCCGAGCCGGCCCTCGCTGCCGGCGTGATCTGATCGCGACGGCGATGCCGGGCGGGGGTGGCGCGCCGTCGACCGCCCCGGCGCCCACGGTGTGGCCGTGCCCTCCTCCATCGTCCGACTGTCCGGCGACTCGGCGCTGGCCCCGTCCCCCTACGCCTACTCCGCCACCACCGACGGCGCGAGTCGGCCCATCTTCGTCGCCGGCGCCTCGCGACCTTCGCCGAGCACGAGGTGCCCAGCACGCTGAGCGGAGTCACCGTCCTGGGCTATCCCGGCCAGCTCGTCGAGATCGAGGTGGTGGCCGCCGTCCCGCTGGCCTGACCGCGGGTCAGGCGTCGCGGCTTCCAGAGCTGCTCGCTGGCGACCGGCACGAATCCGCGGCGCAGGAAGAAGCGCAGCGAGCGGGCGTTGCCGGGCGTCACCGACGCGAGGACGACCTCGCCGGCCGGTCGGCGCGCCAGGATCCCGTCGAGCAGGGTGGCGGCGTGGCCGTCCTCGGCCTGGATGCCGACCTCCGGCAGGCCGCCGATCCCGCGGGAGAGCGTCGCCAGCGAGCTGACGTCGCGGTCGGGCAGGCCGTAGACGTCGATCTCGGTCCGCCACTCGCCGGCGTGCGCGGCGCGGTCGGTGCCGGCGAGGTCGGGGCGGGGGACCAGGGGCCCGCCGGCCCCGGTGCCACGGCCCACGAGCAGCGCGTCGAGGACCCCGATCGGGCCCTCACCCGCGAGCGTGGTCGCGATCCGCGGGTCGTGCGCCCCGCCGAAGCCGTGGACACCCAGGGCCGCGAGCTCGCCGTCGGTGACGTCCTCGGTCACGGCCATGACGGCGTGGCCGGTGAAGGCGATCGCGCCCTCGACCCCGCCCCGCCACGGTGCGGTGCGCGAGAAGCCGCCGTCCGGTTCTGGGAAGTGACCGTCGGCGGCCGCCCGCAGCATCGCGCCGAGGTCGACGCGCGGGACACGCAGCGGCTCGCGGGTGGGCATACCGGGGTCGGACACGAAGGGGGAGTCTACGGCCGCACTGCTCGACGCTACGGTGAGCATCCACGGCGAAGAAGGCGAGGCGAGCGATGAGCGCACCGGTGCTCCACGTCACGGGTCAGATCCTGGTCGGTCCCGAGGAGGTGCTCGAGGAGATCTGGGTGGTCGACGGCCGGGTCAGCCTCAGTGCCCCGACGGGTGCCGAGGTCGAGACGATCCGGGGGTATGCCCTCCCCGGGCTGGTCGACGCGCACTGCCACGTCGGCCTCGAGGCCCAGGGTGCGGTGGACGACGCCCGGGCCGAGGAGCACGCGCTGGCCGAGCGGGACGCGGGCGCGCTGCTGCTGCGCGACGCGGGCAGCCCGGCCGACACGCGGTGGGTGCAGGACCGGGAGGACCTGCCGCGGCTCATCCGCGCCGGCCGGCACATCGCCCGCACCCGGCGCTACATCCGCAACTTCGCCTGGGAGATCGAGCCCGAGGACCTCGTGGCCTACGTGCGCCAGGAGGCGCGCGCCGGTGACGGGTGGGTCAAGCTCGTGGGTGACTGGATCGACCGGGAGACCGGTGACCTGGGGACCTGCTGGCCGGTCGACGTGCTCACCGAGGCCATCGCCGCCGCGCACGAGGAGGGGGCACGGGTCACCGCGCACTGCTTCGGGGAGCAGTCGCTGGTCGACTTCGCCGCCGCCGGGACCGACTGCATCGAGCACGCCACCGGGCTGGTCGACGACACCATCGACACCTTCGCGGCCGAGGGCATCGCGATCGTGCCGACCCTGGTCAACATCGACAACTTCCCGGGTTTCGCCGACGCCGGTCGCGGCAAGTTCCCGACCTACGCCGACCACATGATGGACCTCTACGCGCGGCGGCACGAGACGGTCGCCAAGGCGCACGAGGCGGGCATACCGGTGTATGCCGGGTCCGACGCGGGTGGGCAGCTGCCGCACGGGCTCGTCGCCCAGGAGGTGGAGGCGCTGACCCGGGCCGGGATGAGTGCGACCGAGGCGCTCGGGGCGGCCACCTGGTCGGCCCGCGAGTGGCTGGGTCGCCCCGGGATCGCTGAGGGTGAGTCGGCCGACCTCGTCATCTACCGCGAGGACCCGCGCGCGGACGTCAGGGTCCTGGCCGATCCGGAGCACGTCGTCCTGCGCGGGCACCGGCACCCCCGCTCCGGGGCCTCCGGCTGACCCACCGCGGTGGCTCGGTGTTGCCCTGGCAACACATCCCCACCGCGGTGGCCGGGTGTTGCCTTGGCAACACATCCCCACCGCGGTGGCTGGGTGTCGTCCTGGCAGCACATCCCCACCGCGGTCAGGCGGCGCCGGAGGTGGCCTCCTGCGCAGCGTCGTGGTGGTCGTCCTCGTCGGGCTCGCCGATGCCGAGCAGGACGTCGTAGGCCCGCTGGGAGAGGAAGGCCGGCGGGTCGGCCGCCACCACCGAGTCGCGGAGGAGCTCGACGGCGTGCCCCAGCAGGTCCTCGCGGGCCCCGCGGCGACGCATCAGCGCCACCTCGTCCTCGAGCATCCGGTCCAGCAGCAGCGTCGACATCGTCGGACCCTCGGCCAGCCGGGTGCCGTGCGAGAGCCACTGCCACAGCTGCATGCGGGCCAGCTCGACGGTGCCGAAGTCCTCGACGTGACCGGCGAGCGTGGCGGTGCCCTCCCCGGCCAGCCACCCGGTGAGATAGGTCAGCGACGAGCGCATCGCCGTGCGCACCCCGGTCAGGGTCGACGCGCCGGGGATCGCGCTGACGTCACGCAGCGCCTCGGCATCCGGAGCCGCGTCGGACGCCCGGCCGGGCGAGGGTGCGTCCTCGGCCGGAGCCTGCCGCTCGGCCCGCCGCCGGTCGCGTTCCTCGAAGGGCTGCCGGGCGACCGGCACGAGAGCGGGGTGCAGCACCCATGCGCCGTCGAAGCCCTGCTTGGCCTCGCGGGCCTTGTCGCGGTGCACCCGCGCGTGGGTCATCGCGGCCGAGTCGTCGAAGGGGCCGCTGGCGGCGAGCGCGATCGGTCCGCCGATGGCCTGGACGCCCCGCCGGTGGCAGGTGCGCACGATGAGGTCGGTGTAGGTCCGCAGGAACCGGGTGTTCATGGTGAACGCGTCCCGGTCCGGCAGCACGTGGTCCGGCCGGTCCCCGTAGGTCCGCAGGTGGGAGAAGACGTAGTCCCAGCGTCCGGCGGCCAGCCCCGTGACCCGCTCCCGCAGCGCGTGGACGATCTCGTCCAGCTCGTAGGCCGCCTGCACCGTCTCGACGAGCACGCTGACCCGGGTGCATCCGGTGGGCAGGCCGAGCGCCTCTTCGGCGGCGGTGAGCATCCGGTCCCACCACTGCGCTTCGGCGGCCGACTCGACCTTGGGCAGGTAGAGGTAAGGGCCGGTGCCCCGCTCGAGCAGCAGCCTCGCGCAGCGGGCGAGGAAGGTGACGGTGTCGACGAGCGAGGCCGCCGTGGGCTGCCCGTCCACCTCCAGGTGGGCCTCGTCGAGGTGCAGCCCGCGCGGCCGGACCATGAGCGTGGGCACGCCGGGGTCCGGGTCACCGGTGCGGGTCCCCGCTACCTCGAGGATGACCTCCTGGGCGGCGACCAGCCGGCGCGAGGTGGGCACCAGCATGTCCTCCAGGTCGGCCACCCAGACGTCGGCGCCGGAGGCGAGCGCGCCCTTGGCCTGCTCCGCGGTGGCCGCGGTCGCGAGCTCGACCCGGCGGTGGGTCAGGTCCGCCGGTGGCGGCGCCACCTGCCAGGCGTCGTCGGCGCGCAGCTGCGCGGTCTCGGAGCGGGTGTGCAGCTCGGTCCCGGCGCGCACGCCCCGCGACTGCTCCTTGCGGCCGCGCAGCAGCTCGGCGCGGGACTCCCGCAGCGCGCGCTCGAGGTCGGTCAGCGTCGCGAGCTGCTCGTCCTGGAGCAGCGCCTCGGGGTAGGTCTCCATGACCTCATCCTCTCGGGTGGACGGCCGCGGTGGCCAGGGCGATCCCTGGCCACCGCGGTGGGTTCCGGTCGCTGTGGCCGCACTTGGCCACCGCGGTGGGTTCGGCTGCTGCTCAGTGGAACTGCTCGGACTCGGTCGAGCCGGACAGCGCGGTGGTGGAGGACTCCGGGTTGACCGCGGTGCTGACCGCGTCGAAGTAGCCGGTGCCCACCTCCGCCTGGTGCTTGACCGCGGTGTAGCCCGAGGAGGCCGCGGCGAACTCCGCCTCCTGCAGCTCGACATACGCGCTCATGCCGGTCCGGGCATACCCCTGGGCGAGCTGGAACATCGAGTGGTTCAGCGCGTGGAAGCCGGCCAGGGTGATGAACTGGAAGGCGTAGCCCAGGTCTCCGAGCTCGTCCTGGAAGGAGGCGATCTCGCTGTCCGAGAGCGCCGACCTCCAGTTGAAGGACGGGCTGCAGTTGTAGGCGAGCTTCTGCCCGGGGAAGTCCTTGTGCAGCTCGGTGGCGAACTCCCGCGCCAGGCCGAGGTCCGGGGTGCCGGTCTCGACCCAGATGAGGTCGGCGTAGGGCGCGTAGGCCTTGGCCCGCGCCAGCACCGGCTCGATGCCGTTGCGCACCCGGAAGAAGCCCTCGGAGGTGCGCTCGCCGGTGGTGAACTCCTGGTCGATCTCGTCCACGTCGCTGGTCAGCAGGTCCGCCGCGAGAGCGTCGGTGCGGGCGATGACGACCGAGGGCACGCCCAGGACGTCGGCGGCGAGCCGGGCCGAGTTGAGGGTGCGGACGTGCTGACCGGTGGGGATGAGCACCTTGCCGCCGAGGTGGCCGCACTTCTTCTCCGAGGCGAGCTGGTCCTCCCAGTGCACGCCGGCCGCACCGGCCGCGATCATCGACTTCATCAGCTCGAAGACGTTGAGCGGCCCGCCGAAGCCGGCCTCGGCGTCGGCCACGATCGGGGCGAAGAAGTCGGTGCTGGTGTCCCCGTTCATCCAGGCGATCTGATCGGCGCGCTGCAGCGCGTTGTTGATCCGGCGGACCACGGCCGGGACCGAGTTGGCGGGGTAGAGGCTCTGGTCGGGGTAGGTCTGGCCCGCGAGGTTGGCGTCCGCGGCGACCTGCCACCCGGAGAGGTAGATGGCCTCCAGCCCACCCTTGACCATCTGCACCGCCTGGTTGCCGGTGAGGGCGCCGAGGGCGCGGGTGAAGGGCTTGGTCTCCAGCGCCTCCCACAGCTTCTCCGCACCGCGGCGGGCGAGGGTGTGCTCCTCGACGACGGAGCCGCGCAGCCGCACGACGTCCTCGGCCGTGTAGCGGCGCTCGACCCCGGACCAGCGGGGGTTGGTCTGCCAGTCGCGCTCGATCTCCAGCGCCTGCTGGGCGGCGGGAGCGGTGGTGGTCTGCTCGGTGGTCGTCGTCATCGTCGTGCCCTTTCCCTGTGGCGACGGGGTGTGTGACACCACTCTGAGGGGCGGATCGGGGGTCGGGGCAGGTTCCGCGGTGTCAAGAATCGTCGAATTTTCGCTAAGGTGGAGGTATGCCGTCCTCCCACCGTCGGGTGCTGCCGTTCCGTCCCTCCGAGCGTCTGGAGGGCACCGACAGTCCGTCCTCTGGCGCCGCCGACCCGGTCTCGGTCGGCCGCCGGGTGCGGCACCACCGCCGCGAGGCCGGCCTGACCCTCGCCGACGTGGCCGCCCGGGTCGAGCTGTCGACCTCGGCCCTGTCGCTCATCGAGAACGGTCGCCGCGAGGCCCGTGCCTCCGTGCTCGGTCGGCTCGCGACCGCCCTCGACGTCGATCTCACGACGTTGCTCACCGGCGGGCCGCCGAGCCGTCGGGCGGCGCTGGAGGTGCGCTGGGAGCGGGCGCAACGGGCCGAGGGCTTCCAGACCCTGGGGATCCCGCCGGTGCGGGTGGGCCCCGGTCTGCCGGACGACGCCCTCGAGGCCCTCGTCGGGCTCTACGAGAGCGTCGTCGGGCTGCAGCAGCAGCGGGCGGCGACCCCGGAGTTCGCGCGCCTGGCCAACGCCGAGCTGCGCGCCCGGATGCGCGAGGCCGGCAACTACTTCGCCGACATCGAGTCCGCCGCCGCGGCGCTCGTCGAGCAGGTCGGGCATACCCAGGGCCCGCTGTCCCGCGAGGCGGTGAACCGGATCGCGCGCCACGTCGGCTTCGAGATCGTCGCCGTCCCGGACGTGCCGGCCTCGACCCGGACCGTCACCGACCTGGCGCACCGGCGGATCTACCTACCCGAGGGCGGCGGGCACGACCCGCGGGCCGCGGCGCTGCAGGCCCTCGGCCACGTCGTGCTGGACCACCAGCCCCCGCGCGACTACGCCGAGTTCCTCGCCCAGCGGGTCGAGATCAACTACTTCGCCGCGGCCACCCTCGTGCCCGAGAGCAGTGCGGTACCGCTGCTGCGCCGGGCCAAGGCCGAGCGCGACATCGCGCTGGAGGACCTGCGCGACACCTACGCCGTGTCCTACGAGACGGCCGCCCACCGGTTCTGCAACCTCGCGACCGAGCACCTCGACCTCCAGGTCCACTTCATGCGGACCAGCGCCGACGGCGTCATCTACAAGCCTACGAGAACGACGGCGTGCGCTTCCCCATGGACGCCTCGGGAGCGATCGAGGGCGCGCGGGTATGCCGGTCCTGGACCGCCCGGGTCGTCTTCGACCAGCCCCGTGGCTCGGTCTACCACCAGTACACCGACACCGGTCGCGGGACCTACTGGTGCACCGCGGTCGCCGAGCCGACCTCGGCCGGGCTCTTCTCGATCAGTCTCGGGGTGCCCTTCGACCAGGTCCGCTGGATGCGCGGGCGGGACACCACGCAGCGGCGGGTCTCCCGGTGCCCCGACCCCCGGTGCTGCACCCGACCCCCGGCCGAGCTGGCCCGTGCCTGGGACGGACAGGTCTGGCCCAGCGCCCGGGCGCACTCGCACCTCCTCGCCGTCATGCCGCCGGGCGTCTTCCCGGGGGTCGACGAGACCGAGGTGCTGCGCTTCGTGGCGGGGCACGCCCCCGAGGGCGAGGACGGGGAGGCGACCGATGCCGCGCCGGAGCAGGGGGAGCGGGCCGATGTGGCACAATGAGCGCGTACCCATCTGCGGTCGGCCCTCTCACCGTGCCCGGATGTGTCCATCGCCACCGCGGCGCCGTGCGTGTTCTTCCCCACGCGGACGCCAGGTAGCCCACCACAGACAAGACTGAGGAGACACCGCACACGTGGCTGTCAAGATTCGCCTGAAGCGCATGGGCAAGATCCGTGCACCGTACTACCGCGTCGTCGTCATGGACTCGCGCACCAAGCGCGACGGCCGGGCGATCGAGGAGATCGGCAAGTACCACCCGACCGAGGAGCCCTCGCTCATCGACATCGACTCCGAGCGGGCGCAGTACTGGCTCGGCGTCGGTGCGCAGCCGACCGAGCAGGTCGCCGCGCTGCTCAAGGTCACCGGTGACTGGCAGAAGTACAAGGGTGAGGACGGTGCCGAGGGCACGCTGAGGACCCGCGAGCCCAAGGCCGACAAGAAGGCCCTCTACGAGGCTGCGCTCGCCGCCGCCGACGGCGAGGACACCTCGGGCGCTACCACGCAGAAGCGCACGAAGGCGGCCAAGGCGGAGAGGACCGAGGCGCCCGCCGCCGAGGAGGCCGCGACCGAGGCCCCCGCCGAGGAGACCGCCCCGCCCGCCGACACCGAGGGCTCGGCCGCGGCCAGCACCGGCGAGGGTGCCACCGAGGACGCCGCCACCGGCACCGAGGCCGCCGAGGGCGACGCGAAGACCGACGAGGCCTGAGCGTGCTCGAGGAAGCCCTGGAGCACCTGGTCAAGGGCATCGTCGACCACGACGGTGACGTCGCCGTCCGGACCAAGAACGCCCGCCACGGCGAGGTCCTCGAGGTCCGGGTCCACCCTGACGACCTGGGTCGCGTCATCGGCCGGCGGGGCCGGACCGCGAGCGCGCTGCGCACCGTGGTCGGCGCGCTCGCCGGCGGGGACAAGGTCCGGGTCGACATCGTCGATACCGACCGCACCCGCTGACGCGAGGCATCCTGCTTGACGGCCCGTCCCGGCACCACCGCCGGGGCGGGCCGCACGCGTCCCACCCGCAGCCCGTCCCGGCGGACGGCACACCCGACAGGAGCACCATGACCGAGGCCTTCGTCGCCGCCCGGATCGGCAGGCCGCACGGCCTGCGGGGCGAGGTCACCGTCCAGGTGCACACCGACGACCCCGAGGGGCGGTTCGTTGTGGGGGAGAGTTTCACCACCGAGCCCGCCGCGACCGGGCCGCTGGTGCTGCGCTCGGTGCGGCAGCACCAGGGGATCTACCTGCTCGCCTTCAAGGGGCATACCGACCGGACCGCGGCCGGGGCGCTGCGCGGCACCCGGCTGCTGGTCGCCGACGACGAGGACGACGCAGCCGAGGGCGAGGAGGACGGCTGGCGCGAGGACGACCTGCTGGGTTTCGCCGTCGTCCTCCCCGACGGCAGCCCGCTGGGCGAGGTGAGCGCGCTGCACGTCCGCCCGGTGCAGGACCTGCTCGAGGTCCGCACCCCCGGCGGCGAGGTGCTCGTGCCCTTCGTCGACGAGCTGGTGCCCGAGGTGGACGAGGACGCTCGCCGGGTCGTCGTCGACCCGCCGCCGGGTCTGCTCGAGCTGGGGGAGTGAGAGGTATGCCGCTGCGTGTCGACGTCGTCACGATCTTCCCGGACTATCTCGCTCCGCTCGAGCTGTCCCTGCTGGGGCGGGCGCGGCGCGAGGGACTGCTCGAGGTGCAGGTGCACGACCTGCGCGACTGGACCCATGACCGGCACCGCACCGTGGACGACACGCCCTACGGCGGCGGCGCCGGGATGGTCATGCGGCCCGAGCCGTGGGGCGAGGCGCTGGACGAGATCTGCACCTCGGTCCCCGGGCGGACGCCGCGGATCGTCGTCCCGGGCCCCGGAGGTGAGGTCTTCACGCAGGCGACCGCCGAGCGGCTCGCGGAGCAGGAGGACTGGCTGGTCTTCGTCTGCGGCCGCTACGAGGGCATCGACGAGCGGGTCTACGACGAGTTCGCCTCCCGCTACCCGCTGTCGGTGCTCAGCCTCGGCGACTACGTCCTCAACGGCGGGGAGGTCGCCGTCCTGGCGATGACCGAGGCCATCGCCCGGCTGCTGCCCGGCATGGTCGGCAACGAGGCGTCGCTGGCCGAGGAGTCGCACACCGGGGGGCTGCTGGAGTACCCCGTCTACACCAAGCCCGCGAGCTGGCGGGGGCACGAGGTGCCCGACGTGCTGCTGTCGGGCCACCACGGCCAGATCGCGGCCTGGCGGCACGAGCAGCGGCTGGCCCGCACCGCGCAGCGCCGCCCGGACCTCATGGAGCGCTACCGGGCCGGTCGCTGATCTTCTGGACGGAGGTTTCTGGGCGACGGGTCCCACGAACCAAGGTCCAGAAGGCTCAGGGGCGCACGATCTCGTCGTCGGAGTAGCCCTGCAGGTAGAGCAGGGCGGTGAGGTCGCCGTGGTTGACCCGGACCGGGGCGCGCGCGGCCACCGCCGGCTTGGCGTGCAGGGCGACGCCCAGCCCCGCGAGCTGCAGCATCGGCAGGTCGTTGGCCCCGTCGCCGACCGCCACGGCGTCGGCGGGGGTCAGCCCGAGGCGGGACGTGATCTCGCGCAGCGCGGCGACCTTGGCATCCTGGCCGACCACCGGTGGGACCACCCGGCCGGTCAACCGCCCGTCGGCCACCTCGAGCGTGTTGGCACGGTGCTCGTGGAAGCCGAGCCGTGCGGCGACCACCTCGGTGAAGTGGGTGAAACCGCCCGACACGAGCGCGGCATACCCTCCGTGCGCCGCCGTCGTGGCGAGCAGCTCGGGTCCGCCCGGCGCGAGGGTGATGCGCTCGTCGAGGACGGTCCGGACGACGTCGACGGGCAGTCCCTGGAGCAGCCCGACCCGTTCGTGCAGCGCCTCGGCGAAGTCGAGCTCACCGTTCATGGCTCGCGCGGTGATGGCGGCCACCCGCTCGCCCACGCCCACCTGCGCGGCGAGCTCGTCGATGCACTCCTGCTCGATCATCGTGGAGTCCATGTCGGCGAGCAGCACCCGGCGCCGCCGTGCTCCCTGGGACTGGACGACGACGTCGATCCCCCGCGCCTGCCAGGCTCCCACGTGCCCTCCTCCAGACCGGCGTCGCCGTCCAGCTCCACCTCGACCGCGGCGCCGGGGCGCAGCCAGCGCGGCGACGACGTGGCCCGGTCGCCGCTCACGTCGTGGACCGCCGAGTCGCCGAGGTCGCGGGCCGTGGGGTCGCTCAGCAGGGTCAGCAGGGGCACCGCCCGATCGTAGGTGGCGGACGGGCATACCCGCGCACCTGCGTCGACCGGACCGGCGCGGACTTGGAGGCCGTGGCGCACCTCTGGCAGACTGGATCCTTGCGTCCCGGCGTCCGTGCCGAGCATCCCGTGCCCCTGCCACAGGGGGAGCGTGCGGGTGGCACCCGACGGAGACGACACCACGACGACCCGTGCCGTGCCGCCCACCGGCGGCGCCGAGCACCGATCGCCGCGGGTGACCTGTGGCACCTGCGAGCAGGAGACAACCATGCACAAGCTCGACGATCTCGACGCCGCCAGCCTGCGGAGCGACATCCCCGACTTCCGCGCCGGCGACACCGTCGACGTCCACGTGAAGGTCATCGAGGGCAACCGCTCCCGTGTCCAGGTCTTCAAGGGCGTCGTCATCCGCCGTCACGGCGGTGGCCTCGGCGAGACCTACACCGTCCGCAAGGTGTCCTTCGGCGTCGGCGTGGAGCGGACCTTCCCGCTGCACTCCCCGAACATCGAGAAGATCGAGGTCGTGAGCCGCGGCGACGTGCGCCGCGCCAAGCTCTACTACCTGCGCGACCTGCGCGGCAAGGCGGCCAAGATCCGCGAGCGCCGCGACAGCGTCCCCGCGATGAAGGGCGGCGCGCCCGCCGCTCAGGCACCGGCCCAGCAGGACTGAGCACCGGCTCGGGCCGCAGAACCACCCGATCCCTCGCCGGCCCCCGGCGGGGGATCGGTCTGTTACCAGGCTCCCGGGTTAGGGTCGGGACGACTTCAGGACGACGCAAGGACGGCAGCAGGTGAGCGACCCCACGCGGGACACCCGGGCGGAGGGCGGGTCCGACGACCTCGGGCCCCGGCCCGCCCCGGAGCGCGAGGAGGGGCAGGGGCAGGAGCCCCGGCGGCGGGGCGGCTTCCTCGCCGCGGTGCGGGAGATCGCGGCCATCGCCGCGACCGCCCTCGTGATCTCCTTCCTCATCAAGACCTTCCTGGCGCAGGCCTTCTGGATCCCCTCCGGCAGCATGGAGAACACGCTGGTCTACGGCGACCGGGTCATGGTCAGCAAGCTCCAGGTCGGCTCGCTCGGGGTGGACCGGGGGGACATCGTCGTCTTCGAGGACCCGGGGGGCTGGCTGCCACCGGTCGAGCGGGTCGACCGCGGCCCGCTCCTCAACGGGACCCTGCGGGCGCTGGAGTTCGTCGGCGTGGCACCCTCCTCGCAGGGCAACCACCTCATCAAGCGGGTCGTCGGAATGCCGGGGGACACCGTCGCCTGCTGCGACGAGGACGGCAGGTTGAGCGTCAACGGGGAGCCGCTGGAGGAGGACTACCTCTACCCCTCGGACCAGCCGAGCACGAGCGACTTCGAGATCACCGTGCCCGAGGACCACATCTGGCTCATGGGCGACCACCGCTCCAACTCCCGCGACTCGCGGGCCAACGACGACGGCACCGGGGAGCAGGGGTCGGTCCCGCTCGACGACGTCGTCGGCCAGGCGGTCGTGCTCCTCTACCCCTTCGACCACTTCGACTGGTTCGGCGTGCCCGAGACCTACGCCGACGTCCCGGACGCACCGTGACCACCACGACCCGCCGACCAGCGAGCCGCCGACCGAGCCTGCGGGTGGAGCGCACCCTGCAGCGGGAGGGCTACGAGCTGTTGGTCGGGATGGACGAGGTGGGGCGCGGGGCCCTGGCCGGGCCGGTCAGCGTAGGCGTCGTCGCCATCGGTGCGACCTGCCGCAGCGCCCCGCAGGGGGTCAAGGACTCCAAGCTGCTGACCCCGGCCGCGCGCGAGGGGCTGGTCCCGCGGATCCGCCGCTGGGCGCACGGGCACGGGGTCGGTCATGCCTGGCCCTCGGAGATCGACGCGATCGGCATCATGGCGGCCCTGCGCCTGGCCGGGGAGCGCGCCCTCGCACAGCTCGGGGGACTGCGACCCGACCTGGTGCTGCTCGACGGCAACCACGACTGGCTCACCGACCCCGAGCGGGTGGGTCTGCTCGGGCTCGTCGACGGAGCCGCACCGCCGCCGGTCCGCACGATGATCAAGGCCGACCTGCGCTGCTCCTCGGTCGCCGCCGCCTCCGTCCTGGCCAAGGTGGAGCGCGACGGGCTCATGGTGCAGGCCGCGCGCGAGGAAGGGCACGAGGCCTACCTCTGGGAGCACAACAAGGGGTATGCCGCGCCGGAGCACCAGGAGGCGCTGCGCCGTCTCGGTCCGTGCGCGTGGCACCGGCGCAGCTGGAACATCGCCGCGGCGGGTACGGTCGTGGGGCGCGAGGAAGGGATGACGGAGTGAGCGCGGAGGACCTGGAGAAGTACGAGACCGAGGCCGAGCTGGCGCTCTACCGCGAGTACCGCGACGTCGTCGGGCTGTTCACCCACGTCGTGGAGACCGAGCGCCGGTTCTACCTCGCCAACGAGGTCGACGTGCAGGTGCGGGCCGGGGCCGGCGAGACGTGGTTCGAGGTCACGCTGACCGACGCCTGGGTGTGGGACGTCTACCGGCCCGCGCGCTTCGTGAAGAAGGCGCGCGTCATCACCTTCAAGGACGTCAACGTCGAGGAGCTGGCCAAGTCCGACCTGGACGTCAAGGGGCTCACGGACCACGGCTGAGGCGGCCGTCGCCCGACCCCGGTGAATCAGTCGTGGCGCGGGAAGCCGAGGTCGATGCCGCCGTGCGTGGCGGGGTCCGGCCAGCGGGCCGTGACGGCCTTCTCCCGGGTGAAGAAGTCGAAGGCCCGGACCCCGTAGGCCTTGGCATCGCCGAACAGCGAGGACTTCCACCCGCCGAAGGAGTAGTAGGCGACCGGCACCGGGATCGGCACGTTGATGCCGATCATGCCGACCTGGATCTCGTGCTGGAAGCGGCGCGCGGCGCCGCCGTCACGGGTGAAGATCGCGGTGCCGTTGCCGAAGGTGCCGGAGTTGATGAGCTCCACCCCGTCCTCGTAGGACGCGACACGGACCACGGACAGGACCGGTCCGAAGATCTCCTCGGTGTAGGCACGGCTGCTCGTGGGCACGCGGTCGAGCAGCGTCGGGCCCAGCCAGAAGCCGCCGGGGTCGCCGTCCGGAGTGACCTCGCGCCCGTCCACGACGACGTCGGCGCCGTCCGTCGCCGCGATGTCGATGTAGGAGGCGACACGGTCGCGGTGCTCGCGTGTCACGAGCGGCCCCATGTCGGGATCGCGGCGCCCGTCACCCACGCGGAGCCGCCCGATGCGCTCGGTGAGGCGCTCGATCAGCTCGTCGGCGACCGGCTCCACCGCCAGCACGACAGAGATGGCCATGCAGCGCTCGCCGGCCGAGCCGTAGCCGGCGTTGACCGCCGAGTCCGCGACGAGGTCCAGGTCGGCGTCGGGCAGCACGAGCATGTGGTTCTTGGCACCGCCCAGCGCCTGGACCCGCTTGCCGTGCCGGGCACCGGTCTCGTAGACGTGCTGCGCGACGGGGGTGGACCCGACGAAGGAGAGCGAGGCGACGTCGGGGTGGGCCAGCAGGCCGTCGACCGCCTCCTGGTCGCCGTGGAGCACGCTGAAGACGCCGTCCGGCAGGCCCGCCTCCTGCCACAACCGGGCCATCCACACCGCGGCCGAGGGGTCCTTCTCGCTGGGCTTGAGGACGACGGCGTTGCCGGCGGCGATCGCAACCGGGAAGAACCACAGCGGCACCATCGCTGGGAAGTTGAACGGTGAGATGACCGCGACCACGCCGAGCGGCTGCTTGAGGGAGTAGACGTCGATCCCGGTGGAGACGTTCTCCGAGAACGCGCCCTTGACGAGGTGCGGGAACCCGGTGGCGAGCTCGACGACCTCGAGCCCGCGCTGGATCTCCCCGAGCGCGTCCGCAAGGACCTTGCCGTGCTCAGCGGTGATGATCGTCGCCAGCTCGTCCTTGCGCTCGTGCAGCAGCTCCCGGAAGCGGAAGAGCACGGCCTGGCGCTGGGCGAGAGAGGTGTCCCGCCACCCGGGGAAGGCGGCGCTCGCGGCCACCACCGCGGCCTCGACCTCGGCCGGGCCCGCCAGGGCGACCCGCGCGCTCTCGGTCCCGCGCGCCGGGTCGTAGACCGGCGCCGTGCGCGGGTCGGTTCCCGGCGTCTCGACGCCGCCGATCCAGTGCGCGACGAGGGGCAGGTCGGGAGCGTCGTCGGTCTGCATACGGCCCATGATGCTCCCTCCGGGCCGGGGGTCGTCCACACCCCTCGACGGCCGCTGACCTTCTCCACAGATCGGCGCCGGCCTCTTGAGGTCGACGCCGACGCGTCGTCTGCTGGTCCGAAGCGGGCGCGCGACGCGTCCGCCGAGAGGGGGAGGACATGGCAGCAGGTATGCCCTGGGCGCGGGCCCGGGCGGTCGGTGACCGGGGGGAGGACCTCGCCTGCGCGCACCTGGAGTCGCTCGGCTGGCAGGTGGTCGACCGCAACTGGCGGTGTCCGGAGGGCGAGCTGGACGTCGTCGCCGAGGACGGGCGCACCCTGGTCTTCTGCGAGGTGAAGACGCGCCGGTCGGTGCGCTTCGGTGAGCCCGTGGAGGCGGTGGGTGCGGACAAGGCGCGGCGCCTGCGGACACTGGCGTGGGCCTGGCTGGAGGCTCACGACCGGCGGGGCGCCGCCTTCCGCATCGACGTCGTGGGCGTGCTGCGGCCGCACGACGACGAGCCGGTCCTGACCCACCTGCGGGCGGTGGCCTGATGGGCCTGGCCCGGACCCACGCGGTCACCCTGAGCGGAGTCGAGGGACGCCTGGTCACCGTGGAGGCGCAGGGGGCGGACGGCCTGCCGGCGACGGTGATGACCGGGCTGGCGGACAACGCGTGCCGGCAGGCCCCGGACCGGGTGCGCCCGGCCCTGCGCAACTGCGGCATGTCGATCCCGCCGCGGCGCTGGACGATCAACCTCTCGCCGGCGGGGGTGCCCAAGACCGGCAGCGGGTTGGACCTGGCGATCGCCGTGGCGATGATGGCGGCCGAGGACCACGTGCCGGCCACCGCCGTCGCCGGGGTGGCCCAGATCGGCGAGGTCGGCCTGGCCGGCGACGTCCGGCCGGTCCCGGGGGTGCTGCCGATGGTCGTCGCGGCGGCCGACGGTGGTGTCACAGACGTCCTCGTCGCCGCTGACGCCGCCCGGGAGGCCGCGCTGGTGCGTGGTGTCCAGGTCCACCCGGTGCGGACGCTGGGGGAGGTCCGCTCCTTCTTCCGGGCGCGGGCCGAGGGCGGCCAGGTGGACCTCCCGATGCCGCCGGCCACGCCCCGCGCGGTGCAGGCCGTGCCCGACCTGGGTGACGTCGTGGGCCAGGCCGTCGCACGGCAGGCCCTGGAGATCGCGGCCGCGGGCGGGCACCACCTGCTCCTCGTCGGCCCGCCGGGGGCGGGCAAGACGATGCTGGCCGAGCGGCTCCCCGGCCTCCTGCCCCCGTTGGAGGGTCCGGACGCGCTCGCCGTCACCGCCATCCACTCCGTGCTCGGCGCCCTGGCCGTGGACGACCGGCTCGTGTCCGAGCCGCCCTTCGTCGCACCCCACCACACCGCCTCGACCGCGGCAGTCATCGGTGGCGGCTCGCGCGCCGTGCACCCGGGGGCGGTCTCGCGCGCCCACCACGGCGTGCTCTTCATGGACGAGGCAAGCAATGGAAAGTGCACCTCCTTATCGAAGGAGGTCACTGATGACGACGAGGACGAAGCAGCCTGGCGCGAACGCGCGGCCGGGTCGGGCGACGCGGGCGGTGGTCTACCCGGCGTTCAATCAGACGGGGCCGAACATGCCGGCCGGGGACACGCGGCCGATCTATCTGTATCTGCGGCTGTCGAAGTATCACAAGGACAAGGCGGATGCGATCGAGCGTCAGCGTCTTGATCTGACCCGCAAGCTCGCCACCGAGGGTGGGTGGACGGTGATGGGTGAGTACATCGACAACGACTCAGCGAGCGCTTCTGCGGCGAAGAGCCGCAAGGGGTGGCGTCAGTTGAACCAGGACATCCAGGCGGGGACGGTTCCGGCGGTGGCGTTCTGGAAGTTGGATCGCACGAACCGGATCGCGGCGAAGTGCATCGAGTGGATCGGGCAGTGCCAACGCTCAGGGGTGTATCTGGTCTCACATCAGGACAGCGCCGATGAGCTGAACACTGCGACCGCGGGGGCGAAGCTGGTGACCGGGATCAAGGCACTGCTCGCGGAGGTTGAGACCGATTCGATGAGCGAGCGGCAGTTGGCGTCGAAGCGGCACCTGGCCGAGGCCGGATTCCATCATGGCGGCACGCCGCCGCTGGGGTGGATGGCTGGCCCGCGTGTGGTCGATGAGTTCGGACGTTCCGGCGTGCGACTGGTGCCACATCCGGTTGAGCATCCGGCGTTGAAAGACGCGGTGGACATGGTGCTGGCGGGCAAAAGCCTGGCTCAGATCGCCCGCTACTGGAGCGACCAGTACGGGATCACCGCTGCCGCGGGCGGGCCGGTGTATGAGGCGACGGTGTACCGGTCGCTGGTCTCGCCCCGGATGATCGGCTACCGGATGCGGCAGGTGCCCGAGCACCAGCGCGGTGTGAAGCTCGACCTGCTGGACCACATCGCCCGGGACGCTTCGGGCGAGCCGGTGATCGCTCAGGAGCCGGTCTGTGATCGGGCGACCTGGTTGCGGGTGCGCCGGCTGTTGGAGGAAGCGAAGACCTCGCGAACCAGGCGACCGTGGGGCTCGCACGAGTGGCTGCTGACCGGGCTGCTGCATTGCCAGTGCGGGGAGCGCCTGTATGGGCATCAGAAGTACCGCAAGCGCGCCTCTGGCGAGCGGGTGCCGGCGTTCGCATACCGCTGCCAAGCCAACAAGGTCCGAGGCCCGGGGAACTGCTCGGGTGGATGCACGATCGATGCGGTCAAGGGCGAGGCATTCGTGCTGGGCTGGTTCTTCGCCCAGATCACCGATGATGCGCTGGCTGCCGTGCGTGCCCGACGGCGTGCCGCTCGGGCTGACGTGGGCATCAACGAGGTGCTGTCCCAGCTCGATGAGGCCAGGGCCGAGCGTGACGCGCTGCTGTCCAAGCAGGGCACCGGGGAGTATCGGGGTGCGATGGTGACGGTGCTGCTGTCGCTGATCGCTGAAGCGCAGCGACGTGTCGATGGTCTCCAGCGACGGTTGGATGCGATGGAGCTGGATGAGTTCCCGATCGAGGACGGCCCAGCGTTGATCGCGTCGTGGAAGGAGAGGACGATCACCGAGAAGCGCGCCTATCTGCGGCGGATGATCCACCGGATCGACGCGCTGCCGGGCACGGCACCGACCGAGGAGCGGTTGAGGATCACTCCGGTCGAGTGAGAGCGTCGGCCACGCTGGCGGCATCGAGCATCGTCGCGATCTGCTCGATCACGTCCTGCGAGGCCGGTTGGGTGTCGCGCCGGAGCGTCCCGGCCCGCCACCCGGCGGCGAAAGCCGCATGGGCGGGCTCGGCGACGACCTGGCCCACCTCAGCCGGAGGTGGGCAGGTCGTATCGGTGCTCACGGTTCCTCTCCGGCGATCGCGGCGAAGAACTCCTCCTCGGCTTGCCGGCGTCGCTCGACGTCGGCGATCATGAAGTCCACGAACTCGCTTTCGCGGTCGGCGATGATGACGTCTTCGACCGGCGGGGCGGGGTCTCGCCGGGCCAGGTGGTCTGGCGGGTGGGCCGGTCTCGGTCGAGGCGGGTGCCGGAGGCGGCGACCCATTCGCGTAGCCGGTTGCGGGCGTCGGCGAAGTCGCGGTGCCAGCCGAGCGGGGCGCTGCCGCTCATGTCGGGGTCGTAGGCGCACAGCCAGTGCAGGTGCAGTGCGGACAGTTCCCAGACCAGCTCGGGGTGGTGGTGCCAGAACGGTGGGATCACGCTGGCGGGCAGTCCGTAGGTGGTGCGCAGCCATCGGACCCACCGGTTCAGCTCGAACCATTCGACCTCGGCGTCGGCGGCGGTGAGCAGGTTCCAGTTGATCGGGTGCGGAGGCTCGGCAACCAGCGGGTCGTCGTCCGGGACGAGGTTGTCTTCGTCCAGCTCGTCCAACTCGTCCAACTCGTTCAACTCGTTCAGTTCGTCGGGGTCGTCCAGGTGTTCGGGGTGGGGAGTGTGTTCGTTCATCGGTCTGCCGCCCCTCACATGCTGATCGCTGGCGCGGTGCTGGCTGGCCGGCGGTCGGGCGGGTTGAACGCCGCTGCGTCCCGCTCGGCGGTGCGTGCCGGTGTGGTGTGCTCGGGGGCGGTCTGTTCGGGGCCGGTGCGGCGGGCGCTGCGGTCCACGTCGTAGCGGGTGTAGGCGGTGTCGTGACCGATGCCGGTGACGACGAAGACCTCCCCTTCCATGCCGGTGTCGGCCTTGGGGAACTTGCGGACATAGCCCTGGGCGATGAACCGGTCGCCGGGGACGTAGTTGTCCATGATTCGCTGCACGTTGTCGTCGTAGGCGACGAAGGTGTCGTAGGTCTTGCCGAGGTCGGTGAACGAGCCGTCTTCCTCGCGGTGCTTGCGTTCCTGCCCGAACCGCACCTTCACGTACAGGGCGCCGTCCTGGGTCTCCAGCTCGCGGGGATCTTTGGCGATGAACCCCCGGATCGAGGGTCGCGAGTTGATCGACATGCTGTGCTCCTGCCCGTGTCAGGCCGCGTCAACGGTGCGCGGCTACACCAGGCAGGTGCACGACCGGCTCCCCGTGCGTCAGGTCGCCGCCGGGCGCGCAGCAGTGCCTCGATGGCCGAGCGGTCCTTGCCGAGCTGGGCGGCGTCGGGGCGGGTGGGCCAGGCGCGCAGGTCGGTCACGATCGGCGGCGCACTACGGAGGAGGGTGATGCCGGTGCCGAAGGGCAGGGTGCGGATGCGGTCGGGCGGCAGGATCGGCACTCTCCTGATGGAGCGTTGGTTCGATCTCGTGCCGTGATCGCCCAGGGTCACGGAGTCGGTGTACTCGTCGCGTTCGCCGATGAGGGAGGACAGGTCTTGGAGGTCTCGGGAGTTGGAGGCGCCGCCGAGGATGATCTTGACGATGCTCGCGTCCCAGATGGCGCCGGCGGCGTTGTCGCCCCACTTCTCCCGTGCCTGTGCCAGTGACTGCAAGACGGCGAGGCAGGTGATACCGGTGCCGCCGCCCTCGGCCATCAGTGTCGGCAGCGAGGGCAACGGTGAGAGGTTGCCGATCTCATCCAGCGCGAGCAGCAGTGGTGGGTCGAGCCGGGCGCGGGTGAGCGGGCGGCGAGGCGGCGGGCGGCTTCCACGAGGTCTTCCACGAACGCCGCCACCAGGGCCGCGGACGCTCCGGCCCCCGCACCGGTCGCGAGCAGATACAGCGTGCCGCGTTGGGTGAGGAAGGCTTCGGGGTCGAAGTCCTCACCCGCTCGTGGGGTGACGGCGTCCAGGACGCGCGGGTCAGCCAGGGCGGAGAGGGCGAGGGAGACGCCTTGCCAGATGGAGTCTCGGGTCTTGGGGTCGGAGTCGATCATCGCCCCGAGCGAGTCCGCCCATCCGGTCGCTGCGTTCGGGTGGTTGGTGAGGACGGCGACGGCTTCGGCGGCGATGGAGGGGTCCAGGGTCCACCGGAACAGTTCGGCCGGTGGCCGGCCGTCCAGGGCGGCGGCGTGCAGCAGCGCTTGGAGGGCGGTGCGTGTCTTGCCTTCCCAGAACCCGCCGGACTCCACACCGCCACTGCTGAGCCCGGTGGCTGAGGCGAGGCCCGTGGCGCGGACCATCGCCGTCAGCGGGTCCTCGCAGCCGCGGACCGGGGACCATCGCAGTCCGGCGGGGACGCCTTCGGCGAGGTGCTGGGGATCGAACACCCCCACCGGTCGGCCGTAGCGCTGGCGGGCGCGGAGGGTGGCGGTGAGGTTGTCCGGTCGCGTCGAGGTGGTGACGACGGCACCGGGCGCGTCCAAGATGGCGTTGATCACCACGTGGAGCCCTTTGCCGGAGCGGGGTGGGCCGAGCAGCAGGATCGAGTCCTCGACCGATGCCCAGACCTGTTTGCCGAGGCTGGTGCCAAGCAGGTAGCCCACATCCGCCGGTGCGGGAGCCTCCAGGGAGGGGCGGAGTGTGCTGGCGCGGCGCAGCAGTGCCTTCCCGGAGGCGGTCTGGCTGACTTCGTGCCCGGTGGCGGTGCCGGCGAGGCGGCGGGGGTCGGTCTCGGTCTTGCGGGTGTGGCGGCGCAGCCGCACCCACACCCACCCGCCACCGACCGAGAGGCCGGCGAGCAGGACGGCGGTGACGATCCAGTAGACGACCGGGTTCAGCCCGGCGGCGGCGTCGAGAGCGACGGCGGGGTCGCCGGGGTTGAACAGCACTCCGAGCCCGGACGCCGGTCCCGCGGCGGGTTGGGCGGTGCCGGTGAGGAACGCCGCCACGCTGCCGGCGGCGCGCAGGACGAGCGCGACGCCGAACATCCCGACGAGGGCGATGAGGGCGGCGTTGGTCAACTCGTCCCCGAACGAGCCGGTCTGACGACCCTGCGGGCTGCTCACGGTACCCGCCTGACCACAGTGGTGCCGGAGATGCGCCCATACAGCACCACCTCGTGCGGGCTCTCGGCCAAGGCGTCGAGCTGGCGTTGGTCGAGGAGAGCGCGGGCGGCGCCGGTGCCGGTGGCGTCAGTGTGGGCGACGATGACGGCGACGGCGATGTCCTCGCCGGGCACGAACCCGTCCCCGGTGACCTCAACCAGCACCGGCGGCTGCTGCTGGCGGGCACGCCGGCCACGGCGCGTCGGTGCCGCGGTGCTGTCTGCTTCGGAGGCGGGGCGTCGGCGGGTGTGGATGAGGTCGGTGAACACGGTCCCGTCGACCTCACGGACCTCGATCCGCACCGCGATGGTGCGGTCCTTGGTCACCGCGTCCAGCAGCAGCCCGAAGGTGCCACGTGTCCACTCCGAACCCGCGGCAGGGGGCGGGAACGGCGTGCCGTCGACGGTGACGTCCAGGGTGCTGTTCTCGGTGACGATGATGACGACGTGGGGCAGCACCACCGGTGTCTCGTCGGGCTGCTGGGACGAGGTGTGGTGCAGCGGGTTGCGGCCACTCATGACTGACCGCCCAGGTAGCGGGCATCGGTCCGGAACAGGTCCAGCTCGACGGGATGGAGTTGGTGTTGCGAAATGAAACTCCTGGACTTGATCTTCCACAGCCCCTGTCCGACCCCGAGGGTGGGGAGGAGCTTCTGCTCGGTACCGGTCAGCCCGAGGGCCTTCGCGGTCGGGCCGAGCTGGTCGGACTCTTGCCGGTAGACGATCCGGGTCTCGGCGTTCGCGAGCAGGCTGTTGGCGAGGGAGCGCATGGCCGAGCCTTGGTCGCCCACGTTGTCGAGGTCGGTGAGCTTGTGGAAGATCAGCATGTTCGCGATCCCGTAGTGCCGTGCCAGCCTCCAGTGCGCGTCCATCCGCCGTAGCAGGGCGGGGTGGGACATGAGGCGCCATGCTTCGTCGTAGATCACCCACCGCTGCCCACCATTGGGGTCCAGCAGCGCCGATTCTATCCACGCGCTGGAGCACGTCATCAGGACGCTGATGAGGGTGGAGTTCTCGGTGACGCGCGACAGGTCGAGGGAGATCATCGGCAGCGACGGGTCGAAGGCGACGGTGCTCGGGCCGTCAAATAGGCCGCCGAGGTCCCCGGCGACGAGGCGGCGTAGGGCGTGACCGACGAGCCGGCCGTCCTCCGCCAGGCGACCATCCGGAGCATCGGTCGGGCTGAGGATGTGGTCGACGACCATCGGCAGGATCGGCACGGTGTTCTCGGCAACGGTGGCGGTCAGGGCGAGGTCGATCGCGGTGTGCTCCAGCGGCGTCAACCCCCGCGCGAGCACGGTCTCGGCGAGGGCGCCGATCAGGTCACGACGCCGGGAGGCGACCGTGGAGGCCCACTGTTCATCCGAGAGACCGGAGGGCCGGTGGCCTTCATCGAGCGGGTTGAGGCGGGTGTGGAGGCCGTGGCCCAGCACGATGGCCCGCCCGCCGACCGCTTCGGCGACGCCGGTGTGCTCGCCCTTCGGGTCGCCGGGCACGTAGACGCGGCGCCCGAACGGCAACGAGCGGGTGTAGAGGGACTTGGCGAGTGAGGACTTGCCGGAGCCAACGATGCCGGCCAGCACGATGTTGGGTGCGGTGATGATCCCGCGCGCGTAGAGCACCCAGGGGTCGTAGACGAACGATCCGCCGGAGTAGAGGTCTTGCCCGACGAACACGCCATCGGAGCCGAGGCCGCCTTCGGCGACGAACGGATACGCCCCGGCCAGCGTCGCGGACGTGTCTTGATGGCGGGGCAGCCGGAACCGGCCCGGCGATTTGAGTGCCGCCGGGCCGGGTTCGCCGGCGGCCGGTAGGTAGGTCGTCGCGCGCCGCTCAGCCTTCTCGGCTTTGGCCTTTGCCCGTGCCGCCCCCTTTTCGACTGCGCGTTGTTCGGCTTGGAGGCGGGCGGCGGCCTGTCGGCGTTGCTTGCGCAGTCGGCGGCGTTCGGCGGCAGGGGCGACCAGGACGGATGTGTGCAGCCGCTCGGGCTCCGTGCCGGTCACAGGGACAGCCCTCGCCCGGCCGATCCGGTCGTGCGGGCGGGTCCGGCGAACCAGTCCTTGTCCGCGCCGAGGGCCGTCCGCCGCGTGGCGGACGCCTGCGCCGGCTGAGGTGCGGGCGGGGCGCCGATCCCGGTGATCGCCTCCCGCGCCGGCACCACGGCGTCTTCGAGGACGTCGGAGGCTGGTGCGTACTCGCGGAGGAGGCTGACGTGTCCGGCGAACGGGTTGTAGGTGAGGGTGTAGCCGTCTTCGCCGGTGATCACCCTGTCCAGTGCGCCGGTCGGGGGCTCGTCGTAGACGTAGCCGTTCTCCAGCGCTGCCTGGGTGGTCTCCTCCCCGTAGTCCCAGCCCTTCAGGTGCTCGACGCCCGCGGCGGTGCCGTCCCGGTCGATCAGGTCCAGCACTTCGTCGGCGTCCTCGCCTTGCAGGAACACCACGTTGATCCACCGGCGCTCAGGCCGGGACGCTTCGGCTATAGCCGTCCGTTCGGCGGGTTCGGTGAGTTCGGTGAGGGCGTCGGCGTTGGTGCGGGCGGCCTCGGCCACCCAGCTCGGGAACAGACCTGCGTGCTCGGGCTCGGTGTCGGGGTGGTCGAGGGCGTACTGACGGGCTTCACCGGCGGCGCCGAGGAAGGTCGCGAGGTCGTGGATCGCGTGGTCGGGGCCGACGGGCTGGCCGGCGCCGGTGAACAGGTCCCGTCCCTCCAGCTCCTGCCCGGTGGTGGTGTCCGTGATGCGGTAGGCGTAGCGCTGGTGCTCACCCACCGGGGCATCGGGCCAGACCGTCAGTCTCAGCGTCCCCGCCGTCGCGGTGGACGTGGCGGGGTCGTGGTCGAGCCCGGCTTGCGCGGGTGCGGGGTGCCAGGCGATGCGACCCGAGTGGGAGAACGCGGCGTTGAGGTGGTCGTGGGCCTGGTCGAGCAGGGTGCCGGCCTGGTGCAGCTCGTCCGCGGCGGCGAGGGCTGAGCGATCACCGGCGAGGTGGTCGCCGTCGTCGTGGTGCGCGCGTTCGCGGTGGGCGAGGTGGGTGGCGGCGAGCTGGTCGAGCACCTGCCGCAGCGACCGCATGGCCGCGGTGAGGTCGCCGAACACGGTGTAGGTGTCGGCCGGGCCATCGAATACGCGGGATGCGTGGGCGAGACCGCGTATCGCCTCGGATGCTTCGGCGGCATCGGCGAGTGGGTCGTGGAACGTGGGCATGACGGCCTCCCTGGACGCGGGCGAGTACCCCCGCGATTCGGGGGCCACCGGTCAGGTGCACCATCGCTCCCACGCGCGGCGGCCGGGTCAGATTCGGCGGCAGAGCGGGAGCGCGGCGGCGGTGAACGCGGCGGCTTGCTGCCCGACGAGGAGGCGGGTCTCGCAGGAGGCCTGGATCGCGGCCTGCTCGATCGCCGCCACGCCCGCGTCGAGTTCTTCCACGGTGGGGGCGGAGACGGCGATCAGGCCGGTGTAGCGCAGCACGCCGTGGCCGGCGGTGAGGTCGGCTTCCTGCTGTAGCACGTCGTGGTACTCCGCGGTCTGGGCGGCGTCCTCGATCTGTCCGATCTTCGCCCGTTGCGCCTGGTCGGAGATGTGCTCGACCTTCTTCTTGCGGATGTCGCGGGCGGCCTGATCGGAGCGCATCGGCGTGCACAGCAACGAGAACGACCGCTGAATCCCCGTCGAGAGGAGCACCGGGGACAGGAACCCCGGATACACCAGCGAGCGGGGCCATTCGGAGACCCACAGCACCGCGTGGTGGGCCGAGTCGGTGCGCAGCCGCGCCCAGGACTCGTTGACGGCGACCGGGCCGGCGGTGGCGAGGGACTGGCCAAGCTGCCCGTGGCGTTCGAGGGTGGCGGCGATCGCCGGGTCATACGCGCTGCGGAGGATCACCGCGATCTGTCCCGGCGAGAGCCACCCGGACGGTAACAGGTCGGCCGAGCGCAGGGCGGCGACCAGGGTGTTCATCTCCTGTCGCAGCACCGCGGCGGCACCGCGCAGGCCGCCGCCGGCGGTCCTGATCTGCCGCGCGCTCGCGTTCATGTCCAGCGCCAGCGACAGCGTGGTCGCGTGCCGTTCCCCGGCCGGGCCGGCGCGGTCGATCAGCTCCGCATATGTCTGTGCGGCCCAGGAGTCATCCGCCGTGCCGTGGGCTTCCCACCACTCCGCGAGTCCGGTGCCGGAGTCCGGCAGCGTCCGCTCCAGCACCTGCAAGGTGGCGATGCGTCCCGACCGGCACACGGTGGCGAGCACGCGGCCCCAGGACGTGACCCGTCGTTCCTGCTCGCCCGGGTCGAGGAGCACGAAGGCGGGGTGGGTGACCTCGCAGACCACGGTCAGCGTGCCGGCGGTGGGGTCGTGGATCATCCCAGCCTCGGTTTCGGGGTCGGTGTACTCCCGCAGCCGCGCCTGGTCGCCGGGCAGTGCCAGCGTCCCGACCGGGCGGGGCTTGACGACTCGGCGCCGGTAGAGGAGCTGTCCGCCGGTGGTGCGCCAGAGCCACCAGACCGCGACCGGCAGCCATTCCACCGCCGGACGCCCCGCTACGGGTATCCACGTCAGGCAGGCGGCGATCACCCAGACGGGGGCGGTGTAGGCGAGCAGGAGGCCGCCCCCGGCGTAGAGGGCACCGACAATCGAGAGGATGCCGATGGCGAGGGTGATGAGCTGCGAGAGCGAGAGTCCAAGGAGGATGCCGCGGCGGGTGAGGCGGGAGAACTTCACCGGCACCAGCTCGCCCGACGACGCGGCGGGCTCGTTCTGCTTCGCGGACATGGCGGCTACTCCTTGCCGGTCGGCTTCGGCGCCGGGGGCGGTGGCTGCTTCGGCGGACGCGAACCCGGCGCCGAGGGGCCTGCCGATGGCGTCTTGGGAGCCGGAGTCGAGGGCGGGGGTGCCTGCGCGGCCGGTGGCGGGGTGGTGTCGGTCTGGCCCGCGGAGTCGGCGGCGCTGTCACCCTGATTGCCGAGAGCCTTGCCGGCCTTGGGACCGGCGGTGGCGGCGTCTTTGGCGACTTTCGCGGCCACCACCGCGGCGGCGGCTGGGCCAGCCGCCGCACCCGCCCTAGCCCCAGCGCCCGCTCCGGCCCCGCCACCGGCACCGGCTCCTGCGGAGCTGCCGGCGGCGGTCTTGCCGCCTGCGCCAGCCGTGCCGCTGGAGGCGGGTGCGGGGTTCTTCGGCTCCGGCGGCTTCTTCCCGCCACCTCCAGGACCGCCGCCGTCGTTGTCACCGTCGAGGACCTTCTTCGGCTCCGCGCCGCCCTGCGGCTTCGAGGGGGTGGGGACGGGTCGGTTGAGGGCGTTCTTCGCGTCCTGTTCGGAGCCGATGGCGTGGTACATGTCGAACCCGACGAACGCGATGAACTTATACGTCAGGTAGGGCGCGAACGCGGCCATCGCCATCAGCACGATCCCCGCGATCGGGTCGGCCACCGAGGCCAGGTCCCCATCGATCGGCGCGCTGACCTGGGTGATGGCGACGAGGAACATCACGACCAGGACGAGCTTGGAGCAGATCAGGGCGATGACGAACATCGTCCACTTGCTGATCCACCCCCGGCTGGCGTCCCACGAGGCCCCGGAGAAGGCGAGGGGGGCGAACACGATCGCCACCAGCAGCAGCGCCTTGCGCACCAGTAGTGAGAGCCAGACGATCGCGGCAGCGGCGATGGCGAGGCCGGCGAGGAAGATGGTGATGATCGCGCCGACTCCTGGTGCGGCGATGTTGATTCCGACCAGGCCGGCGGCGAGCAGGGCGATCTTGTCGCCCATGCTCTCGGTGGTCTCCCCGGCGGCCTGGATGATCCCGACGCAGAGCTGGTCCACGATCTCCAGCAGCAGGGCGGTCAGGGTGATGACCACGAACGACCCGAGCACGCTCTTGGCGAGCCCAAGGGCCGCTCTCGACAGTGCGGTGGGGTCGCGTCTGATGAGTCCGGTGATGAGTTGGAGGCAGAAGAAGATCAGCATCACGAAGATCGCGATGCCGAACAGGATGTTGTAGACCGCCACGTACTCATCGCTGGTGACATCCACGAGGGTGGTGGTGTCGAACACCGACCAGACGGCCTCGAAGAGCCAGCCGGCGGCGGCGCCCATCGCGCCGGCGAGCCAGTCGAACGGGGCGGAGACCAGGCTGGCTGCGGCTTCGCCGGCGGTGTCGCAGACGGTCGAGACCAGGGGGATATCGCATACACCCACCGCAGATCACTCCTCAGAAGTTGAGACGTTTGGTGGGTGGGTCAGACCTGCTGGCCGACGTTCCAGAAGAAGTTGATGAGCGTCACCGAGGCGCCGCAGATGACGGCGGCGCCGCAGCTCACGAGGACGCCGATCTTGCTCTGCCCGCGAGGTGGGGGTTGGAGCTGTTGGCGCCGAAGCCCCACACGATCGCGCTGATGATGAGGGCGAGGACGGAGAGGATGAGGCCGACCGTCATGACGGCGCCGACGATGGTGCGCAACTGCGCGATGCCGGGCAGGCCGTCACTGTTGGGGTCGATGTTGATGTCCATCGGCACCACGACGGGTGCGGCGAGAAGGGCGGTGGCGAGGTCGAACACGATGGGCTCCTGACGGATGCGGACCCGCCGCGAAGGCGGGGAACACGGACGGGGTTCACGCATCAGGTGCGCGCACACGTCCACGCACCGCGCCCGCCCGCCGAGAGGCCCGCGACAGACGGATGTCGCACCCGGGGCAGGGTGAGACGGCATCGGTGGCGATGGTTGCGCAGGGCGGGTGTCAGAGTTGGTCGCCGAGGGCGATAAGCCAGTTCATCCATGCCACTCCGCCGCCGGCCAGCACGGCGGCGCCGAGGGCGACGAGGACGCCGGTGCGGCCCTTGCCGGCCATGACGTGGTTGCCGTTCGCGGCGGCGATGGCCCACACGATCGCGGAGACGATCAGCATCAGCACCGCGACGATCAGCACGAACGTCAGCAGCGCGCCGATCACGGCCCGCAGGTCGCCGATGCCGCCGAGCCCGTCGAAGTCGGGGAACACGTTCATGCCGCATCACCACTGGCGTGCCCTTCGCGGGTGCAGCGGGTAGACGCGATGCTGGTGGTGTCCGATGATCGAACTGCCGGAATAGCCCTCATGCCGGTAGGTGCGACTCGCTGGCCCAACTGCGCCGGGACCGCCCGCCTGGTCCTGCGGAACGCCGCGACCAGGGCACTCGCTCGGATCGCCCGCGCCGTCTCAGCGGGCCGCGGTGACCCGGGCGGTGGCCGACCCGTCGCTTACCTCTGACGCAAGATTCGTGCATCAGAGGTAAGCGAACAATCACGGATTCTGAGACACGGTGACGTGCAGGTGGTCGTAGTGGCCGCCGGTGACGTCGCCGGGGTCATGCATCCCGCCGCCGTCGTAGGGGCGCCAGCCTTCGGCGTCGCGGGATATGGACCAGATGCGGCCGTCCCAGATCAGGTACTCCACGCCCAGAGCTTCGGCGTGGTCCTTCATCCAGTTGGTGACCTCCCACCCGAGCTCGCGCTGTGCCGGGGTGGGCTGGGAGCCGATGGCGTTGCCGAAGGTGCCGTCGCAGGCCCGGCCGAGGGGGTGTTCGGAGACGGTGCCGGGCCGGGGTGAGTAGCAGACCCAGCTCGTGTCGGGGAACGCGGCGATGGTCTGGGTGTACAGGTGCAGCAGGCGGGCGGTGATCTGCCCGCCGCTGGTGGGGTCGTCGACCGTCTGGTTCGGGTCGCCCTCGAACGGCTCCGGCGCCCCACCAGGCGCACCGCCGGTGTCGGGGTCGCACTCCTGGCCCGGTGTGCCGGTCTCGGGTTCGGGCAGGTCGGCTACGTCATGGCTGTTGAGCCAGGCGGCGGGGTCGGTGTGCTCGCCATCGGTGCCGCCGAGGCTGACCTCGAAATGCAGGTGCGGGCCGGTCGAGTTGCCGGAGGAGCCGATGTCGCCGATGTGCTGCCCGGCGGTCACGGTGTCGCCGGCTTGGACGTGGATGCCGTGCTCCCACATGTGCGCATACGCCGTCGCGACCGTCTGCCCGCCGATGGTGTGCTCGATGACGATGAGCCCGCCGTACCCGCCGGAGAACTCCGCCACCGTCACCGTCCCGTCCGCTGCCGCCAAGAGCGCGGTGCCGTCCGGGGCGGCGAAGTCGGTCCCGGTGTGGAAGGAGTCCTCTCCGGTGATGGGATGCACCCGTGGCCCGTATTCGGAGGTGAGGACCCAGGTGCCTTCCGGGACCGGGAACACCACTCGCGAGGACTCTGGCCCGGCCACCTGTACGACCTCGCCGCCCGCGCCCGCGCTCGTCGTGGTGGTGAGTGTGGTGAGGATGGTCTCGGCGACCGGCTCGTAGTTGCGGTACCGGTCGGGGTAGGCGGACACTTCGACGGCTTGGGCGGCCTCGCCCTTGTCCATCTGCTCCCAGCCGGGGATGTCCAGCAGCCCTCTGGGGCTCGGATGGTTGGGTCCGGTGGGTCCGCCGAAGAACGCCTGCGCCTGGTAGATGGGGTCCATCAGCTCGGCGACCGTGCCCCACCCGGATTGTGGGCGCATCTGGAACAGGCCGAGGGAGTCGTGGTCGGAGCCGTCGCCGTCGTTGGGGTAGTCCGCGGACTCGGGGTAGGCGCTGGTGTTGGAGAGCATCCGCAGGGTGGACTCGGTAAGCGCCGCCATCAACGCGATCACCAGCCCGTCGCGGGTCACCCCGTCGATTTGGCTGCCGGTCTCGATGATCGTCGCCGCGTGGGTGAGCTGTTGCCGGTTGAGCGTGAACGTCTCACCGTTCGCGGTCGTCACGGTCAGTGAGTCGGGGACGTCTCCGACTGTGACCCCGCTGTTGACTGTGCAGGCGACGGTCGCGGTGGCGGCGGGGTTCATCAGGACCCCGACCGATAACAACGCCAGGACGGGTCCGAAGAACACCAGGACCAGCGTGGCGACGACGACCTTCTTCAACACGAACCACTCACCCCCAGGCGGCTATCGGAGGGGGTTGTCGAGCTGGGACAGGCGCAGCAGATGGCAGGTGTCATACGTGGGTGCGCAGACGATGAAGAGCGTGAACGCCACCGGATGCTCCGAGGTCACCTGCTCGTCGTTCCAGACGCCGGTGCGGTGGCGGGTGCCCTCGACCGTGTATGCGATGGTGCCTTCGGCGAGCTGTCCGGGTTGGGCCTGCTCCACCGCCGTGTCCCACGCCTCCGGCACGAAGGCGTCCTCGATGGTCAGGTGCTGCGCGGTCGCGTACTGACGCAGCTCCAGCCAGGCCTCCCTGGTCGGGAGATAGGCCGCGACATCAGAGGCGAGCCCAGCCTGCTCCGCACCCGAAGGATCACCCACAGCGAGGACCACCGAGCTGTAATCCAAGGGCATCAACTCGCTGCCGGTGTCCCACGCGAACAAGGTCTCGGCGACGTTGCGGGCGAACGTCTCTGGGTCGTCCGACGCCTCGACCTCCGGCAAGGCGGGAACGGACGGAGTTCCGGTCGCGTCGGCTCGCCAGGAGCAATGACCACCGGAGCCGATGGTGTGCCGCCGCCACGGTCGGGGCTGCGATCGCTGGTGGGCGGCCCGGCCAGGAGGCCGTAGACGCCGACCCCGGCCAGCACCACGATCACCACCAGCGCAGAGACCAGGGCGATGAGCCGGCGCCGGGCACGAGCATCAGACGCAGCGAAGGGAGTCTTCATACCCGACAGGTGCGCTGGTCCTTCCCTCGCACTCAGAACGGGTCGGTCAGAGGGCGCGCAGGTGCCCCCGGCCCGAGGGCGCGTCGTCGGCCGGTTCGCGGTCGCGGGCGGCGCGCAGCTCGTCGGCGAACCGGCTCGTGCCTTCGGCGGTGTCGAGGAAGGCTTCGATCTGCTCGTCGGTCAGCTCGGTGGCGAGCTGGTCTGGGTCGTAGTGGGTCCACCACTGGGTCAGCTCGCCCCAGGTGTGGATGAACGCCCGCACCGGATACCGCACCGGCTCCCCATCCACATCGGTCAGCGGCACCGGACGCGGCGCCGACGTCTTGTCTTTCTGCTTCTTGGCGGCGGTGGCGCGGGCGACGGCCTCGTCGGCCATCTGGTGCAGGTCGGCCTCCCGAACGTCCTGCGCGATGGTCGCGGCATCGCGGACGGCTTGGAAGATCGGGTGCACTGGTGCGCCGGCCTCGATCTGCTCCAACGCCGCGGCAGCTTGCGCGCGCAGGGGTTCGGGTTGGGCGGGGTCGGCGGCGATGCGTTCTAGGTAGCCGATCCGCTCGAAGGTCTTGTAGGAGGCGCCGCCGCCGATCATGGAGGCGGCCTGCTCGCGGGTCTTGCCAAGTTGCCCGGTTGACGGTGGTGGACATTGTCCACCACCGTCGCTTCCGGGCTGGTGGTCGCTGGTAAAGCGGGTCGCGGCCTGCCGCCGGGCGGCGTCTTCGGCCATCTCCTGTTTCAGTTCCCGGTACAGGGCGGCGGCTTCGAGCTGGGTCAGCGGCTTGTGCAGCATGTTGTCGTCTTGCTCGCCCAGCAACTGCCCGAGACGATCCGACAGGCCCGAGCGAACCCAGACGCTGACGGTGCGCCAGCGGAGTTTCTTGATCGCCGCCAACCGCCGCGCCCCGCATACCAGCACTCGGTCGATGGTGACCGTCAGCGGTTGCAGCAGGCCCTCGCGTTCGATGGAGGCGGCCAGGGCGTCGATGTCGCCCAGGTCGGCGCGGTGCCGTGTCCCGACGATGATGGAGTCCACCACCCGGTCGAGCTGGACTCCGCCGGCCTGCACCTCACTCACAGCACATCACCCCCGCCACGATCACGGTCACGGTGGGTGGGGGCGGCGAGGGACAGGGAGAGCACCAGGTCGTCGTCGCGTAGCAGCACCGGTAGCGTCTCGCCGATCAGCAGCCGCAGCAGCACCCCCTTCCCGGCGTTCGTGGCGGCGTAGGCGGGGTGTGGGCTGCCGAGCAGCGCTCGCAGCAGCACGGTCCAGGATCGGCCGGGCAGGTCCAGTAGGACGCGGGCGTGCCGGCCCCGCCGCAGCCCCTCATACGCGGACTGCCGGGTGCCGGCCCGCATCAGCGCCCCGCACACGTGCTCGACCGAGGCCCGCGCGGTCTCCGGCGCCCAGCCCAGCAGGCACAGCAAGGCGATGGCGTCCTCGGCCGCCGATCCCGCGGACATGCACGCCCGATCCGACCCGCCGCCGGAACTGCCGTTGTCGTCCGCATCGGTGCGGGCGTCGGTCTCGGTGTCCGCCGAGGTGGGGTCGGTGACGTGGAAGGCGGGGTGGTAGTCGGTGAGCGGGTTGTCCCGGTCGGCGAACCGCTCCGGGTCGTGGAACGCGGACACGTGCGGGCGGCGGGCTTGGTGGACCGAGCAGAGCAGTCCTTGGGCGCGTTCCTCGAAGATGCAGGTGATCCGCACCCCGTGGGTGACCATCGCCCACGGATCGTCCGCGCGCCGGGTGGAGGCGTACTGCATCGCGTCGAACGCCGCAGATGCGGCCTCCCACGGATCGAGGCCGTGCTTGCGCGCCAGCGGGGTGTACTTCTCCGCGGCGTAGGCCATCAGCTCCCGCGCGGACGGATCGGACGCCCACGCGCCCTCGCCCGCCTCATGCAGCCGGTTCAGCAGCGCACGCAGGCCCTCACTGGTCGTGAAGCCCTCGCCGGCCTCGTCGTGGTCTGTTGTGGTGGTCATGGCCGGTCACCTGTTCATTCCGACACCAGCGCGTACCGGCCCCGACGACGCGTTGCCGCTGCGGCCGAAGGCGGACAACGGGGGCAACCGTCGCGCCCGGTCTGTGAGGTCCTGCAGCCGGTTCGCGATCGGGGCGCGGGCGCGGCGGGCCAGCTCGGCCTCGAAGTCGATACCCCGCCCCGACAGCGTCGCCCCGTGCCGGGCGATCAGGTCGGTGGGTCGCACCCACTCCACACCCCGCGCCCGCCTTCCAGCGGGCGTGTGCTCCTGGTCGTCGCGGCGAATGTGCGCGGCTCCCACCGCGTCCGGCGTGCCGGTCGATTCGGCCAGCTCCCGTTCGCGCTCGGGCTCAGGGATCGGCCGTCGCCGCTCGTGTTGTTCGTGTGGGTTCCCGTTCATCGGGTCGCCTCCTCACCATCGTTGCTGTCAGAAAGGTGCGCACCGGCGAACCAGCGCCCGACCGTGGAGGGGTGCACGCCGAGTTCGCGGGCGATGCGCTTGTTCGACCAGCCCCGCCGCCGCAGCTCGGCCGCCTGGCTCCTTCGCTCCGTTGCGGCGGTTGGCGTGTCACTTGTGGGCGCCTGCATTCCGGGCGCGGGTCATCTGGGCGGGGTGGCACGGTCAGCTCCACACGGCGTGGCTGCGTCGGCGCGTCGAGGACCGCGGGTTCGGGCGCCGCGAGACTGGCGGGGTCATCAGGCTGGCGGTGTCGGGTGTGGGGCGGGTGAGGATGACGGTCAGGTGGGTGATTGCCAGCACCACCGGCGGCACCGCCGCCACACTCGCAGCGAGTACGCCAGGTACGTCGGCGTCGGCGGCGACCACGGCGTGGATCGCGTTGGCGGTCACCGACACCGCGGCGCCGCCGATCAGCAGCGCCCAGGGATACCAGGCCGACTTCTGGCCGGCGAGGGCGACGACGGCGACGGTGGCGACGACGATGATGCCGTCCACGATCAGCGGCCACGCCCACGCCTGCTCTGTACCGATGCCGCTTCGGGCCGCGAGGTCTGCCAGCGCGGTGAAGGACAGCCAGAACGCGCCGGCGGCGATGAACACCGTCCCCGACACCGCCGTCATCACCGCCCATCGGCGACCCGCCGTCCTGCTCGCGACCGTGCTGCTCGCGGCCGGGGTGGTCATCACAGCCCCCGCACCCTCGATGTCCCCGTTGCGGCGCTTGCGTCGCGACGGAACCAGCCGTCCGCGACCTGCGGCGACGCACCGCGTACCGGCGGCGACGATGGGCCGTGTCGGGCAGGTTCGCCGCGGACGGTGCGGTAGGCGGACCGGACCGTGGCGGTGATCTCTCGTGGCCCGAAGTCCGACTTCGCTGCCGTGAGCACGGCGTCGAGGGCATCGTTGAGCGGGACCCCGCCTTCGGCGAGACGGCAGGACGCCCAGAACAGCTTCAGGTTGCGGTCGGTGTCCTGCCGGTCCAGCCACGCCGCCAGCCGCTGCGCATCGTCCCGGCCCGCCGGCTGCCAGGTCTCGGGCCGTGGACGAGGTGCGGGGCGGGGGTCGAGGAAGTCCCGCAGCGCGTTTGAGTCCAGCAGGCCGGCGGGGCGGGTGTTGATCGTCTCGACCTGGTAGCCGACCGTGGTGCCCTGGATCGAGCGGGTCGAGGGCGGGACGATGATGTAGCCGCCGTCGCCGCGGAAGTCGATCCCGGCCCGCCCGGCCTGCCACGACCGCTGCTCCGTCCCGGGTGTCGCCGGGTAGTAGGCATGCAGTCCACCGGTGGGGGTGCGGACCAGCAGCTCCCACCCGTCCACCAGGCCGGCGCGCATGGCGCGGTCGAAACTGGTCCGGCCGTCGACCGGGCCGTGCACATCCAGATCCACCACGACGACCTCGGAGGCGGCGCCGGTCGGGACACCGATGTTCGCGCCCGGCGACTGCCGCCACCACGCCTGCACCTGATCGAGGTCCGTGGTGGCGTCGTGGAACCCGTGTCCGGTGGCCGGCCGCTTCCCATACGCCACACAGGGGAAGACCGGCACCCCCGCCGACGCGAACTCCCGCGCGGCCGCCGACAACGGCCACGCTCCGCTCATCCGCAGCAGCACTGAGGAGACCGCGCCGTGCTCGGCCATCACAGTCCCCGCCCCTCGAGCGCCGGCACCGGGACGGGGCGTGCACCTGGTTCGGGCAGCGACGCCACCTGCCGCGACGGCACCGGCTCCGGTGCCGGTGGTACGTGCGCGGGTGTCTCGCGGTGGGCCGCCGCCCGGTCCAAACCGGGCGGGGTACCGTCACCGACTTGCGCGGTGTCGAGCTGGTCCAGGATCGCCAGGGCGGTCTTGCGGACCCGTTCCCCGGTGGCCTTGACCACCTCCACCGGCTCCGTGCCATCGACCCGTGTCGCCCAGGTCGACACGTACGGGATCGTGTACCCGGAGGTGTCCATTCCGTGGGCGGCACCGACCATCAACGCCACGGACTCGGCTTCGACCTCGCCGATGCCGCGATGCTGACGGACATCCTCGGCGTCGGGGCCGTGGAGGAGGACGTGGCCGAGTTCGTGGGCGAGGGTCTTGACCTGCGCGGCGGGATCCATGTTCTCCCGCACCGCCACGGTGTTCGCGGTGTAGTCGGTCATCCCGTTCGCGCCGTGGATCATGCCCTCGTGCGGTACCCGCAGCACCGCGAACCCGGCCGCCTCGACCTGCGCCGCCAGACCGCCCCACAACCCGGCGGGCACTTCGCCTTCCAGCACCCGCGGTGCCGGGGGTTCGGGGATCGGGTCACCGGCGGTCTGGCTCGCGTCCCACACATATGTAGGTCGGACGCCGACCATCTTGGAACGCACCACCTCACCGGCACGCGGCTTCTCACCCTTACCGAGCCGGCGCCAAGACTCCGCATCCTGCGGTGTAGCCGAGGCGAACCTGCCCGTCACCGGCGCGAGAATCTGGTAGCCCGGCTGGCCCTTCTCCACCTGCCGTCCGAGGGCCTGCCACTGCTTGTAGCCGGCCACGTACGAGGGGAACGGCTCCGGCACCCGGCCCTGCTCGTATGCTTCCGCGTGGGCGACCCAGATCAGCAGGGTGTTGTTGAAGCTCCTCGATCGGAACCGGGCCGCGAACGTCAACGCGCGCGCCCAATCCGGCCCGGACACCAGTTCTTCGACCGCGCCGGTCAGGCTCTCGTGCAGCTCGTCGAGCTTGGCCTCTCTTGCGGCTTGCGCTTGCTCTCGTGTCTTCGCCATCGGCGTGTCCTCCCGATACCCTGAGCACCGGGCCGACCAGGCTCGGTGACCATCAGGTACGCCGCGAAAACCAGCAACGGCAGACGGACAACGAAACAAGCCATGTGACCGTCAGGCACGGCGGTGAACCCGGCGAGTCCCCACCACTACTAGCCCTTGGCGCGTTCCCTGCCAGCAGGCGGGAAGGATGCGGAGATCCGTACCGTCGACGCTGCGATGTGTACCTTCAGGATCAGGCGGCCGCTCTCTGCCGGATCATCAGCCGATAGCGAGTTGGTGTGACACCTACGGCGTGGCGAAACATCCGCGCGGCATGACCGCGACTGCGCCACCCCACTTCGCGCATCGCTGCCTCAATAGACAGGTCAGTCTCACGCAGCAGCCGAGCCAGATGCTCGGCTCGGACAGTAGTGAGGTACGTCATGGGGGTCTTGCCGTAAGCGTCCACGAAGATCCGCCCGAGCTGTGAGGGCGATAGATGTACTCCGGCGGCGAGTCGACCGAGTGTCCAGTCCTCGGCCGGTGCATTGCGAAGCAGGTCGAGCGCTTCGCGAGCCTCGGCCCGCAGGGGCGCGAACCGCCGGTAACGTGGTGTGCCAGGACGACCCGTCCTCTTCTGGGTCGTGGTTCGTGATACGGGCGAGGTCTTCACATACGGGCTCACGACATCGAGCACGGCAAAGAGCAGGGCCTGCGTCCGGTAGAACCTCTTGGTGCACGGTCCGTCAACACTGAGCGCGACCAGCTCGTCCAGGAGTGGCGTGAACATCCGAGTGCGGTTCTCTCCGAGGCGGAGTATCTGGGCCGACTCGGAGTAGATCTCGTCGGCGAAGTCATGGGCATCGAGCCGGTCTGCAAGCAGCTCGGCATGCTGCCAGAAGACCTGGTCGACGACGTAGTCTCGGTCCAGGTAGAGCGTGGTGACGGTGACAAGATCTTCGGGTTCGCCACCACACAGGGTGTTGGCACCCAGGGCCACGACGTCACCGGCGCAGACGGGCTTCTCACCAAACTCGCTGAGCACGATCGCAGATCCTGCGCGGACGAAGATCAGCTTGACGCAGTCATGCGCCACGGGCGCGATAGGCACACGGATGCTGCAAGTGCGAGCAATGATTGGTTGAAGGCGCGCCGAAGGCATACATGCCTGCTACGGCCGACCCGCACCAGGCGTGGGCCGGGTCATGGCGCGCAGCCTCTCATTGCGGTCGCTGGTGGGGCGCCACGAGGTCTAGGAACCAGAGACGTCACGGGGCTGACCCCCAGAGGGGGGGTCGGGCAGCCCTACCCCAGCGCGTCGCGGCGAGCAGCCCACTGGCCGACCGGTCGCGCCATGGTGAAGTCGGGGTGGTCATAGTCGGCGTTCTTGGTCCTCTCCTCCGGCAGCAATGGTGCTTGGATCCCCGCCCAAGGGCCTGCCACGGCTTCTGCCGCGTGTGTGGTCTCCCACCGGGCATCACGGTAAAAAATGTAGCAGATAGTACAATTGACCGCCTGTGGCTGAGTTCGCGGTCGCCGCGTCGGTGTCGAGTCGCGGGCGAAGGGGGTGAGACGTGTCGTAGCTCCCGAGCGGGAGATGTCACCGTCATGCGCGGGAGACTTAGCGCACTATAGAACGAGTTCTACCTCAGTCTTGGACCTAACTAGGGCATCGCAGGCTGCGAGATTCCCAACCCATACTCACGCCATTGGTATCAAAGATCGTACTTGACGGTACATAAATGGCTCTGGCATCGTGATGTGCTGTGAGTGGAGATCCTCGTGTGGCCAACGGTTGGGGTGCCGAGCATCGGCGTGCCCAGGCCGAGCAGATCAGTTGTGCCGACGTGGTCGATGCGCTGGGTCGTCGTCACCGCCACCGTGCGCACATCCTGGGGCTGGAGAGTCCCACCCCCGGCAGGGTCCTCTTCGGACCAGTCGTGACTATCGCCTTCTTCCCCAGTTGCGCTGCCAGCGTCGACCCCGCTGTACACGATTTCCGATCGCTGATCCGTGAGGCGGTTGGCGACGACGCCGAGGGAAAGGTCCTCGTGCTCGCGACCAACGGCCATCCAGGCGTCTCGGTCGGTGGTGGAACGAAGCTTGGCCGCGTTCACCACTACGGGCTCGACGGGGTGCTGACAGATGGCCGGCTCCGGGACTACGCCGAGCTTCGAACGTACGGGTTCACCGCGTACTGCGCCGGGGAAGCGGTCGAGGCTGGCGGTGCGCTGATCACTCCACACCAGGCGAACGTTCCCGTGGTGCTGGATGGTGTCGGCATCATGCCGGGCGACTACGTTCTCGCCGACGGATCGGGGGCGGTCATCATCCCCGGCGCGGAGATCGACGAGGTCCTACTCGGTGCGACAGCGGTGAAACAGGAGGACGCGCGCTTCCGTGAGCAAATCGCGCAGGAACGCGCCAGTGCCGGGGAGAGCGCCCGGGGAGAGCGAGAGCGATGACCGAGCCGGGACGCGACGAGCGGACAGAACCATCACCAGACGCTGGAACGGGAGATAGCCCTGGCTCCCGCAGCGCTTCTCGACACCACGCCGAGCCGGAGGCGGGCGACCACTCCAACGACAGCGTTGGCCGCGAGATGTTCGCTTGCCCGCACTGCGGGCACCAACTCAGCATGTTCAGAGAAGCGCGGTCGAGCCCCGGAGACAAGGCCGCTGCCTGGGTGGCGAGCGTCGCGGGCTCATGGCCGTTCCTGCTAATCCTGGTGGTGGCGATTCTCGCGTGGTTTGTCGTGAACACTATCCTGCCGCTCTTTTATCCCCACCCGACGGCCATGCTGGACTATCTAGGAACGGCTCTGGCGATCGTCGCGGCTCTGCAGGGACCGCTGATTCTGCTCACTCAGCGACGGGAGTCGGACCGGGACCGTGCGCGAGACATCGAGACGTTCCACATCTCTCAGAACACCGAAGCCGATCTGCACTCGATCAGTCATGCCATCAACTCGGTTCTTGAGCAGTGGGAACGCGACCGGTCGTCAGGTGCCGTTGACGTACCGGGAGGTGGCGGTACGGCTGAGAAACCGCGGACGGGAGCCACTCGATCGCAGGACTCATCGTGACCTCCGAGGCTGGCGGGTTCAGTCCAGATCGGGAGCACGGTGAGTGAGAAGAAGCCGCGACGGCTGACCGCCAAGGGCGAGGCCACTCGCCTGCGTATCGTCGCGGCAGCCGCCGATCTCATGTACTCGCAGGGCGTCGAGGCCACCAGCGTTGACGATGTCATAGAGGCCAGTGGAACGGGCAAGTCTCAGGTTTACCACTACTTCTCGGACAAGACCGAGTTGGTTGAGGCAGTCGTGAGGGCCCAGATTGAGCGGGTGCTTGGCGAGCAGGCACCATTCCTCGACGACCTGCGCACGATGCGCGGCTTCGAGCGTTGGCGGGATGCGATCGTGGTAGGAGTGCGTGGTTGGCGAGGTGCTCACGGCTGTCCGATGGGGTCGCTGGCGAGCGAAATCGCTGGCCGGTCTGAGACTGCGCGTGAGAATCTCCAGCGAGGATTCAGCGTCTGGCAGCACTGGTTCCGTCTCGGACTGGAGCGCATGCAGGACTCAGGCGAGCTACGGCCGGACGCAGATGCTGAGGAACTCGCCGTCGGTCTGATGGCGGCTGTCCAAGGCGGGTACCTCCTCGTCAAGACCACACGGGACGAGCGCAGCATGGCAATCGCGCTCGACATGGCTCTCGACTCCATCCGCGTCGCGCTGAGCGCCGCAGAGTGAACTGCGGAGGAGAGCACATGCCTTCTGAGGCACGAGTCCCAGAGCCCGCGGACGATTCCACGAGCCATGCCGTGAGGAGGAGTTCTGCCCCGGCCTTTCACAGTTCGAGCTCTCTCCACTCGATGCCTCCCGAGCATGATGGTGCGAGTCAGGCCACGGCCAGCTTGCGGGCAATGGTCGACCGGGTTCCTGAAGGCTGGACCGTCGTCGCATACGAAGGTCGCTCATACGGATTGACCCGGACCACGCGAGTGCAGGGCCAGAGCATCAGCATCTCGGCCGAAGAGCTAGGAGGCGAAGACCTGATCAGCGCCAACGTGTACCGCACTCGCAAAGCAGAGCACCTACGGCCCTGTGAGGTATCCGAAGCCAAGGTGCTGGCATTCCTGCGCGGGTGGACGCCCGCATGACCCCTCGCGACACTCTGTCAGCAGGATCAGGAATCCACGCCGAATCCTCTGGTGTGGCTTCATCGACTACGAGGACCACGACATGTTGGCATGGCCCCGTTTAGAGATTCCACGCCTGGATGTGCACGGGCCCGCAGTCTCGGTCTATGACACTGAGAAGCGATCGTTGGTGACGTTGCGGCCGGACGACGCCGCGCGGATGTACGTCTGTGGTATCACACCGTACGACTCCACTCATCTCGGCCATGCGGCCACCTACGTCGGCTTCGATCTGCTTAACCGCGCCCTTCGAAACGCTGGGCGCGATGTCATCTATGTCCAGAACGTGACCGACGTCGATGACCCGCTGCTGGAACGCGCCCACGCGCGAGGCATTCCCTGGAGTGATCTCGCACAACGCGAGATCGAGCGATTCCGGCAGGACATGACAGCCTTACGCGTGCTGCCACCCGCGCATTACATCGGGGTTGCCGAGACCGTCACCAAGATCATCTCTCGCATCGAGATGTTGAAAGAACGCGGCTCCATCTACCGAGTGGGGATCGACCTCTACTTCGAGGTGTCTGCCGACCCATCCTTCGGCCGTATATCGTCACTCGACCGCGACGTGATGCTGAAGGACTTCGCCGAGCGTGGTGGTGACCCCGACCGGAAAGGCAAGCGCGATCCGCTCGACTGTCTGGTTTGGCGCGGCGAGCGGCCAGGGGAGCCGTTCTGGCCCAGTCCGTGGGGGCCGGGACGACCCGGATGGCACATCGGATGCACCACAATCGCCCAGGAATATCTGGGACCATCCTTCGACGTACAGGGTGGAGGACGAGACCTGGCATTCCCGCACCACGAGATGTCCGCAGGACTCGGTCATGTCATTCATCCACAGCATCGGTTCGCGCAGACCTTCGTCCATGCCGGGATGGTTGCCTACGACGGCCAGAAGATGTCGAAGTCGCGCGGAAACCTGGTCTTCGTCTCCTCTCTGCGAAAGCAAGGAGTGGACCCTGTGGCCATCCGCCTCGCCCTCATGCGGCACCACTACCGATCAAGCTGGCAGTGGACAGACGCCGAACTCCCTGCCGCACTCGTCACGTTGAAGCAGTGGCGGCGTGCCCTGGCGCTCGGTAGCGGGGCGCCGGCAGCACCGGTCGTGCAGGCCGTGCTATCGGCACTAGCCGCCGACCTGGACGCTCCGGCCGCGGTTACCATTGTGCAGGCGTGGGTTGACGCCTCGCTTGGTACCGACACTGTGGCGGACAAGCGAGACAGCTCTGCCTCTATGACGGTTCGACGTCTGGCGGACGCTTCACTCGGTCTCCTGCTCTGATCGGATCACCCCGGACTGGGAATATTCGGCCATCGTGCACGAGCTGGCTACGCCTGCGTCCAGGTGGTGCCGGAGGTGTGGTCCTGGATGGCGATCCCAGCACTAGCCAGTTCGTTCCGGATGCGGTCGGCTGTGGAGAAGTCTCCTGCGTCTCGCGCATGAGAGCGATTCGCGAGCAGGACCTCGACGAGGGTAGAGATCGTGCTGCTCTGCACGTCGGCTCGCGGGGCGGTCGTGAAGCCGCCGGGCTCGGCTCCTAACACTTCGGTCATCGCGAGCACCGATTCGTACGCGGACATGACGGCAGCTGCATCGCCGTTATCCAGAGCGATGTTGCCCGCGCGCACGTGGTCGTGTAATACCGCGAGCGCCGCTGGAACATTCAGATCGTCGTCGAGCGCGGCCGCAAAGGCAATGGGCGGCTTCGGGACGTCGGATGCTGTGTTCGCGAGCTGTGTTCGTGCGCGGCGCTGGAAGGTCGCGATTCTCGTGACCGCAGCTTCGGTGTGCGCGAGGGCTTCCTGGTGATAGTCCAAGGCGCTGCGGTAGTGCGCGCTGAGCAGGTAGTAACGCAGGGTCGCCGGGCCGACGCGGCGGAGGAGTTCGTCGGCATACAGAGAGTTGTCTAGCGACTTGGCCATCTTCTGACCGCCGACGGTGACGAGGCCGTTGTGCACCCAGTACTTGGCGAACTCCTCGCCTGCTGCGGTGGACTGGGCAAGCTCGTTCTCATGGTGCGGGAACCGCAGGTCGAGGCCACCTCCGTGGATGTCGAATGCACGGCCGAGGTAGTGCCTGGACATCGCCGAGCACTGTATGTGCCATCCCGGCCTGCCGGTTCCCCATGGTGAGCGCCAACGAGCGGATGCTGGGTCGCTGGGCTTGGCTCCCTTCCAAAGCGCGAAGTCGCGGGGATCGGTCTTTGCCCCGCCAGGCCCTTCGTCAGGGTCCACCACGCGTCGGGGGTCTGCCGGGTGAGCGTGCCGTATGCCTGCCAGCTGCTGACATCGAAGTAGACGTCGCCGGAGCCGTCGCCGGCGACGTAGGCGTGTCCGCGGCGAAGGAGTCGTTCGATCAGGGTCAGTGCTTGCGGGATGTGACCGGAGGTTCGGGGTTCATGGGTTGGCGGGAGAACACCCAACGCGGTGTACGAGCGCGCGAACTCCGTCTCGACACGGTAGGCGCGTGCCCACCATGGTTCAGTCTCGGTTGCTAGGTCCAGAACCTTGTCGTCGACGTCGGTGACGTTGCGAACGAGGGTGACCGCGTAGCCGCGGTGGGTGAGCCAGCGTCGCCAGAGATCGTAGACGAGGGCGCTACGAAGGTGCCCGATGTGCGGCGCGGACTGCACGGTCGGCCCGCACACATAGATGGAGACTCGTCCTGGGGTTAGCGGGACGAAGCTACGTAGCTCCCGGACAGCACTGTCGTAGATGCGAAGCATCAGTCCGCAGCCTCCTGCCTGGTAGAAGCCGCGATCGCGACGAGCGGACCAGTCATAGGCGGGGCACCCTGATGTAGTCCAGGCCCGAGAGGTTCACTAGCGTCTCTCGGAAACCGCGGACGATGACGCCCAGGACCGCCTGACAATGGCCGCATCGCATGACTGCACCCATGGCCGTGATGAAGACATGCGCGCAGGCGAGGTTGAAAGAGCTGCCGCAGCCCCGGCACCTGCCGACCGTCACAGTGATCTCGATACCGAGAGCAGTCGCGAACGCACCCGCGAGGGCGTTTCCGTCGACGTGAGTCATCGACTGCCTCCAAATCGTTCCGTACGAATCTGCGTGGGGTCGTGGCCCAGTTCGACAAGCCAACCGGCGACGGCCTCAACGAACGATGTCGGTCCGCAGACGAAGATGCGTGGCGACAGCGACGCGGGAAAGGTCGACGCTGCGAGCGCCTCACGCGTCAGCCGTCCAGGTGGCCGGCCCGCTCCAGGTGCTGACTCGCGCGTGTAGACAATCTCGACGACGGTTCGTGAGAGCTCTGCCAGTTCGTCAGCGAAGAACTCATCGCGCGGACTGCGGACCGAGTACAGCAGCCGAAACTCAGCACCTTTCAACTCACGTTCACGCGCCGAGGCCATCGAGAACAAGGGCACAACCCCTGAGCCGCCCGCGATGAGCTGAACCGGTGACTGCTCGGGCTCAGCGGGGATCCAGACGAAGAAGCGTCCGAGCGGTCCTTGTACCTCGACTTCTTCACCTTCCGCGAGCTGACGCACAAGAAACGGCGACACCTCGCCCCCGGGTAGCTCCTGGACCACCAGCACGACCCGTGTCGACTCACCCGAAGACGCCAGCGAGTAAGACCGGGACGCCTGGTACCCGCCCGGTGCCGTGAGCCGGATGTCGAGATGAGCTCCGGCGTCGTTTCCAGGCCAGGTCGGCACAGCCAGTTCAAGACGCACGGCCGAGCCGGTCTCAAACTGCCGACTGATCACCCGCCCGAGGTGCCACCGGACTCGGTTAGAGGTGATCACCAGTAGCGCTCCTCCCGCCACGGGTCGCCACGGAGGTGATAGCCGTTCTGTTCCCAGAACCCCGGGTCGTCCGAGGGCATCATCTCCATCCCGCGAACCCACTTCGCGCTCTTCCAGAAGTAGAGGTGAGGCACGAGAAGTCGAGCAGGACCTCCGTGCTCGGGCCTGAGAGGCTCGCCCTCCGCTTCGGTGGCTACCCATGCCTGACCATCGAGCAGATCCTCGAGAGGGAGGTTGGTGGTGTATCCGCCGTAACTACGGACCATCACATAGTCGTAACTGGTCTCGACATCCTCGAACAGCCGGTCTATGGGCACGCCACGCCAAGCCATGTCCAGCTTCGACCAGTGGGTGACGCAGTGGATATCGGTGACGATGTCTTCGACGCCCACCTCCTGAAGCTCACTCCAGTTCCATCGGTGCGCGACCTGGTCCTCGGTCGTGATCGTGAAGCTCCATCGGCTCTCGTCGACATTGGGCGTGGGTCCCGTCGAGAGCACCGGCCAGTCGTAGACGTGGGTCTGCCCAGGAGGCAGTCGCGGGTCACTGGAGCCACCTCGTCCTCCGAAACCGCTGTTGATCACTGTCATGGCTACCCCTTCCTCCGGGAACTCTCTACTGTGGCCCGCGCGAACGGTCGGCGTCGCTCACGAGGGAGCGATGTTGGGTAGGTGTTCCGGACGACGCCAGGCTCGGAGTGGCACCCTGAGCCAGCTTTAGGCGGGTCCACACGTTCATGTTGATGACGACCGCGGCGATCTCGGCGACTTCGCGCTCCGTGAAGTGGAGCCGCAGTTCTTTGTGCAGGGCCGGAATCTCCTCGTGACGGAACAAGGTGAGACCTTCGCAGTAGGCGAGCGCGACTCTCTGCCCGGGCGAGTACATGGCGCTCTCGCGCCACGACGCCAGGTGTGCGGTCTGCTCGGACCGGATCCCGATCCTGGCCGCCACCTCGGCGTGGAGAATCAGGCAGTAGGAGCAGGGGTTGAGCTGTGCGACGCGCAGACGAAGGAGTTGTAGCAGGACACGGTCCGCCGACAGCTCTGCGGCGTACCCGAACTGTGCGGCCATGTCCTTGGCAAGTTCGTGGAACGGGGTGATGTCTGGGTCGAAGCGAGTGTTCTCGAACCGGAGACTCCCGAGTACCGGTTTCGGGTCTTCGGTGCCGGGCTCAGGCATCGTCGCGACCGTCCCGTCCAGTGCCCGGAATGTCCACCATGGCGGCGTACTCGGGGTTGCGCTCGATGAAGGACCGGAACACGGGGCACCTCACGGTCGCGCTCTTGCCCTCCGCGCGGATGCTGTCCAGCACCCTGCGGGTGAGTTCGGTCGCCAAGCCCTGTCCTCGGTAGTCCGGCAGGATCGAGGTCGCCAACAGCGTCACTCTGCCGTTCTTGTCCGCGAACGGGACGGCTCCGAATTCGACGCCATCCTTGGTTGCGACGAAGGCGCTGGCCTGAGCATCCACTGCGATCGAGAACGACGTGCCGTCCTCGAGGTTCGTCGACCTGGCATCGGGCTCGTCATGCCGTGCGCCTGTGTCCGTGAAGGCGCCACCAGCCTGATTCTGGTCCTGTGGGTCCATACTTCCTGTCACCTGACCCAGGTCCTCGGGTTCGTTCATGCCGTTTCCTCTCCAACCTCTGTCGCCGGACCTGCATCGCCGAGGAGTCTTGGTTTGACCCTAGCAGCCGCGTGACATCGGTCTTGTCGGTCGTCGCGAGACCAGCCGCCCCGCCTCGGGGGCGACGCATCGTCTGGCCTCGACTCTAACGCAGGACATGTGGAATAGTTGGACCGCCCGGTCCGTTACAGCACGTGATGGCGCGGCCGCGCGTCACCTGCTAGGAGGAGCCAAAGTGACCACCAACGACTACCGCAGGACCCCTGAGTTGCTCAGCCGCCTGAGCGACGAGCAGCATCGGGTGACGCAGCAGGACGGCACAGAGCCGGCCTATCGGAACGAGTACTGGGACAATCACGAGCCTGGCATCTACGTCGACATCGTCTCGGGTCAGCCGCTGTTCTCGTCCACCGACAAGTACGACAGCGGCACGGGATGGCCGAGCTTCACGGCGCCCATCGCCGCCGACGCTGTCACGACCAAGGCGGACCGGACGCACGGCATGATCCGCACCGAGGTGCGCTCGGCGGGCGCCGACAGCCATCTCGGGCACCTATTCCACGACGGACCCGCCGCCGCCGGGGGCCAGAGGTACTGCATGAACTCGGCCGCGATGCGCTTCGTTCCTGCCTCCAAGCTCGTCGAGGAGGGCTACGGCCAGTTCAGTGCACTGTTCGACACCGACCAGGACTCTACGAAGGGAGCCACCGCATGACCAGCGGGACCAACGACAGCGGAGCGATCGCGCAGGTCTCGGGAGCGGAGACAGCCGTTCTGGCTGGCGGGTGCTTCTGGGGCATGCAGGACCTAATCCGTCGCCAGCCGGGCATCTTAGGAACCCGCGTCGGGTACACGGGTGGGCAGAACGAACACCGACGTACCGCGACCACCCAGGCCATGCGGAGGCGATCGAGGTCGTCTTCGACCCTTCGAAGACGAGCTATCGGGACATCCTGGCGCTGTTCTTCCAGATCCACGATCCCTCGACGCTGAACCGTCAGGGGAACGACCGAGGGACGAGTTACCGCTCCGCGATCTTCCCGGTGACGCCGGAGCAGGAGCGGATCGCCCGCGACACGATCGCGGATGTGAACGCATCGGGTCTGTGGCCGGGTAAGGCAGTTACCAGTATCGAGCCGGTCGGTCCGTTCTGGGAGGCGGAGCCCGAGCACCAGGACTACCTGGAGAAGTATCCGAACGGCTACACGTGCCACTTCCCCCGCGACGGCTGGGTACTACCGGAGCGGAGTTCGCCCAGCGTGGCAACATAGCAAGGTTCTGAGGTTTGGGCCCGGGCATCTGGGGTCGAGATCCGCCTCGCCGCCCCCGAAGGGTCCGGTGACGGTTGACGACTGCACAGCCATGCCCAACCGCGAGGGCCCCGATCCTGAAGTACGACATGAGGCTCTCGTCGGCTGCTCGCAAGGGTGGTCCACGCCGATGGTCGTTGGCACCTGAGTGCGGGCGAGAGACCGCCCAACCCGAGGCGATTAGCCTTGGGGTATGACTGACAGCGCCAGCGGCCCCCGCCCGCGCCGCTTGACGGCGCGCGGCGCCGCAACGAAGGCACGGATTATCGAGGCAGCCGATCAGTTGATGTACGAGCGCGGCGTTGCCTCGACGACTCTGGCCGACGTCCGTGCATCGAGTGGGACGTCGAAGTCGCAGCTCTATCAGCACTTCGCTGAGAAGGACGCACTGGTGAAAGAAGTCATTGAGGCACGTGCAGAGGCACTGCTGTCACAGCAGCGCCGTCGCCTTGCGAGGGTCGAGTCGCTGCGCGGACTCGAACTCTGGCGCGATGAGCTAGTTGAACGCAATGCGCTCCGAAACGGCGCCTATGGGTGCCCACTAGGAGCGCTGGCGAATGAGATCGCTGATCATGACGAAGACACACGGAAAGTCATTGCTGCTCATTTTGACGCCTGGCTCCAACTCTTGACTGATGCGATTGAAGAGCTGAAGAAGCGCGGCGTGCTAATCCCGAGCGCCGAGGCGCACGCGTTGGCCACTGGGCTGTTGGCTGCTCTCCAAGGAGGTTACCTACTCGCTAAGACGGCCCGAGACGTCCGTCCCATGCGGGTGGTCCTCGACATGGCCATCGCACAGGTGCGGGCGTACTCGACGGAGAGCAACTCTGCGTGACTGCGCCCCACCCCGCTCGGCCAGCGCAGCGACCCTGAGATTCGCCCGGCTCCTAGAATCTGTGGACTTGAGGGTCCAGAACACGTTCAAGTCGAACGCGTAGGGAAGGCGCTGCGCTCTCCCGGCAGCCCTTTGGCTTAAGGCCCATGGCGCTTGCGCCGCTCGCGAAGATCGGCAATCATGAGAGTGGACCCTGGGGTCCATTGTTAGCTCACCGAGCGATTGGACGGAAGATGGCAACGGTTGATGTGACAGACAAGAACTTCCGCGAAGTGACCGAGCGGGAAGGGATCGTCATCCTTGACTTCTGGGCTACCTGGTGCGGTGCATGCAAGGCGTTTGCGCCGGTGTACGAGGCAGCATCTGAGAGCCACATGGATATCCTCTTTGGCAAGGTCGACACGGAGGCGGCGCAGCAGTTGTCTGAGTCACTCGCAATCCGCGCGCTACCAACAATCGCGGTCTACCGCGACTCGATCAGGGTGTTCTTCCAGGCCGGTGCGCTCCCGAGGCCCGCGCTTGACGACCTGATCACACAGGTACGGGCGCTCGACATGGCGCAAGTGCGAGCCGAGATCGAGAGCCATGCCCACGTCCACTAGTAGTTGCCGTGGTCAGGAGGACGATGTCCCGGACATGCGTCGGGCTGCGTGAGGCGTCTCCCTGATTGGATCGGGTCGTCAGGAGTTGATGTTGTCGAGTTCGGCGAGGTCCTGTTCTGTGAGGGACAAACTGGCGCCGGTGATGTTCTCGCGCAGGTGCGCGACCTTCGAGGTCCCAGGGATGAGGAGGATGTTCTCCGAGCGCTGCAGCAGCCAAGCAAGGGCGACAGCCATCTGGGTTGTCTCCAGACGGGTTGCCACGGCGGTGAGCGCATCGGCCTGGAGCGGGGAGAACCCACCGAGGGGGAAGAAGGGGACGTAGGCGATGTTGTCGGCGGCGAGGCTGTCGATCAGATGGTCGTCCCACCGGTTGGCGAGGTTGTACATGTTCTGCACGCAGACGATCGGTGTCACCGCGCGGGCTTCGGCAACCTGCTCAGCGGTGACGTTACTGACTCCGAGCTGGCCGATCAATTCCTCTTGCTGGAGGCCGGCGAGGGTCTCCATGGCTTCGGCGATCGAGCCTGGCTGGGGGCCGTTGGCATCTCCCATGCGCATGTTCACCAGGTCGAGGCGCTCGGCCCCCAGGGATTCAAGGTTGTCCCGGAACTGCTGGCGCAGCTCCTCGGGAGTGCGCGCGGTTGGCCAGCCGCCCTCGGCGTCGCGGTTCGCGCCGACCTTGGTGGCGATCAGTACCGACTCCGGATACGGATGCAGCGCCTCACGAATCAACTCGTTGGCGACCCGCGGGCCGTAGGCGTCGCTGGTGTCGATGTGCGTGACGCCCTGCGCGACCGCCTCGCGTAGCACCGCGATCGCGCCGTCATGGTCAGCCGGTGGCCCCATCACCCAGGGTCCCGCGAGCTGCATGGCCCCGTAGCCGAAGCGGGTGACACTCCGTTCGCCAAGGTTCCAGGTGCCGCCGGGAGCGTGATTGACGCTGTGGTCATCGTGTCGTGCCTTCCTTGTTCGGATCAGGGGTGGTGCTCCGCACCGTCTTGTATCAGTGTTGGAGAGCAACTCTCTTCTGGGAAGTACGCACTTCGGAGTGCGTTACCTCCTGTGGAAAGGCGGACATGATGGCGACGACGACCGCGGCCGAGAAGCGCGAGCGGGCCAAGAGCGCGTACAACGCGTTCCTCGCGGTGTGCCCGAGCCGTCAGCTCCTCGACCGGCTCGCCGACAAATGGGTCGTGCTCATCCTCTGTGCTCTCGGCGGCGACGGCACCGGCAGCGTCGGCGAGCCGGCGTCTATGCGGTACTCCGAACTCTCCCGCCTCATCGCCGGTGTCAGCCAGAAGATGCTCACCCAAACCCTTCGATCCCTGGAACGAGACGGCCTCATCACCCGCACGGTCACCCCGACTGTCCCCGCCACCGTCGACTACGCGCTCACAGACCTCGGTCTCTCGCTCCACCGGACCACCCGGCAGCTCAGGGTCTGGGCGCAAGACCACATGGACACTGTCCAGACCCATCGCGACCACTACGACACCCAGCACTGACACCGTGCGACATCCGGGTACGCTGACCGAGCGCTTCGCTCCCAGGCTTGACATTGAGGCAGGGGAAGCCACCGCAGAGGATGTCCATCGGTTCGACGGCGCTCCAGTCGATGCTGGTGACGTCACCGAGGTTCAGCGCGTCGGGCCAGTGGCGGGCGACGGGTTCGTTGATCTCGAAGAACCAGATCGTCTCGGCGTCGAAGACATACTTGACAGCCAGATCGAGTCCGCCGTATCGAGACAACAGCGACCCGACCCGCAGACGACGCTCACCAGACGGGGTGTGGTCGTGCATGAAGGCTCCGGCAGTTCGGTGACCCCGAACCCGAGCCCCTCACGGCGCCCTGTCGCCGGGCTGATCACCTGCCAGGTGCACGATCCCGCCTGGTCGCCCGCGGAACCCCGCCGATAACCCGACGGAGCGCGTCCGCTCTCGACCGGCAGCCCGACGCCGATCCGTCTCCCCGCTCAGCCCTCTCTGAGCTGCCACGCGTCTTGCAGGTCGAGGGAGGGTGCCCCCTTCGTCGTGCGCCTCGGACCCCCGCCTCGTCGCCGACTACGGCTCGGAGCTGTCGGTGACGGATAACGTGAGTACCATGCTCAACTTGCTGGTTGACACCTCGACGTGGCTAGACCTGTCCAAACGACGTGACGGTCAGCGATGGATCGTTGCCCTCCGCGTCCTTGTTCATCAGGGTGAGGTCGAGTTGATCGTGCCGTCGCTCGTCATCGAGGAGTATGAGCGCAATCGAGAGCGTGTCGAGGCGTCGATGACCGCTAGTGTCGCTCAGCGCTTCAAACTGATCCGACAGGATCTTGATGACTTCGGCGGCACCGACACCGAGCAGGCGCTCAGGACCGTTGAAGACCTTGCACGCCACGCACCACTGATTGGCGCGATGACGACCCGCAACTTCGATGAAGTCCTCGATCTGCTCCGTGGTGGCCGCGCAGTGGAGGCCACGGACTCGGAACGCCACGCGGCGGTCGAACGAGGTCTCTCGAAGCGAGCACCTTTTCACCGCTCGCGCAACAGTGTCGCCGACGCGTTGCTGCTCGAGTTGTACGCAACCGCGATTGCAACTGTCGATCTTGCGCAACACCCCCATGCGTTCGTTACGTCCAACAGCGAGGACTTCTCATTACCCAATGGGGACAAGCGGCTGCCGCATCCAGACATCTCGGCAGCCTTCGCATCGGAGCATTCCACTTACGCACTGGGAGTCGACGGATTGAACGGGGTCCTTCGTCACCACTTCAGTCCAGAGATCGAGGAACTGTTCGCAGATACCGATTTCGTGGAGGAGCCGCGACGCTTGGATGAAATCCAAGACGCTGAGAAGGAGCTTTTCGATCGCATCTGGTACCACCGTTCACTGCAACACGAGTACCATTTGGAGGATGCTGGCGACTATGCCGGGCTCGAACGGTTACGGAAAATCGCCGGCGAGGGGCGAGCACGCGTTGAGGGGACCTACACGCAACCGGGAGAGCTAGGACCATACTCAGATTTCGAACTTGGCATGCTCAACGGGAAAATCTCTGCGTTGCGATGGGTCCTTGGCAGTGAGTGGGATTTTCTCGACACCTAGCGCCATCCGTGCGCATGCTCAGGTATGCCCGCGTTGCGAAATCCGAGCACCATCCATCGAGGTCAAGATGCAGTCGCCATGAGCACCTAAGCCGCGGCATGAGGCACGATCGGTGTTGCTGTCCGAGGTCAGAACGGGTATTGAACTTGAGGGCTCGCTCGCGACGGCTCGGCGAACTGGTCATCGCTGAGAGAGGGTGAATTGCGGCCGTACTCAGGATCGTCGTAGACAGCGAATCCACCTGGTTCCGACGCTGAGGCCACGAATCGATAGACAGGGCTTACGAGCACGCAAGCTGGGAGTATGAAGTGCTTGACGAAAGGAATGGCTTCAGCATCACGGCGCACGTAGGAGCGTCCGATTGGGCCTGGAAAGTAGTTCTCATCTCGGCCATGAGGGCTGAAGATTCGCTGGACCAGCTCGCATAACAGAACGACAGCGGCCAGTGCGGCGTCGCGCGCGTCACCGCTGTCGAGATCAGAGCGATAGTGCACGGCTGCGTGCCTCATGCGCATGAGACGTAAGTAGTCACGGGCGGTCTCTTCGTCGAGAACACCCCATTCCTTTAGCGTCCGCACGCACTTTTGCCAGTCATCGAGAGATTTCTTTCCAGCAACGTGTTTAGTCGCCGGATGCGATGAGTAGTCGTCTCGCAATGTCAGGACTAGCTGATTCAGTATTCGTTCACCAAGCCGCAGGCCCCCAGAAGCGCTGAGTAGTAGCTCCCCGAGACAAAGGCGTTACGCACCTGCGCTAGGTAGACGTTGTGAAGCGCCACAACCGACCAGGGCGCCACACCGAGATCGGTGAAATCGCGAATCTTCTGCTCGAAGTCTTCGATGCCGAACTGGTAGATAATCGCTTCTTTCACATGCGATTGATTAGTTAGCCACTGCTTCTTTATCTGCTCTTCCCAGTCATCTTTGATCTCGGTAGTCAGCGTGTGAGCGCGTGTATCGAAAGTGATGGCGGCGGGCGTGAACCTACGCGAGTCATCGCCGTCAACGCGCTGCCGTCCGATCTCGACTTTCACGGCACGTGACGACGGCGGGCGTGCAGCACTTCCCATAGATCAACGCGCTCCTGTGCCGTCGAACGACTGACTATTCAGCACTCGCGCCACGGCTGCTATCGCTTGCGCGTAAGGACCATCCTCCGATCGCTTCGCAGGATCGAGCGAAGAGAAGGGCACGAGGGCATCGTGCTTAGGATTGATCGTCGCCATCCATACAGACCAAGCGTCATGGACGTCTTCAAGCGAGACGTCCACGCCCTTCACCAGTACAAGCAACGCATACAGACGATAGAGAGCCCAAGCGTCGTCGTCGGGTCGCTGTTCCGGATCCAGTGTTGCCTCGATGCGCGCGGCGATCTCGTCGATATAGTTCAGAGCCATACGATCACAGCCAGCACTAAGTTTATCAGCAGAAACACGACCGGGACGACTCTCTCGATCGTACCAAGTTCAGCGTATCTAGGACGCCATCTGGCGATCGGGTCACTCTTAAGTTGATTCCACTCGTCCAAGAACGGACGCACCTCGAAGTACTCTTCCTCAATTGCGTTGATGACAGCAAACTTCGCCTTGTTTAGGTCGCGGTAACTTTTCAGTTGGAGCCACCAGGTCGCACTTGTGACGACGCCGACAACGCAAAGAAGAAAAGACAAGAACGGCTCGATGGAACCTCGTGATCCTACTGCTTGAACTAAAGCAGGAGCGCCAAGAAGGATCGATTGCAGTGTCAGGTAGAACTGATTAGCATGGCCGCGCCGAGCGGAGACTCGATCGGCCATCTCGACAGCCAACTTGTAGAGCTCCACTGTGTCGTGAGTGGGTTCCTTCATCGATTGCCAGCGATCAGCAGTTTCAGATTGTCCCAAGTCCAGTCATAGAGCTTGTCGCTCGCCAAGGCTGCCGTAGGCCGCTGACACGTCACGTTGTAGCCCTTCAGGAGAAAGTACGGCGTACCCTCGTCGCGGGCGATCTCGATCTCAGCACTCACGCCTGTCGCGCTAGCAGTGTGCTGACCGCAGAGAACGATGACCTGGTCGCAGCGGCGGATACGACGACGTGCGTCCTCTCGCCACGTCGGGCTCGCAGTCTTCACTGACCAGTCGGCCACCTCGAACGGGCTATCTGGCAGTCGGGCCTGGCCGATGAGCAGGTCCTTCAGGCGCGCATCATGGTCATAATCGAAGCTGACAAACACATCCTGCGCCATGCTCTACTCCTCTATATAGCGAGCGCAGCACAGATAACTGGCTTACCGCTCGTGCCGTGTGTCCGTAGTCACGTCTCCATCCTACGACCGAGGCGGAACGAGGTCCGCGCGACACGACCACCATGCAACGAGCCACGATCGTCGCCGCGCGCACCTTCGATGCATGACGGTCTCGATGCGGGTGATGTCGGCCGGGGACGGCTACAAGTACCTGCTGCGCACGGTCGCGGCCGCGGACGGCGACCGTGCGCTGTCCACGCCGTTGACGAGGTACTACGTGGAGGCGGGCACACCACCGGGCCAATGGCTCGGGGCCGGCGTCGCCTCCTTCGGCCAGGGCCAGCTCGCGGTGGGTGATCGGGTTTCGGAGGCCCAGCTCCAGCTCTTGATGGGGATGGGTCGTGACCCGATCACCGGCGACCCGCTCGGGCACGCGTTCCCCGCCTACCAGTCGGTGCCGGAGCGGATCGACGCCCGGATCGCCGACCTCGACCCCGGCCTGAGCCCTGGCGCGAAGGGTGAGGCGGTCGCGCGGATCGAGGCCGAGGAGACCGAGCGCGGCAGGCGCCGTGCGGTGGCGGGGTTCGACTTCACCTTCTCGATCCCGAAGTCGGCCTCGGCGTTGTGGGCGGTTGCTGATGCCGGGACGCAGGCGCTGATCGGGGAGGCGCATCATGCGGCGGTTGCGGAGGTGGTTGCGTTCATGGAGCGGGAGGTTGCAGCCACGCGGTCCGGTGCAACCGCCGGCGACGGAGCCGTTGCGCAGGTTGACGTGACCGGGTTGGTGGCGACGTCGTTCGATCACTTCGACTCCCGCGCCGGCGACCCCCATCTGCACACCCACGTCGTCATCTCCAACAAGGTGCAGACCGCGTTCGACGGGAAGTGGCGGAGCTTGGATGGTCGGCCGATGCACGCCGCGGTGGTCGCGCTGTCGGAGTTGCACGAGGCGGTGTTCGCCGACCATATGACGCGCACCTTCGGCGTCGAGTGGGAAGCCCGCGACATGGGCCGGGACCGCAACCCGGCGTGGGCGATCAGCACCGTGCCGGAGGAGCTGGTCCAGGAGTTCTCGACTCGTGCCCGGCACATCGACGCCGAGAAGGACCGGTTGATCGCCGAGTATGTCGCCCGGCACGGTCGCCAGCCCTCCACGGCCACGATCATCAAGCTCCGCGCGCAAGCCACCCTGTCCACACGCCCGGAGAAGGAGGTGCGGTCGCTGGCCGACCTCACCGCCGAGTGGCGCACCCGCGCGACCGGGGTGCTCGGTCAGGACGCCACCGGATGGGCGCGCACTGTCACCGACAACGACAAGGCGTTGCTGCTGCGTGCCGACGACGTGCCGCTGGAGGTCGTTGCCGAACTCGGGCAGACCGTGGTTGAGGTGGTGGGTGAGAAGCGCTCGACGTGGCGGCGGTGGAACCTGATGGCTGAGGCGTCCCGGCACACGATGGGCTGGCGGTTCGCCACCATGCGCGACCGCGAAGCCGTCGTGGGGATGATCGCCGACGCCGCCGAGCAAGCATCGCTGCGGTTGACGCCGCCCGACCTCGTCACGAGCCCGGCCGCGTTTCGGCGGGTGGACGGCACCAGCGTGTTCCGCCCGAAGCACTCGACCGTGTTCTCCTCCGAGCTGCTGCTCGCGGCCGAGGACCGGCTGCTCGAACGCTCCCGCGCCCTGACCGGACCGACCGTGCCGCTGGCGACGGTCGAGAAGGTCACCACGAAGCCTGATCGTGAGGGGCGGATGCTCGGTGAGGATCAGGCCGACGCGCTCATGAGGATCGCGGTCTCTGGCCGGATGCTCGATGTGCTGGTCGGGCCGGCCGGCGCCGGGAAGACCACCGCGATGTTCGCGTTGCGGCGCGCGTGGGAGAAGGAACACGGCAAGGGCTCCGTGGTTGGACTCGCGCCGTCCGCGGTGGCTGCGCAGGTTCTCGCCGACGACCTCGGGATCGCGACGGAGAACACCGCGAAGTGGTGGCAGAACCATCTCGTCCACGGCACCGACTTCGAGGCGGGGCAGCTCGTCATCATCGACGAAGCCTCCCTCGCCGGCACTCTGTCGTTGGATCGGATCACGCACCTGGCCCAACGAGCCGGGGCCAAGGTGCTCCTGGTCGGCGACTACGCACAGCTCCAGTCCGTGGACGCCGGCGGCGCGTTCGGACTTCTCGTCGGTGACCGCGGCGATGCACCCGAGTTGGTCGACGTGCACCGGTTCACCAACGCCTGGGAGAAGACCGCATCCCTTGCACTGCGGCACGGACGCACGCAGGTGATCGACACCTACCTCGACCACGACCGCATCCGCGACGGTGACGCCGAGGTGATGACCGATGCCGCTTACACCGCTTGGCGCGCCGACCGGGAGCGAGGGTTGGTGTCGGTGCTGGTGGCCGAGACCCGCGAGGACGTGAGCGCCCTCAACCAGCGCGCCCGTGCCGATCTGATCCTCGACGGCACGTTGAAGCCGGGCCGGGAGGTCGAGCTGAACGACGGCACCACTGCCGGGGTAGGGGACACGATCATCACCCGCCGCAACGACCGCCGCCTCCGCAACGGCAAAGACTGGGTCCGCAACGGCGACACCTGGACCATCACCGGCGTCCGCGACGACGGCTCAGTCACCATCCGCAAGACCGGCCGCCGGTTCGGCGGCTCCATCGTCCTGCCCGCCGGCTACGTGACCGACCATGTTGATCTGGGCTACGCGATCACCGCGCATAGGGCGCAGGGCGTCACGGTCGATACCGCCCACGTGCTGGTGGAGCCGACCACCACGCGGGAGAACCTCTACGTCGCGATGACCCGCGGCAAGCACTCCAACCACGCCTACGTCATCCTCGACCGGGCCGACGAACACGCCCACCCGCATCCGGGCGACAACCCCGACGCCACCGGACGCTCCGTCCTGTTCGGCGTGCTCCAACACACCGGGGCCGAGCTGTCCGCACACGAGACCATCACCGCCGAACACGAGCACTGGGGCTCTATCGCGCAGCTCGCCGCCGAGTACGAAACGATTGCTGCCGCAGCACAACGAGACCGCTGGGCCACCCTCGTCCGTGCCTCTGGTCTGACTGCCGACCAGATCGACGCCGTGATCGAGTCCGAGACGTTCGGTGCGCTCACCGCCGAGCTGCGCCGCGCCGAGGCCAACCACCACGACCTCGACACCCTGTTCCCGCGCCTGGTAGCCGCGCGAGGCTTCGAAGACGCCGACGACATCGCCTCCGTCCTCCACTACCGCGTTGCGCGCGCCACCGCACGCCCCGCCGGCTCAGGCCGCACCCGCAAGACGCCACGGCTCATCGCCGGACTCATCCCCTCCGCGGACGGCCCGATGACCCGCGACATGCGGCAAGCCCTCGATGAGCGGCGAGAGCTGATCGAGACCCGCGCAGACGCGGTACTCGACACCGCGCGCGACGCCGCGGAGCCCTGGACGCGGACCCTCGGTGAGCCACCGCGTGACCCCCGCAAGGCAGCGGCATGGCGCCGGCACGCCCGCACCGTCGCCGCCTACCGCGACCGGTACGGCCTCACCGAGGACATGCCCCTCGGCCCGGCGCCGGAGAACACGGCACAGAAGATCGACCGCGCCAGAGCCGAGACCGCACTTCGCCAGCTCGCCGACCAGCCCGAACACCACCAGCAACACCGACTACCTGCCCCGACCCGGCAAGGGCCGAGCCTCTGAGCACACGCGGCCGATGGTGGCCGTCGCCAGCGCCCTTCCTCATGTCGGCGTGCAGTCGTAGAATGATGTCTAGGTAGCGCCATAGATATGCGCCGTCGACAGGTTCGGCGGCATGGCCCATCGCTTCGGCGACAAGGCCCTCTCAGGGAAGTTCGTTCGCTACGGAACCCCGAGGAGAGGACTGTCCACGATGATCCGTCTGATCTGGAACCTTAGCGTTCGTACCCGCCTGCTCCTGCGCGCCTGGATGCCGACCAACATCCTGCTGGACGCGATTCGCACTAGGCGCGGGTTGCGGTGGGGCGTCCCGGCGATGCTGCTCGCCACCCCGTACCTGCTGATCGCGAACCTCTGCGCGCAGGCCATCGCTGATAACGGTCCCAGGTGGCTGCACCTGGTTGTGTTGTGGTCGATCTGGAACGCCCTGAAAATGGTCTGGATCGGCCCTGTCAGCGTGGTCCTGCTCATCGGTGCCCGCCTCCGTGAGCGTGCCGAGCGCCGTCGTCAGCAGCGTGTCGAGGTCGAACCCCACCGCGAGATCACTCGCTCGGCGGCGAGCTGATCGGCAAGCGTTGCGGGGACTCTTCGCTACCGCGCTGTGGGGTGCGACAGAAACGAACGCTTCTGGACAGGCGTGGCGGCGCGCCCCTCGCGGCTGGTTGGAGGCGCGGGCGAGAATGAGCATGCCCGAGGACGGGCCCGGGAAGGATGGAGAACGCGCGATGGCCAAGGTCAACTTCAAGCGACTGCGCCAGGGCGCCTCGGTCCCAGCCAACACGATCACCGACCCCCGCGACCTGTTCAACGCCCTACCCGAGAAGGTCTCTGGCCTCGACTACCTGCGAGGGCCCCAGGACCAGGTGCTGGCCGCCTGGCATGACCGTCGCGACGAGCGCGACCTCGTGATCAAGATGAACACAGGAGGCGGCAAGACGCTGGTCGGGCTCCTCATCGCCCGCAGTTGGCTCAACGAGGGTATCCGGCCCGTTGCATATCTTGTTCCTGACGACTTCCTGACGGCACAGGTCACGACCGAGGCGGGACGAGTCGGGATCGCGACCACGAATGATCCCAGGTCGCCCGAGTACCAGCAGGGACGCGCGGTGCTCGTCGGGACATTCGCGAAGCTCTTCAACGGCCTGTCCGTCTTCGGAGTCGGCGGCAGCGTGTCCAAGCCTCCCTCGCACAGCCTTGGCGCGGTGATCATTGACGACGCTCACGCCTGCATCGCTCAGGCAGACCACGTGTTCCGGCTCCGCGTCGACGACGACTCGGAGGCGTACAGCGATCTGCTAACACTCTTCGCTGGTGACCTGAAAGCGCAGTCGCCCAACGGCCGGGACTGCTGCAGGAATAGGTGACATCTGATCTGGCTTGCCCGAGCGGCGAGCCTGGAAGGATGTTGCTGTGCCCAAGCCCTACCCGTCCGAGTTCCGTGACGACGTGGTTCGCGTCGCGAGGAGCCGCGAGCCCGGCGTGACCATCGAGCGGATCGCGAAAGACTTCGGTGTCCACCCGATGACGCTGCAGAAATGGCTGCGCCGCGCCGACGTCGACGAGGGCGCGAAGCCCGGCCAGACCCGCACCGAGGCTGCTGAGATCCGTGAGCTGCGGAAGCGGAACCGGCTGCTGGAGCAGGAGAACGAGGTGCTGCGCCGCGCGGCGGCGTATCTGTCGCAGGCGAATCTGCCGGGAAAAGGTTCTACCCGCTCGTAACGGAGCTCGCCGAAGCAGGGATCCCTGTGACGGTGACGTGTCGGGTGCTCAAGCTCTCCCGCCAGCCCTACTACCGGTGGCTGACGACCCCCATCACGCCGGGTGAGGTGGTGGAGGCGTATCGTGCGAACACGCTGTTCGACGCCCACCGGGACGACCCCGAGTTCGGGCACCGGCTGCTCGCCGACGAAGCCCGCGATGCCGGTGAGACGATGTCGGATCGCACCGCGTGGCGGATCGCGTCCAGCAACGGCTGGTTCAGCGCGTTCGGGAAACCCAAGCGCGGCAAGCACCGCCGGCCCGGTCCTCCAGTGCACGACGACCTTTGCGCGGTCGTCGATGAGCACGGCCGGACCCGGCACGTGTTCGCCGCCGAGACTGCGAACGAGCTGTGGTTGACGGACATCACAGAGCACCAAACCGCCGAGGGCAAGCTCTACCTCTGCGCGATCAAGGACGCGTTCAGCGGGCGGATCGTCGGATACTCCATCGACTCGAGGATGAAGTCCCGACTGGCCGTCCAAGCGCTCGAGAACGCGGTCGCCATGCGCGGTGATGCCGCCGGCTGCATCGTGCATTCGGACCGAGGATCTCAGTTCCGAAGCCGAAAATTCCGGCGCGCGCTCACCCGCCATCACATGGTCGGAAGCATGGGCAGAGTCGGGTCGAGCGGAGACAACGCCGCCATGGAAAGCTTCTTCGCGCTGCTGCAGAAGAACGTCCTCGACCGCCGCTCCTGGACCACCCGCGAGCAACTGCGCATCGCCATCGTCACCTGGATCGAACGGACCTACCACCGCCGCCGACGCCAGGCCCGCCTAGGCCGATTGACGCCCATCGAGTTCGAGACCATCATGAACACGACCGTCGCACTGGCGGCGTGACTACAACCTGTCACCTATTCGTGCAGCAGTCCCGCCTGCTGGACCTAGAAGCGCGCCGCCGGACGGCGATACAGGAGGTTCCATTCTGGGCATGGCAGGACAAGCAAGATCAGGTCTTGTCGATTCTCCATCCGATCTCGGACAGCGCGCTGAAGTGGGGCTGGCCGCTCGTCGTAGACAGCCTCCCGCTCTGCACCGCCGTGATCACCAGCGATGCGTTCGAGATTTATCCGCCCTGCCATCCCACAGAGACACTCCTCGGCTTCTCGCAGGCACAGCGGCGTGTCTACCTCACCGCCACGCTTGCTGACGACTCGGTGCTGGTCCGCCACTTCGGCGCGGCACCGGAGTCAGTCTCACGGCCAATCTTTCCTTCGAGCGCTGGCGACATCGGGGATCGGATGATCCTCGTCCCACAGCAACTCGTGCCCAAGGCGACGGACGAGGAGGTCCGTGATCTCGTCCTGGACCTGGCCGAGGACCAGAACGTGGTAGTGATCGTGCCGAGCCACGCTCGCGCTGACTGGTGGCGAGAAGACGCGGCTCTTGTGCTGGACCGCAACAACATTCATCAGGGCGTCGAGCAACTGCGCAAGAACCCACAACTGGGTCTAGTAGTGCTCATCAACCGCTACGACGGGATCGACCTGCCCGGTGATGCCTGCCACGTCCTCGTGCTGGATGGCCTACCAGAAGCACTCGACGGACCGGAGCGGCTGACACAGGCCCGGTTGACCGGATCAACGAACCTCCTTGGCCGACAGATTCAGCGCCTGGAACAGGGCATGGGACGAGCCACCCGGTCGAACGAGGATCACGCTGTGGTCCTTCTCCTTGGGGCGCGGCTGGCCGAACGTCTCAATGCGCCGGAGGCACGCGGCTTCTTCTCACCCGCGACGAGGGCGCAGTTGGACCTCGCAGCAGAGATCGCTAGCGAAGTCGAGGCCGACTCGCTAGACGACCTCCACGACATCATGGAGCAGTGCCTCGAACGCGATAAGGACTGGGTGGCCTACAGCAAGGGCGCACTGGCACAGGTCCGGTACGACACGTCTCGGATCGCCGACACCGCCAGCGCTGAGCGGCGCGCGTTCGATGCCGCCCTACGCGGCGACTACGTGGTCGCAGCTCAGGAACAGCAGACAGTCGTAAATGGCATCACAGACGACGCCGCGACTCAGGCACTCCAGAGGCAGCGGCTCGCGTCATACACCAACTTCTTCGACCCTTCCGGGGCTCAGCAGACCCAGAAGACGGCCAACCTCGCGAACAGACGGCTACTCCGGCCCCTGACGGGTGTGCTGTACGAGCGTCTGAAGGCGGCGAGCCGCCCGCAGGGCGAACAGGCTTCATCCTGGCTGCAAGCGAAGTACACGTCCGGCAATGATCTCTTGCTCGGGTTCAAGGCCGTCCTACAGGACCTTGACTGGGGACCTCGTACACCACAGTTCGAGCAAGCCGTGCGCGACCTTGCGGAACACATCGGTCACATCGGGCAACGGCCCGAGGACACCCTCGGCCGCGGGCCGGACGGTGACGGCGCTCAGGTGATTCTCCCCAGTTCTGCTCACTGAAATTCCCCACCCTGTGGCCCCAATCCGGGGACGGAGCGGGGCTCCTTCGATGATGGCGGTCTCTGACCACACGCCTACTCGAAGGA